>CBFHZM010000001.1:0-73735 GCA_965660195.1 Alphaproteobacteria bacterium
TAACAGATGTTATTGGCTTTCTTGCTTTCCTTGGTTTTGCCACGATTCTGCTGTTAGGATGAGCGCATGAAACTGGTCGCCCGCGTTTTTCTGTTAAGTTTGCTGACAATCTTCCCTGTTTTGGCTGGAGAATGGCGTGTCGTGGCGCCGGTGCCAGCTATGCTGCCGAGCGCCTCGGCCGTCGTCATTAACGATCACGTGTATGTTCTGAGTGGTACGGTCGGGCAGGGCCTGCGGCAATTTTTTGAAGTTTATGATCCACGCGATGATGGTTGGCGGCCGTTGACGCCATTACCGGCAAATATTGATCGGTTTGGTGTTGGTACCCTGAATGGACGAATAATCGTTACCGGCGGCCGCGAGCGCCAGACGGGCGAAGCCGTCTCTGATGCCTGGCTCTATGTTCACGAGAGCGCATTATGGGTTGAAGTAACACCGCTACCGGAGGCTGTTTTTGGCCACAGTGTTGTAGAGTTCGGTGGCGCTCTTTATCTAATCGGCGGCGAGGGTAAAAATAACTTTTGGCGCCTTGATCGGCAGTTGCAGCAATGGACTGCTTTACCGTCTTTGCCCGTGACAACCTATGGCGCTATGGCAACCAGCGATAGCAACTATATCTATCTGGTGAACGGTGCAACTGCGTGGCGGTGGGCGCCAGAAGCCGGGTGGAAACAATTGCCAGACCTGCCTGAGGCGGTCGCGAATGCCGGTGTTGCGGTGCTGTCGGATGGCCTGCATGTGGTCGGCGGTTATCGTGACGCAACAAAATCGGCCTCGGCAAAACATTATGTTTTTCAATCTGGTAAATGGAAAACCTTACCTAATTTACCACAAGCCAGGCATTTAATGGGAACGGCGGTTTACGAGGATCGCTTATATGTTATTGGTGGTGCGAGCGCTGGCGGCTTTTTCAGCTTTTTTACTGGCTCCGACAATCTCTATGTCTTTCAAAACTAGGGCTTTGATTGGCCTCTCTCGCGTCTGACCTATCCACAAAACCTTATTTTTAAGGCTCAGCAATTTTTGGCTTTATTGGGGAATTGCGCCATATTAAGGCTATGAGTCTACATCTGCTAAAATTATGCGTTGGCGCCAAGACGATCACCGATCTTGAGGCATGGCAGGCCTATTTGTGGGAGCGCCATCGACGCGTCTTTCACACCACGCGCATGGTTCCGAAGCGCGTTCATGAGTTGCTCGATGGCGGCTCGCTCTATTGGGTGATTGCGGGGCAAATATCAGTCCGTCAGGCGCTTCTTGATATTGAGCCCTTTACCGATGGTGAGGGCATTCGGCGTTGTCATTTGGTTTTAGAGAATAAGTTAACGCCGACGCGGCTTATGCCACAGCGAGCGTTTCAAGGTTGGCGCTACTTACAGGTCGAAAAAGCTCCCAGGGATCTGCCATCGCGCGGCCAGGGACACGATCGCATGCCCGAGGAGATGCATCGCGAGCTCTCGGAGCTTGGCCTTATTTAGCTGCCATATTATCGAGCAGGCGAATCTCACCAATGCGGGCGACGATCAGCGCGCGTCGCGACTGTGTGGTCGCGTTCGGTAAAGCAAGGGTTTCAGCATCACGGATGGTGGCATAGTCAACCGCGGTAAACCCAGCGGTTCGCAAGGCCGCCGCAGCTTCTGCTTCAGCTTGCGCCGGCGGTAATTCACTCATCGCCAATTGTTTTAAAATTCCATTCAGTCGGCCCGCAATAATGCGATTTTCGGGCGTCAAATAAGCATTGCGCGAGGACATGGCAAGGCCATCCGGCTCGCGCATAATGGCGCCGGCGACAATGGTAATCGGGATGTCGAGATCGCGGACCATTTTTTTTATGACCAGTAATTGCTGATAATCTTTTTCTCCGAAAATGGCTACATCTGCTTGAGATTGTTGAAATAATTTTTGCACGACTATAGCTACACCATCAAAAAAATGCGGTCGCGCGTCACTCTCAAGTCCTTCGCTCGGACCGCCAATATGGAGCGTGCTGGCGAACCCCTCGGGATAGATTTCCGACGCCGCTGGAATATAAGCGAGGTCTGCGGCGACATCGTATAACTTGGCGCAATCTTCGACCTCGGTACGTGGATAGGTATCTAAATCCTCATGCGCAGCGAACTGCGTCGGATTGACAAAAATACTGACAATAATTTTATCGGCATGTGATTTGAGCGCTTTAACCAGTGATAAATGCCCATCGTGTAGAGCGCCCATAGTTGGCACGAGGCCAACCCGATAGCCTTGCGCTTTCCAACTTTTCACTTGCGTGCGGAGATCGCTGACGGTGCGAATAATCGGTATAGCCTGCCGCATCAGCTGGTCTCGGTTTTAAGATGGAAGCTCATGGGGCGCGTGAGATGGTCATATCCCAAGCTCGATAGCGTTGTCCCGCGGCCAGTATCACCCCAGCCGGTCCAAGCCAGCGCCGGGTCAACATAGTCGCAACGATTCATGAAAAGAGTGCCAACGCGTAGCTGATTGCCGATGGCTTCGGCCACATCGGGATCTCGCGTCCACACCGAAGCGGTCAGACCATAGACGCTGTCATTCATCAAACTCACGGCTTCGGCATCGCTCTCAACCGGCATAATACCGACCACGGGGCCAAAGGTCTCTTCCCGCATGATACGCATATCATGCGTCACATTGATCAGAATTTGGGGCGCTAGATAAGTACCCGCAGGGTGCAGGCTATAAGGAAAGGCCTCCTCGTCGATCAGAGGACTGGCGCCCTGTTGCACGGCTTCGGCGATCGTGCGGCGGATGGTGCTGGCCGCAGCGGCATTGATCACGGGGCCTAAAGTTGTCTCGGGGTCAAGTGGATCACCAAGTTGGTAGCCACGGGTTAGCTCAACGGCTCGTGCCACAAAGGCATCGAATTGCGCTCGTGCCACATAAATCCGCTCAATCCCGCAACATGACTGACCGCTGTTGAAGAAACTGCCATCGACGAGCTGTTCAGCCGCGTAATCAATGTCAGCATCGGCGCGTACATAGGCGGCATCTTTGCCACCGAGTTCGAGGCCCATAGAGATAAACCGTGTTCGCGCCGCATTTTGGACTTCGTGACCGCCTGCTACCGAGCCTGTGAAGTTGACGTGGTCGATCGCCGCATCTGCAATAATGCGGGCAGCTTGCGCATGCGTTAAAACAAGGTGCGTTAAAACGCCCTCGGGGAGATTGGCGGCCCGGGCGGCGTTCGCCAACGCTTCGCCGACAAGCAGGCTCTGACGAGCATGTTTTAGAATGACGCAATTGCCAGCCATTAAAGCTGGGATGAGGGCATTGACCGCTGTCAGATAGGGGTAATTCCATGCCGCAACCAGAAAGACGATGCCAAGCGGCTTTTTTCGGATAAAGCGTTTCACGCCAACACCATCGCCCGGGCGGATATCGCTCAGCGCCTGGGCCGCAATATCAATCATATAATGGGCGCGTTCGGCAAAGCCGCCTTTGATTTCATTCGGAGTGTAGCGACAAGGGCGACCGATTTGCCAGCTCATTTCGCCGCCCAATTTTTCGGCGTTATCGACGAGGGTTTGCACGAGGCCGCGGCATAGTTTGGCGCGGGTTTCGATGGGCGTTACGGCCCATTTTTCTTGCGCCAAACGCGCCTTCTCCAGAGCCGCGGCGATGGCCGCATCGGAAGTTTGCGCAAGGCTCGCATAAAGCTCGCCATTGACCGGGCTGATAATATCAAGTGATGACATAGAACTTGGCTTTCATGTTTACGAAGGCTTCTCATCCGAGGCGATGTAAGCGGCTGAAATACCTCCATCAGCGCGGTAGGTAGCACCGGTCACGTAGCCCGCTTGTCGGCTGAGCAAAAATATTACAAGGGCGGCTATTTCATCGGCCTGCCCGAGGCGACCCATTGGAATATAGCGCTGCCGTTTGGCCCAGTTTTCGTCGGAGCTGAAATAATGTTCCGTTCGTGCCGTTCGCACAGGCCCCGGCGCAACACAATTAGCGCGGATATTATCGCGGGCATAGCGGATGGCGATTTCCCGCGTCATAGCCTCTAGTGCTCCTTTGCTGGTCGTATAGGCAATTTGGGGAATCGCAGAAGCGGCATGTGCGACAACTGATGACATTGTGACGATCGCACCACCATTGGTCTGCAAATGCGGCAGGCAAAACTTGCACATTAGAAAGGCGCCCGTCACGTTGACGTTTAGGGTGGCGTTCCAGCTCTCCAGCGAGGTTGCAATGGGGTCGCTGTCATCTTGGCATAAAATCGCGGCATTATTGACGAGACCAGTGATGCCGCCCATATCGGCGCTGGCCTGTTGCACGGCGGCTTCGAGGGCCTCGGTATTGGTCAAATCTGCGGTATAAGTTGAAACACGCTCATGCGCTGCAAAATCAGCCCGAGCGGCGGCAGCTAGATCGTCGGTTTTTTCAAACAAAGCTAGCGCGGCGCCTGCCGCGAGTGCATGCTTGGCGATGGCTTGTCCCAGTCCACCCGCTGCCCCCGTGATGATGATTTTTTCGTCCTTTAACATGGCTCCGAACATAGCGTGAAAGTTAAATTTTAACAGTCAAAATATATACGAAGCAGTCTATACTGCGCTTCGGGCATAGTCGGAACGAGGTATCGAGCGGATGTCGGAGCAAGGAAATACACCCCATATTGTGGTTGTTGGCAATGAAAAGGGCGGTGCGGGTAAAACCACCACCGCGATGCATATTATTGTCTCGCTTTTGCAAGCGGGCTTTCGTGTTGGCTCATTAGACCTCGATGTGCGGCAACAGTCGCTGACGCGCTATATACAAAATCGTGCAGTGTGGACGACGCGACGGGACATGCCGCAGTCGCATCATATTGCTTTGGAGCGCACCAGCCCTACAGGGAGCGATGTTGTGCAGGATCAGCGTAATTTTGCCACGGCGCTGGCTGAGTTGAAGCAAGCATCGGATTTTATTGTTGTCGACAGTCCGGGAGCGGACACATTTCTCTCGCGACTTGGTCATGCCATCGCTGACACATTGATCTCGCCGATCAATGACAGTTTTCTTGATTTTGACCTTTTAGCGCAAGTAGATCCCGAAACCCTGGAGGTGACGCGCGCCAGTATTTACTCCGAAATGGTTTGGGAGTGTCGCAAAGCGCGCGCGACGGCTGATGGTGGTTCGATTGATTGGATCGTTATGCGCAATCGTACGAGCCATGTGTTTACCCGTAACCGCGATCGCGTCAACCAAGCACTGGAAGCTTTGTCGAAGCGCGTTGGCTTTCGGGTGGTCGATGGATTGGGGGAGCGTGTTGTTTTTCGCGAGATGTTTCCTGCAGGTTTAACCTTATTGGATCTCACAGATGCTGAAGCGAGCGAAACACTCTCTATGTCGCATGTTGCAGCGAGGGCAGAAATTCGGCACATGATGAAAGGGCTGCGATTGCCTGGGGTTGAGCTGTGATGTCACCACTTCTGATCGGCCTTTTTGTTGCGATTATCTTGGCGCTGGCTGTGCTCGCTTTTCCGCGATTGCCTGTCACGCTTGTCAGGCGCAGCATGATGACAATCATCTGGATTGTCATTGGGGCGGTAGCGTTGTTTTTGCTGGTCCGCGGCCTATTTTTTCCTGCCTTCATTGTTGTCGTCGGCGGGCTTGTTTTCCTGCGCTATATGTTTGCACCGTCGGCTAGGTCTGAAAATGGACGCCCTCAAAAGGCTGGTGATCTCTCGAAAGCAGAAGCTTGTGAGGTTTTGGGGTTAGCGGAAAACCCCAGCCGTGATCAGGTTGAAGCAGCGTATAAAAAGCTGATACAAAAAGTGCATCCCGACCATGGCGGTTCGGATTGGCTTGCGGCGCGCCTTACAGCCGCTCGCGATCGGTTATTGTCAGACCTAAAAGACTAAAAAAGGTTTCGCGTCGCACCGATCAAGGGGCAAGAGCGAGGCAGTTTTGATTGCCAACGCGCGCGCACAACGACCGCGCCGACGTTTCATCTAACCCCGCCAAGCGCGAGCGAAACAGTGTGTTGCCATTGCAGGTGACGCGCGGAATGACGGCCTGAGCCGTTTGCGTGAGGGGTGCAAAATCACGCTGCACAGCATCGGCGCGACGTTTGGCGGCCGCGAAGTTGGTATAGGCCCCCAGTTGCACCATCCACGCGCCACTGGCATTGGCGCTAAGCGGGTTGCATTGATTGGCCGAGGCGGTTGTTGTGTTAAGGCCTTGGGGCGCAGCTTTTGGTGCCGGAGGCAAGGCATTGACGCCAGCTAAATGATAGTCGGGTCGCGGCGGCGGTGCGGCCACGCGGCGAGTGGTTTGGCGCGAGGCACGCGCAATATTGGTCTCTGTTAGGGCCATAGCAGTCCGGTCGCGCTCGCGCGAGCTGCGGCCGCCAACAACAACGGTGATCAACTGTCGGCCGCCGCGTTCGGTGACGGCGATGACGTTAAAGCCCGAAGCGCGGATATAACCAGTTTTCATGCCGACCGCACCGTTAAGTTTTTTTAGCAGATGGTTGTGCGAAGCGATGACATGGCCCCGATATTTCATGCTCCTCAGCGACCAAATGTAGCTATAGTCCGGAAAATCATTCAACACGGCCCGCGCTAGGCGGCTAAGATCGCGTACAGTTGTTATTTGGCCCCAGTTGTAAAGACCAGATGCGTTTTTAAAGGTCGTGTCGTGCATGCCGAGCGTGCGGGCTTTCAAGGTCATTTTTTTAGCAAAAGCATCCTCCGAACCGGCAATATGCTCGGCAACCACCGTAGCAACATCATTGGCGCTGCGAACGATAAGGGCTTCGAGAGCGAGCTTGACGCTAATTTTCTCTCCTGCCTTCAGATATAGCTTACTCGCGGGACGCGCTGCCGCTGTCGCTGAGACGCTCATCTTGCTATCCATCGTCAAGCGGCCGGCCGTAATTTCCTCAAGCAGCAAATAAATGGTCATGACCTTGGTCAAGGAGGCAGGGTAGATCTGGCTATCGGCGCGGGCGCGCGACAAAATAGCCCCTGTGTGGCCATCAATTACGATAGAGGCCCGCGCGGCCGCTTCTGCCGTCGCCGGTAAAGCGCTAAAAATCGCGAGCAAAGCCAGAGCTAAGTAAAGTTTTTTGAGCATTATGCCGTTAACCTCTCGCCCTCAAGATAGCAAAATATAGGCCAATCGAAAGCCTTGAGATTATTAAAAATACGCTTATTTAAGGGGAACAGAAGCAGACAAACTCGCCTGTCTCTTGCTAAAGCCTGAAAATTGCCTTTCCATGGGATGTTCGGAACGAAAAATGACTTTGAAAGAAAGAAAATTGCTTCAAGAGACGCTTGCCTCGGATAAAAAAGACGCAAATGGCAATGACGGCATGACGGGTGTCATCACGCAAACGCGCACCCGCACCCAAAAACCGGCCATGTATAAGGTCATTCTCTTAAATGATGATTTCACCCCGATGGAGTTTGTCGTCTATGTGCTGCAACGGTTTTTTCAAAAGTCAATCGAAGAAGCGACAACAATAATGTTGCATGTTCATCAAAATGGTGTCGGAATATGCGGAGTGTTTACCTATGAGGTCGCTGAGACAAAGGTGACGCAAGTAATGGATCTGGCGCGTCAACAAGGCCATCCCTTGCAGTGCACTATGGAGAAGGATTGACCCATGGATAAAGCAAACAGCGTTTAGAGGAAGCGAGAACCGAGTCTATGCCTGCATTTTCAAAAGATCTGGAACTCAGCCTGCATCGTGCTTTGAGTTATGCCAATGAGCGCAAACACGAATTTGCCACACTGGAACATTTGCTGCTGGCCTTGACCGAGGAGCCGGATGCGCGCGCCGTTCTTGTTGCCTGCGCCGTTGATATTGATGTTCTGGGGGATCAGCTTCGCCAATATATCGATCAAGAGCTAACTGGATTGGTGATCGATGACGAGGAGGACTGCAAACCAACAGCAGCATTCCAACGGGTTATTCAACGCGCTGTAATCCATGTGCAGTCTTCGGGGCGCGACGAGGTAACGGGTGCCAATGTTTTGGTCGCGCTATTTGCCGAACGCGAGAGCCATGCCGCCTATTATTTACAAGAGCAAGATATGACCCGCTATGACGCGGTGAATTTTATTGCCCATGGCGTAGCAAAAAAAGCGGGGGCTTCTGAAGCGCGACCGGTTACGGGCTCGGATGATGATGACGAAGACTTGATTGCGGAGCATGGCGAGGCTCTGGCAGCCTATTGCGTGAATTTGAACGATAAAGCTCGCGTTGGCAAAATCGACCCGTTGATTGGCCGCGACAAAGAAGTCGATCGCGCGATCCAAATTCTCTGTCGTCGCAATAAAAACAATCCGCTTTTGGTTGGAGATCCAGGAGTTGGCAAAACCGCCATTGCCGAGGGGTTAGCACGTCGTATCGTTGAAGGCGACGTGCCAGAGGTGCTTGAGGATAACACAATCTATTCGCTCGATATGGGCGTGCTTTTGGCCGGAACTCGTTATCGCGGCGATTTCGAAGAGCGCTTGAAGCAGGTGATGGCCGAGCTTGAAGAAATGCCTGATGCAATTTTATTCATCGATGAAATCCACACCGTGATCGGCGCGGGGGCAACCTCTGGTGGAGCAATGGATGCCTCGAACTTGTTAAAGCCAGCGCTACAAAGTGGCGGGCTTCGGTGTATGGGATCGACGACTTATAAGGAATATCGTCAACATTTTGAGAAGGATCGCGCGCTTGCGCGGCGGTTCCAGAAAATCGATGTTCATGAGCCAACGGTAGAAGACACGATTAAGATTTTGCGCGGTTTAAAAGAGTATTTCGAAGCCTTCCATCAGGTTCGTTACACCAATGAAGCGATCAAGGCCGCCGTGGAATTGTCGTCGCGCTATATGAGCGATCGCAAGTTACCCGATAAAGCGATCGATGTAATCGACGAAGTCGGCGCTTCGCAAATGCTTTTGCCACCGTCGCGTCGGCGTAAAACAATTTCCGTCAAGGAAGTTGAAAACGTCATCGCGACCATGGCGCGCGTGCCGCCGAAAAATGTGTCGCGTAACGAAACTGAAAAGCTGCGAGATTTGGCGGTGAACCTGAAGCGCGTCGTTTTTGGTCAAGATACAGCCATTGACGCATTGTCGTCGGCTATCAAATTATCGCGGGCAGGTTTGCGGGACACCAATAAGCCGATTGGAAATTATTTGTTCACCGGCCCAACCGGTGTCGGTAAAACCGAAGTCGCACGTCAGTTGGCCAGCATTCTCGGCGTCAATTTGTTGCGCTTTGATATGTCGGAATATATGGAGCGTCATAGCGTATCGCGTCTGCTCGGCGCACCTCCCGGCTATGTCGGCTATGACCAAGGTGGCTTGTTAACCGATGGTGTCGATAAAGACCCGCATTGCGTTTTATTGCTCGATGAGATCGAGAAAGCCCATCCAGATCTGTTCAATGTGCTGTTGCAGGTGATGGATCATGGCACGCTGACTGATGCAAATGGACGTTCGGTTGATTTCCGCAATGTTGTGTTAATCATGACGAGCAATGCCGGCGCGTCGGATTTGGCCCGTGCGCCGATGGGCTTTGCCCGTGATCGCCGCGAGGGCGACGACACGGAGGCGGTCAATCGTTTATTCACACCAGAGTTTAGAAATCGGCTTGATGCTATGATCGGGTTTGCGCCGCTAGATACGAAAACAATCTTGCGGGTGGTTGAGAAATTTATTCTTGAGCTTGAAAATCAGTTGGCAGATCGCAATGTCACGGTTGAAACCACACCAGCGCTATTGCAGTGGCTGGTAGATACTGGCTACGACCCACAAATGGGCGCGCGTCCGATTTCACGACTGATCCAAGATAAGATTAAAGAGCCTCTGGCGGATAAATTGCTGTTTGGTGACCTTAAAACGGGTGGTGTGGCTAAGCTTGACGTCAACAAAGATAAGAAAGTCGTCATTACGGTTTCGGATTTGGAGCCAGCGACACCTCGTAAAAGCAGCAAGGGGAAAGGTAAACCCGAGCGTGTAAAGGGTTAGAGTGTCGCCAATGCGGCACGTATCTTGACGGCAACGGCTTCCAATTCACCCATGTCGGCGACATCGCGGGCGTGAAACGCAAGCTCTAGCCCTTCATGTCGCGGCAAGACATGAAAGTGCAAATGCGGCACAGTTTGTCCCGCGGCACTGCCATTTAGCTGAGCAATCAAAATCCCTGGCGCGTCGACGGCTTTTTGAACGGCATGCGCGAGTTTCTGGGTGGTTTGAAGTAAGCCGCCACAGGCTGTTGGATCGAGGTTTAACAGATTGGTAGCGGGTGATTTGGGGATCACCAAAGCATGCCCGGTCGCTTGCGGCATAATATCCATAAAAGACAACGTATGCTCATCCTCATAGAGTTTAATCGCAGGTAGCTCGCCGCGTAAAATCTTTGCAAATATATTGTTGGGATTATACGGCTCATCCAATTTCATGATCGGTCTCCTTCTTAAACGGTGTGTACTGGTTCAATATTTCAATGTCGTTGTCGACATGAGCCCGCTCGTTGCTCAGATACTGCGCTAAAGCCTCGCGAAAGCCGTCATGTGTGACATAATGTGCTGAATAGGTGGGGCAGGGCAAATATCCCCTTGCGATTTTATGGGCGCCTTGAGCGCCAGCCTCAACGCGGTGCAGCCCGCGGGAGATGGCAAATTCAATCGCCTGATAATAGCAAAGCTCAAAGTGTAGAAACGGGTGATCCTCAATGCATCCCCAATTGCGACCATAAAGGGTTGTACTGCCGATAAAATTAAGGGCGCCAGCAATATAACGTCCATCCCGCTTGGCCAAGATTAGTAAGATATCTTGTCGCATGCTCTCATGGATCAAATCGAAAAACTTGCGAGTGAGATAAGGGCGACCCCATTTTCTCATGCCTGTATCAATATAGAACTCGAAAAATGCGTCCCAATGTGTGGGGCAAATATCGTCTCCCGAGAACCATTCAATCGTGATGCCGTTTTCAATAGCGCGGGCCCGTTCTTTCTTTAAATTCTTACGCTTGCGCGAGGAGAGGGCATTGAGAAAGGCATCGAAACTCTCAAACCCGTCATTTAGCCAATGAAATTGCTGGTCTTTGCGTAGCAAATAATTTTCACCACCGAGCATTTTCCAGCTGGCTTCCGGAACAAAATTGAGGTGTAGCGAGGATAAGTTATTGGCCTTTAGCATCTGTTCAGCGCCGCGCAATAACGCCTTGGCTTGAAGCATTTCGCCCGCGTCGTCAGCGGCTGAGGTTAACAACCGCGCCCCCGTCGCGGGTGTGAAGGGTACGGCGCTCAGAAGTTTGGGGTAATAAGAGCCACCTGCGCGCTCGAAAGCATCGGCCCACATGTGGTCGAAAATATATTCACCCTGTGAATGCGTTTTGAGATAAAGCGGCAATATCGCTGTTATCGTATCATTCTCGCTGAGTGTTAAATGACATGGTGTCCAGCCAGTTTCGGGCGTTGCCGAGCCGCTATTTTCGGCGGCGCAGAAAAAGGCATGTTGCAGGAACGGGTTGAAATCCCGGTGGCTCGGATTGGCACAAGCGTTCCAGACATCGGCCGCAATATCGGCTGCGCGGTCAACGCGCCCCAGCTTTAGACCGGAGGACTGGGGCGAAGACATGTGATTAGCTGGCCAACTCGACAATCGCCGAAATTTCAACTGCCCACCCCAGTGGCAAAGAGCTCGTGCCAATAGCGGCGCGGCTATGGGCGCCGCGGTCACCGAGGATTTCGGCCATCAGATTGGAGGCACCATTAATGACCTGCGGATGCTCGGTAAACTCGGGCGTTGCATTGACATAGCCGTTGAGTTGTACGATCTGCTTGATGGCATCGCAGCTCCCCGTTTGGGCGCGAACGACCCGCAAAATATTGAGCGCGCATAAAGCCGCGGCCTGCTGGCCGTCATCGATTTTTAATGTGTCGCCGAGCTTGCCTATTATGGCTGAGCCAGTTGCATCGGTCGGGCCTTGTCCCGAAATAAAGAGATGGGAGCCGCTCAAAATGCTGGGGCGGTAATTCGCCAGCGGAGCCGAAAGCTCGGTGTCAGCTAAGTTATTTTTACGCAAATAGTTTGTTAGGGGGCATGTTTTTGTCACTTGTTCTCTCCAGTGGCGGTGATATTATAGCAAATCCCGCCCTTTGCGAATGCTTTGTAGGCCGAATTTTTCCCGCAAGCGGTCCATAGCGCGTTCTCCGTCGATTTGTTTTTTACGCTCTGGTTCAGCGAGGTCGGGAATATCGGCAAATTCAGCCGGGGTAATTTGGCTGACACCAATACCCAATAGGCGATAGGCCTCTCGTGGCCGCGACGCCATTAGCTCGGCGAGCAGCATTTTGCCATCTTTAAAAATGGCTTCGGCCATTTGTGTTGGGCTGTGGCGAGTGTGGCTTCGTGTCAGAGATGTGAATTGCCGTGTTTTGGCTTTCAAAACAATCGTGCGCCCAGCCAATTTCTTTTCTTTGCAGCGACGGGCCAGTTTTTCGCTCAAGGCCCAGAGATGTTTCTCGAGCATCGCCGGGTCAGAAATATCGCTGTTAAAGGTCGTCTCTGTCGAAATCGACTTCGTTTCACTAAGAGGGGTGACACGGCGGTCGTCGATGCCGCGCGCCAGCCGCGCTAGCCGATATCCGGTTTGCTCGTAACGTTTGATCATTTCGGCTTCCGACAAATTTTGAATTTGTTTGATATTGCGAATGCCGTCGCGCGCTAAACGGTCTTGCATGGCTTTGCCGACCCCCCATATGCGGGCGACGGGAAGCTTGCCAAGAAATGAGGTGGTTTCCGCCTTACCGATCACGGAAAAACCTCGCGGCTTATCGAAATCAGAGGCGAGCTTGGCCAAAAATTTATTATGGCTCAATCCAACTGAAACGGTGATGCCTATCTCTTGTTCAATGCGGCGAGCGAACTTGGCGAGGATTAGGGCCGGCGCTAGGCCATGGAGACGCTGTGTACCGGTCAAATCCAGAAAAGCCTCATCGATGGAGAGAGGCTCCACCAATGGCGTGAGATCTTGCATCATTTGTCTAATCTCATGCCCCACGGCGCTGTAGCGGGCCATATCGGGCGGAATGATAACGGCATCGGGACATAGTTTTTTTGCTTGAAACATCGGCATAGCGGAATGGACGCCTGATATACGGGCGATATAACAAGCAGTAGAGACGACGCCTCGTGTGCCGCCGCCAATGATGACCGGTTTATCACGGATCTCCGGATTATCGCGTTTTTCGATCGCCGCATAAAAAGCGTCGCAGTCGATATGGGCAATCGATAGCTCTGTCCACTCATCGTGCCGCACAAGCCGCGGCGAGCGACAGACAGGGCATCTTTTAGGTGCTGGATCGGCCGCCAGCGGCGTGTAGCAATCGCGGCAGAATCCGGAGCTTTTAGAAGCCGTGCTGGATGAGCTGTGAGGAGATCCAGTCATGGGCCTGTTTCCAACAGTCTATGCGCGTGCTTGCACCGGCGGCCGGCGCCACCAATTCAGCTAAACGCGGGTCAGCGATAAAATGGATACGGTGCGTGTCGGGGCTGTGGTCGCGTGCGCTATCAATATTGTGGGGAATATCATCGAGGAAAAAAACCGGCGCTCGCGTTTGGGTCGCCAGATGCGCTAGGGTCGGGCCTTTCAAACCCGAGCCAACCAAAACGGGATAGTCCATGCCGTGCGCGCGCAGATTGTCAATGCGCTCTTGCTTGTACTGCAAGGGTAGGTTCGTGAAGACCAGTATTTGCGCTTGCGCTGAAAGTTTCTCGAGCGCTTCGGCTGCGTGGTCGACGGCTGGAATATCGCGCGTTGCGGCGGCAAAAAAGTCTTCGATAAGATTGTCACGTTGTACCGGTTCGTTGGTTTTGCGTGACTTGATGTTGCCGTTGATGGCAAAGCTTTTGAGGTCGATCCACAGGCCTTCGGCGTCAAGAAATTTCTCGAGCGCCATCATAAAGCGAAGCAACACCTCATCGGCATCGGTAATAATCAAGGGGCGATCGGGCTGAATGTTGATCTCGGCCAATTGCATTTGAACTTCTGGAGATAGGCTAGATGTCATGACGCTCCTCATGTCCAATGGGGCAGGTCGCCACCAGGTAAATAAGCTCGCGCCCGGATGGGAAGATCAGGGGCGATGTTTTGGTCCTCACAGAACGCTAATAGGCTGGGCTCGTCCTGTAAAAGAAAATCAAGAACCGCGGCAAGTGTCTCACTACGCTCGGCCTCGACCAATAAATCCGATGGTGCGAGACCCGCGAGCGCGCAAAACCGCTCCATAAGCGTCTCTTGCGTTGACAGCCATGCGAGTGCGTTGAGGGCTAAAATTTCACTTGTTTCAGGGGTCACAGGGATCAATTTTCTAGTTGTTACCTGTTTAACATAGAGCGATTGTCAAAACATCAAAAGCGCAAAAGCCTATAAAAAAAGGCGCCGTGAACGGCGCCTCTTATCAGCACTCAGGCTGACTTATTTAATTTTGGTCTCTTTAAACTCGACATGCTTGCGCACCACCGGGTCATATTTCTTTACGACCATTTTTTCGGTCATTGTGCGGGCATTTTTCTTGGTGACGTAAAACGCACCCGTGCCGGCAGTGCTTTCTAGCTTAATCTTGATTGTCGTTGGTTTAGCCATAACGAACCTATACTGTATAAATTGTGGGGTAAGCGCCCGAATTAGCCGCAATCTACGCAGGATTGCGCGCAAGTCAAGTTTTTTTGCTAAATCTTTGAGAATTGCGCTTGCCCGCGATGAAAGCGGAAAAACAGTGCTGGCGCTGACATACGCTTTTTCGCGGGCAGTTGCAGGCGGTCCTGTAGAACCCCTAGCACCTGTTTGGTAATAATCGGTAAATCCAGATCGAAGGCGTCTTTAATGCCAATCCAATGTAGGTCGGTTAGCTCGCCCGAGGCGCGCTTCAGATCTTCAGGGTGGGTGTGTAAGTAGTCTGCCGAAATGGTGAAAAATCGCGTGTCAAAACGCCGAACGCGGTGCGGCGGAGTAATAGCGCGGGCAACCATATCCATCGCATGAAGCGGTGGTTTTACTCCGTAACCAAAGTAGCTCTGCCAGTCGGCATTACGCGTATTGGGGGTCGCGCGCGCCGGTTCTCCGACGACCAAACCGGTTTCCTCGAAAGTTTCGCGGATGGCGGCCAGCGCCAAGGCTGTGAGGCGTGTCGGGCTGGTTTTGGAGGAAATATGCTTACCGAGACGTTTTAGCACGGGGGCTGGTAATTTGGCCTTGGTTGCGATGCGCGAATCTATGGGGTCGACGCGACCACCTGGAAAGACGAATTTATTCGGCATGAATTTATGATTTGCCGCTCGTTTGCCCATTAAAATTGATGTTTGGCCTTTGACTTCGCGGATAATGATTAATGTTGCGGCATCTACGGGACGAACTGCTCTACCGCCGTCGCTGCGAAACTCGCTGGCTTTTCCCGGTGTGACTGGGCTTTTCATCTTGCTTGCCATGGTTCCCCTCAAAGCACTCCAAATCGTAAAGCTTTATCACATTTATCGCTGTTCTTCGAAACCATGCATTCGCAAGGCCCACTGCCAGCCAATTATGGCGCCCTTGACACGTGGCAGGCTGTATAGAGTGACGGCGACAGCTAGAATCGTGAAGATCAGTGCATGCACCCAAATTGGCGGCGCATAAAATCTCTCGACCAGTAAGGCGACCGGAATAATCACATGCCCAACTATAAAAATCGTGAAATAGGGTGGCGCATCGTCGGCTTCATGGCCAGCCAGATGCAGGCCACAATTTGGACAGTCATCGCGGACTTTCAAAAAAGCGCGATAAATCGTGGCTTGTCCACAAGCCGGGCATTTTTGGCCCAAGCCTCTCATAATGGCGTGCCAGCTAGATCTCTCATCGGGTTTTTGCTTGTCATTCTGCGCTTGCATGATCGAACCTTGTCTTTACCGCTTCGGTTTAGCTTTTTTCGGCCGCGTTTTCTTCTGTTTTTTTGTCGCGGTAGGTTTCTTGCGGCTAGAGAATTGCCCGCCGGCTTTGAGCGAGAACAATAGCCCCCCCTTAACGGGGATGGTCTCTTCTAGGGTGACTTCGACGGCCTCACCCAATTTAAAGCTTAGGCCCGACGCTAGACCCGTCATGGTGTAGCCGTCATCGTCAACAACAAAACGCTCGCCGCCGAGGCGCGAGATCGGGGCTAAGCCCTCGGCGCCGGTTTCGTGCAGGCGAATGAAAAGTCCAGCGCGCGACAGCCCAGTGATCATTCCGTCGAATGTTTCGCCGACACGTTTCGACATAAAGGCTGAGAGATAGCGCTCATTAGCGGCGCGTTCTGCCATCATTGCGCGGCGCTCGCTTTGCGAAATGCTTTCCGCGGTATCGACCATTTGCGCTCTATCGGTCTCACTCAGGCCGTCCTCGCCGAGACCGAGGGCGCTGATTAGGCCACGATGAACAATCAAGTCCGCATAGCGACGAATGGGCGACGTAAAATGGGCGTAATGCGACAGGTTTAAGCCGAAGTGACCAATATTTTCTGTTGCGTAAGCGGCTTGCGCTTGTGTGCGCAAGACCGCTTCACTGATCATATCGGCATGTGCCTCGGCTGGCGCGCTTTGTAAAATTTGATTGAAAAGTTGAGGCAACAGTGTTTGCCCACGATTGAGCTTAATGCCTAAGGGGCGAATGAAATTTGAAAAACCCTTAACCTTTTCCAGCGAGGGCGCATCGTGGACACGATAAATCAATGGAGTTTGCTTGCGCTCCAACTGCTCAGCGGCACAACGATTGGCGCAAACCATCATTTCTTCGATCAGTCGGTGCGCTTCAAGGCGCGGCGGCATCGAGATCGACGAAATTTGTCCCCTGTCATCGAGCCGAATTTTGCGCTCGGGACGGTTTAGGTCCAAGGGGCGGCGGTTTTCCCGGGCGATCACCATGGCCTGATAACAGGCCCAGATCGGGGCAAGAATATGGGAAGCGCTATCAGTCTTGGGCGATGTGGGTAGGCGATCAAACACGTCTTGCGCCTGTTCATAGCTATAGGCGTCGGCGATGCGAATGAGGGCTCGATCGAAGCGATGGCCGCGCCGTTCACCGTCCGGCCCGATCTCGATGTGGCATACAAGAGCTGGGCGTGTTTCCTGAGCGCGGAGCGAACAGAGATCATTTGACAAGCGCTCAGGTAACATCGGAATAACGCGGTCTGGCATGTAAACCGAATTGCCGCGACGGCGGGCCTCTAAATCGATCTCAGATCCGGGTCTGACAAAGGCTGCGACGTCGGCGATAGCGACCGTTAGGTCAAATCCGGTATCGGTAATTGTAACAGCGATCGCGTCATCATGATCGCGGGCATCGGCCGGATCGATGGTAATAAAATCAAGTGCGGTCAGATCTGTTCTTTGACGCTCCGGTAGTGCGGGAAGTGCGTCGGCTTCTGCCAGCACTTCATCGGAAAAGGTAAAGCGGATCGACTGCTCAGCAATTGCGATCATGGAGAAAACATCCGGCGCATCGGCAGCACCAATGCGCGAGATGAAGCGCGCTTTGCGTTCGCCGCGCCGCCGGCTTTCGATGCGTTCCGCAATGATTACATCATTTTCGGAAAATCCAGCAGCTGCAGCCAGATCATAATCGTACCGTTCACGCCGATCAGCTGGCACCAATCGTAGTTGTGTTCCCGATTTGCGAACGATACCAATCAGACGTTCAGTCGACTGACTGATACGCTTGATGATACGGGCTATATAATGGCTTTGTGATTTGCGTGTCAGGCGGGCGAGGGCGCGATCCCCGATCTGCACAGGCGCCTGTTTGGCGCGGCGTAATTCTTGGATTTCGATAATTGGTGCGGGTTCGGGTACCGATTGCGTTGGTTTGCCAATAAAGGCGCCCTCAGAATTTCGACCAGTAATTTCGATCATGCAGACGGCTGGTAAATCGCCGGCCAAACGCAAGCCTGAGAGTTTATCGGTTTCGATCTGACCTTCGGCGGCAAGATCGCGAAGTATTTTTTTCAGTTGAATACGATCCGCGCCTTTGATGCCGAACTCGCGAGCTATCTCGCGCTTACCGACTTTTCCGGCGGAATTACGAATGAATTCGAGGATGGTTTGGCTGTCTGGGAAACCGTCCGGCTCTTGATCGCTCATCCAGATTTCTTCTTACGTGCGGGCGCCCGCTTTTTCTTGGCTGGCCCTTTCGCACGTCGCGCCTCAATCAGCCCCATGGCCCGCTCCATAGTGATGCTAGCCGGATCTTCGTCCTTCGGAATGGTGGCATTTATTTTGTCATGTTTCACATAAGGTCCGAAGCGGCCGTTCATTACCCGCACTGGCTTGCCGTCATCGGGGTGTTCGCCCAATTCCTGAATTACGCTTTGCGAGGTCGCCCGTCCGGGCCCTTTGGCTTTACGCTCGGCAAGAACAGTTACCGAACGATTGATACCAATCTCGAACACTTCGTCAGCAGTCTCGAGGCTAGCCGATTGTTTGCCGCATTTAATATAGGGCCCATAGCGGCCAATATCAGCGGTGATATCTTCGCCCGTTTCCGGGTGAGGACCAACCAGTCGCGGCAACGACAGTAGCTTCAAAGCGTAGTCAAGGTCCATCTCTTGTGGCGTCTTTCCTTTCGGAATACCAGCACGTTTTGGTTTCTCATTATCCTCAGATTTTTCGCCAAGTTGGATATAAGGACCAAAACGTCCATTTTTCACATGTACATCGAAACCCGAGTCTGGATCCTGTCCGAGGACGCGTTCAATATCTCCCTGTTCTGCCTGCTCGCCGGCAAAGGGGCGGGTGAAGCCACAATCGGGATAGCGGGTGCAACCGACAAAGGCGCCGAAGCGGCCTGTTTTAAGGCTCAGATCGCCTTCATTGCATTTTGGGCACTGGCGTGGATTGCCATCGCCCGTATCTTTAAAAATGTGCGGCCCCAGAACATCATTCATGCGGTCGAGTACAACTGTGTTTCGAAGCTCTAAGGTTTGATCAATATTAGGCTTAAAATCACTCCAGAAACGGCGCAGAACATCGAGATAGCTCATTTCACCATTTGAAATCAGGTCGAGATCACGCTCGAGCGAGGCGGTGAAATCATATTCGACATAGCGCTCGAAAAAGCTTTCCAGGAAAGCAACGACCAATCGCCCTTTGTCTTGAGGGATGAAGCGGTTGCGATCCATGACAACATAATCGCGTTCACGCAACACCGACAGCACCGACGCATAAGTCGAGGGCCGCCCGATGCCTAGCTCTTCCATTTTCTTGACCAAAGAGGCTTCTGAATAACGTGGAGGTGGTTCAGTAAAATGTTGTTCGGGCTTAACCTCGGACACGCTCAACACCTGGCCTTCTTGCAGGTCTGGAAGCCGGACCCCGTCCTTGTCATCTTCGACAGCCTCGTCTTGACCTTCCTCGTACACTCCCAAAAAACCTGGGAAGGTGATGACGGTGCCGCTGGCGCGCAAACCCGTTTGTCGGTCTTGGCTAATAATGTCGACCGTGGTGCGCTCGACACGTGCAGGGTTCATTTGGCAGGCCAATGTCCGCTTCCAAATCAACTCATACAGCTTTTGCTCGTCAATGTTAAGCAAAGCCTTAATGTCGTCGGGTGCGCGCATAATTGAGGTCGGGCGGATCGCCTCATGCGCTTCTTGCGCATTGGCAGCCGTTTTAGTATACCGCCGCGCGGCTTCGGGCAAATAATCATTGCCATAGTCTTGTTGGATTTTGTCACGAATTTCGGTCACAGCAGAGGCATCTAGATCAAGACCGTCGGTCCGCATATAGGTAATCAGACCGGTCGTCTCACCGCTGATTGAGACCCCTTCATAGAGCTTCTGCGCCACCTGCATGGTACGGCTAGCAGAAAAACCGAGCTTGCGTGCCGCTTCCTGTTGAAGGGTTGAGGTGGTGAAGGGTGGTGCGGGGTTACGATTACCAGGTTTGCGTTCGACGCGATCGACGGTAAAGCTCGCATTGCGGATGGCATTTTCGGCATCGCGTGCCATCACTTCATTTTCGAGTGTGAACTTATCAGCCTTTTCGCCCCGATAGAGGGAGAGACGGGTCGGAACCGTAGCCGCGGTCGGCGTTTTAAGTATCGTATCGACACTCCAATATTCGCGCGGCTTAAACTGTTCAATCTCAATTTCCCGCTGGCAAATTAGGCGCAGAGCGACCGATTGCACGCGCCCGGCTGATCGGGCGCCCGGCAATTTACGCCACAAAACCGGCGACAAATTAAAGCCCACCAGATAGTCCAATGCGCGGCGTGCGAGATAGGCATCGACCAGTTTTTCATCAATTTGTCGCGGATGTTCCATCGCCTCCAATACGGCCGTACGCGTAATGGCATTAAAGACTACACGGCTGATTGATTTGCCTTCGAGGACTTTTTTCTTCCGCAAAACTTCGAGAACGTGCCAGGAGATAGCTTCGCCTTCACGATCAGGGTCGGTCGCGAGGATCAGACGGTCCGCTGTTTTCACAGCATTGGCGATTTCGTCGAGCCGGCTTTTCTTGCCGCCATTGATTTCCCAGGTCATAGCAAAATCTTGATCGGGATCGACGGAGCCATCTTTTTCTGGCAGATCGCGGACGTGCCCTATGGATGCGAAAACTTTCGTATTGCTTCCGAGATACTTATTTATTGTTGTCGCTTTCGCGGGCGACTCGACAATGACGACATCCATGCAGTGTTTTTCCCATCGGTTTGGCTTCCATAAATGGTCAAAATACAGCGCGATGTCAAATGGCAGAATATTGTCGGGAGCAGAAAAAAGATAAAAATGCTCTAGTCAGGCGTCGCTAGGCTGACTTTACCGTCATTATGACGGATCAAAAGGCCCGCCAGTTCCAGCTCCAGAAGCGCTTGATAAATATAGGGAAGTGGCATTTCTGTGAGTTCGATTAAAGCGTTGATGCTGACAGCCGTCGGCCCCAAGAGTCTGTGGATCTGACCGCGATTGCTATCTGATAGCTCAGGGGGCGAAGCAGGGCGGTGGCTCGGCTGGGTTGGCGCGCGCGCCTCAAATCGTCCAACGCTGAGTGACATGGCAGCGTCAATATCATCAGCGGTCTCGACTAAACCGGCGCCTTCGCGGATCAAATTATTCGACCCTAAACACCTTGGGTCAAGCGGTGAGCCCGGAACTGCAAAGACATCGCGCCCGAATTCATTGGCTAAGCGCGCTGTAATCAGTGATCCCGATCGGCGAGCGGCTTCGATCACTAAAGTGCCGCGCCCAAGTCCAGCAATGATGCGGTTGCGCCGCGGAAACTGTGTTGCCTGTGGCTTAGTACCGGGCGGGTTTTCACAAATGAGCAGGCCAGTTTCTTTAATTTTTTCCTGCAAAGCGGCGTTCTCCGGCGGGTAGTAAATATCGGCGCCGTTGGCAATGACGGCGATGGTGCCGCTGTGCATCATGGCTTTATGGCAGGCGGTATCAATGCCGCGCGCAAGGCCTGAGACACCGACCCACCCCCGCCGGCCCAATTCCGTGCAGAGACGGGCGCAAAGCGTTAAGGCTGCTGCCGATGCATTGCGTGCACCGACAATGGCCATGGCCGGTTTTTCCAGCAGGGAAGCGTGCCCAAATATGCTAATTATAGGTGGTGCGCTCGGCGTCTCGGCGAGGAGCCTTGGGTAGAGCGGACTACCCCAGATTAAATATGTTCCCCCCAGATTAAGCGTTTTTGCAAGTTCGCCTTCGACCTGCCGAGCGGCCGCGACCTTAAAGTTCTTGCGTCCGCCGCGCGCTGAAAGCGCTGGTAGGGCATCGAGTGCCTCCTGCGGAGATGCATAATTATGCATTAACATTTGAAAGCTTTGCGGACCGACATTTTGACTTCGGACGATTCTCAAGCAGGTGATTAGGTTTTGCTTTCTATGCCACATGGTGCATCTTTTCTTATTCTTATTACTGCCCATAACGCTGGGCGCTAGGATAGTATTGTCTATTCTGTGGCGGCAGGGAAGAGCTTAGGATTTACCGATACGCGGTTCCTGGGCAGCGATCAGGCGCTTGATGTTTTCGCGGTGCGTCCAGTAGGCAATCAGCGCCAAAAGCCCGCAAAGGATGGCTAGATTTAAATCGCCAAGGGCAAGCATGGCGACGGGGACAGCAAGGCAAGCCGCTAAGGCCGCGAGCGATGAGATTTTGAACAAGGCGGCCGTCGCCAGCCAAGCGCTGACGAAGACCAGTGCCGCGAGCGGGTTGAGGGCGAGCAGGACGCCAATGAAAACTGCTATGCCTTTACCACCTTTGAAACCTAACCAGACCGGAAAAACATGCCCTATAAAAGCGCCCAGCGCAGCGGCACTTTGTGCCGTCTCAAGGTCGGGCGCCGCGGCAAACAGCTGACCGATAATCAGGACGGGGGCGGCGCCTTTCAGGGCGTCGGCGAGCAAGGTTAGCAAGGCAATCGATTTTTTTCCTGTTCTGAGGACATTGGTCGCTCCGATATTGCCGGAGCCAATGGTTCGGATATCGCCGAGCCCCGCCATTTTTGTGAAGAGGAGGCCAAACGGCACTGACCCGCTTAAATACCCAGCGACAAAACTCAGAAGTAAAAAATCGAGAGGTGTCATGCTAAATCATCATCGCGGGCGTAAACGCATTTTCCAGCCACAAATGTCGCCTCGACGCGGCCCTGCACACGGCGCCCCTCCAAAACTGCATTTTTTGACTTTGAAGCAAGGTCATCGGCATCGATAATCCAAGGCGCATCGAGATCAACCAGTGTTAAATCCGCAGCTGCGCCGAGCGCCAAGCGGCCGCCGTCAATGCCGAGAATATCGGCAGGCCCGGAGGTTACTGCCCGCAACAAGGTCAGCAAATCTACGCCATCGCTATGGTGCAGGGTGATCAGGCCGGTCAATAAGGTTTCGACGCCAACCGAGCCGAATGCCGCCTGTTGAAAAGGTTGACGCTTAGCATCGGCGTCTTGCGGATTATGGGCTGAAACAATGACATCAATAATACCATCGCTAACCGCATCAACCAGGGCAAGGCGATCGCCTTCTGCTCGAAGCGGCGGATTTAGTTTTGCAAAGCTGCGGTAATTTTCGACGTCATTTTCATTGAGGAGTAGGTGGTTAATGCTGACACCGCAACTAACGCCTAAGCCGAGGGCGCGCGCCTGACGCAGGCTGGCAACGCTGTCTGCCGATGAAACCTGCGCCAAGTGATAGCGTCCATCGGTTAACTGTACGAGGCGCAAATCTCGGTCGATAATTACCGTCTCAGCCGCCACCGGAATACCAGGAAGACCGAGGCGTGTGGCAAGTTCGCTTTCATTCATGACGCCCGCGCTGAGCAGGTTCTCATCCATCGCATGATGTACAATCAAGGCGTCGAAGCTGGCGGCATAAGACAGCGCCCGCCGCATCGTCAAGGCATTCATAATACTGCGGTCGCCATTGGAGAAGGCGATAGCGCCGGCATCGCGCAACAAAGCCATTTCGCTTAAATGGTCGCTGTCGCATCCTTTGGTGATTGCGGCCATGGGGATAACACGTACCATGGCAGTGTCGCGCGCGCGCCGACTGATAAAGTCAACCAAAGCGGCATCGTCAATCGCCGGCCGCGTATCGGGCATCACTACAATGCTGGTGACGCCACCGCGTGCTGCGGCATGCGAGGCTGTGGCCAGTGTTTCGCGGTGTTCGTATCCTGGTTCTCCGGTATGCACTTGCATATCGATCAAGCCCGGCATCAGTGCTTTGCCGCTGCCGTCAATGCAAGCGCTCTCGTCGCCCGATAAAGTCTCTCCGAATTCTACGATGTGGCCATCTTTGACCCGCAGGGCACCGATCATATCAAGCCCCGAGGCAGGGTCGAGGAGGCGAACGTTTTGGAATAAAAGGTCAGTCATGGCTCGCCTCGTTCTCGCCATTGCGTGGTAAGTTTAACGCCAAGGCTTCGAGCGCGGCCATGCGGACAGCGACGCCCATTTCCACCTGTTCACGGATCAAGCTTACATCGGGGTGATCGGCAATCGCGCTATCGATTTCAACGCCGCGGTTCATCGGCCCTGGATGCATTACCAGCGCGCCAGGTTTAGCATAGCCGAGCTTTTCTTCGTCCAGTCCATAGAGGTGATAATATTCGCGCACGGAGGGGACTAAGCTGCCGCTCATACGTTCATTTTGCAAGCGCAGCATCATGACAATATCGCAGCCCGCGAGGCCTTGTTTCATGTCATAGAAAACATTGGCGCCGAGACGTTCAGCGCTATGCGGAATAAGGGTGCGAGGGCCAACCAAATTGATTTGAGCGCCCATCATCGACAATAAGATAATGTTCGATCGTGCTACGCGCGAATGCGCAATATCACCACAAATGGCAATTTTGAGACCATCAAGTCGGCCCAGCCGCCGCCGAATGGTTAGCGCGTCGAGAAGCGCTTGCGTTGGGTGCTCGTGCGCCCCGTCACCTGCATTAAGGACTGCGCAAGAGACTTTTTGTGCTAGCAGCGCGACGGCGCCACTGGCGCTGTGGCGGACGACAATCAAATCGGGGTTCATGGCGTTGAGGGTAACGGCTGTGTCGATCAGCGTCTCGCCTTTGCTCATAGCAGAAGCGGCAACATTCATGTTCATAACATCGGCGCCTAGGCGCTTGCCAGCGAGCTCAAAAGAACTTTGCGTCCGGGTCGAGCTTTCAAAAAATAGATTAATCTGCGTCCGGCCACGCAGAACATTACCTTTTTTGTTGGCTTGTCGATTGAAGCTGATATAGCTTTCAGCGCGGTCGAGGAGATTTTCAATATCCTGCTTAGAAAGCCCCTCAATGCCCAGCAAATGCTGGTGCGGAAAACAGTTGCTTTCGGGCGCTTCACTCATCAAAGCCGTAGTCTATACGGATTTGTCGGCTTTGTGGCAAGCGAATTTATTACTTGGCTGACCGTAAAAAATCGAGGTAGCCCTGCAATATGTATGTTGCAGCAAGTTTATCTACGAGCTCGGCGCGACGGGCGCGGCTGGCATCGGCATCAATTAAGGTGCGAGTGACGGCGGCTGTTGACAAACGTTCATCCCACAACACCACAGGCAGCGACGGAAAATTGTCAATTTTAGCCAAATTTCGGATAAAAGCCCGCGTTGCTTGGGCGCGTGGGCCAGCACTCCCATCCATATTAAGCGGATACCCCATGACGACGCCGCCAATTTGCCGAGCTGTGATCAGCGTTTGAAGCGCTTGCGCATCAATCGAGAGCTTTTGCCGTTTGATTGTCTCACTCGGTGAGGCAATGGTAAAATTGGTATCGGAGAGGGCAATACCAATTGTTTTGGTGCCGAGATCGAGCCCGACAAGAATCTGCCCCCGCTGCATCAGACGCGGCAAAGACAGCATATCTTCTAAGATGTCCATTTTGCTGTGTTACCGCAGTTCACGCCGAAGGGAAATATTGAATGCGTGCGACGCTCGGGTGAGTTGCCTGATGGGGTGCGGTTTGCTAGTTTGCCTTCAATTGATTTGAATCATTTTCGAAAAGGCGAATTATGTCGGTTGATGAAGCAACCGTGCGACGCATTGCGAAGCTAGCGCGCATCGGTGTTGAGGAGGCGGAGCTTGCCGGATTGGCACAAGAGCTCTCGCAGATCCTAAAATTTGTAGAGCAATTAAACGAGTTGGATACGGCGGGTGTCACGCCACTGACCAGCGCAGTCGAAACGCAAATCAAACGCCGTGCTGATGAAGTCACGGATGGCGCGATTGTCGATCAGATTTTGGCCAATGCGCCGTCTCGCGATGAAGAATTTTTTGCCGTGCCAAAGGTGGTGGAATAATGTCAGAGCTTGTTGATCTCGATCTGGTTGCCGCCCGTGATGGATTGCGGAAAAAAGACTTTACGGCTGTTGAGCTTTGCGAGGCGCATATAAAACAGATGCAAGAAGCCCGCGCGCTTAATGCGGTGGTGCATGAGGTTGCTGATATCGCACTCACCATGGCCGCCCAGAGCGATGCGCGACTGGCTGCGGGCAGCACGGCGCCGCTTGAGGGGCTGCCGATTGGTGTGAAAGATTTATTTTGCACCAAGGGCGTCCAAACCACGGCCTGCTCGAATATTCTTGGCGGCTTTACGCCGACTTATGAATCGACCGTAACACAAAACCTCTGGGATGCTGGTGCGGTGATGTTGGGTAAACTTAACAATGACGAATTTGCCATGGGATCTTCAAATGAGACCTCGCGTTTTGGCGCGGTAATTAATCCTTGGCGTCGCGAAGGCACGGACACCGCGCTGGTGCCGGGCGGCTCGTCTGGCGGCTCCTCGGCAGCAGTGGCCGCCCATATCGGTGTGGCAGCAACGGCGACCGATACGGGGGGCTCCATTCGTCAGCCCGCGGCCTTTACGGGAACAGTAGGGTTGAAGCCCACTTACGGCCGTTGCTCGCGTTGGGGCATTGTGGCTTTCGCTTCATCACTCGATCAAGCCGGCCCGATTACGCGCACCGTGCGGGACGCGGCGATTATGCTCGGAGCTATGGCGGGACATGACGCTAAAGACACCACGAGCATTGATGCGCCGGTGCCAGATTATGAGGCAGCGCTGACGGGGGATATTCGTGGTCTGAAAGTCGGTATTCCGCGCGAATATCGCGTTGACGGCATGTCACCGGAAATCGAAGCTTTGTGGCAAAAAGGTATTGATTGGCTCACATCAGCAGGTGCCGATATTGTTGATATCAGCTTGCCGCATACGCACTATGCTCTGCCAGCTTATTACATTATTGCGCCAGCGGAAGCCTCTTCAAATCTCGCACGCTATGATGGCGTGCGCTACGGGGCGCGGGTTGAGGGGGGCGATATTGACGGTATGTATGAAGCAACCCGTGCCGCAGGCTTTGGTGACGAAGTACGCCGACGCATTATGATCGGAACATATGTGCTCTCGGCCGGCTATTACGATGCCTATTATGTTAAAGCGCTTCAAGTCCGGCGTCTGATCGCTAATGATTTCTCGGCCGCATTTGAGCAATGCGATGTGGTGTTGACACCAACGACGCCGTCGGCGGCCTTCGCCATGGGTAGCAATCAAGATGATCCATTGACGATGTATCTCAATGACGTCTTCACGGTGACGGCTAATTTGGCAGGTGTACCAGCCATGTCGCTGCCCGCCGGGCTCGATAAGGACGGCCTACCGTTAGGCTTGCAGTTGATTGGTCCAGCCTTTGGTGAAGAGACATTGTTGCGCACAGCGCAGGTGATGGAAACCGCCGCTGGTTTTATAGCGCGACCACAAAAATGGTGGGTCTAAGATGAACGATCGAAATAATCTAATTTCGGGTGCAACGGGAGACTGGGAAATTGTTCTCGGTCTCGAGGTGCATGCGCAGGTGGCATCGAAAGCAAAACTTTTCTCGGGTGCCTCGACGGAGTTTGGCGGTGCGCCGAACAGCCATGTATCTTTAGTCGATGCCGCCATGCCGGGTATGCTTCCCGTGATTAACTGGTTTTGTGTCGAGCAGGCCGTGCGCACAGGATTGGGTCTAAAAGCACAAATTAATCTGATGTCGGTGTTTGATCGGAAGAATTATTTTTATCCCGATTTGCCGCAAGGCTACCAAATCTCGCAATTTAAATACCCGATTGTCGGCGAAGGTGTGATCGAGATTGACCTCGATGACGGTGAGGTCAAGCATGTAGGCATTGAGCGTCTGCATCTTGAGCAAGACGCGGGTAAGTCGATGCACGACCAGCATCCGACGATGAGCTTTGTTGACTTGAACCGTTCGGGTGTCGCTTTGATGGAAATCGTCTCCAAGCCAGACATGCGCTCGGCTGCTGAAGCACAAGCCTATGTCAAAAAATTACGCGCGATCTTACGGTATCTCGGCACCTGCGATGGCAATATGGAGCAGGGCAGTCTGCGTGCTGATGTGAATGTGTCGGTGCGCCGCCCAGGCGATGCTTTAGGCACGCGCTGCGAGATCAAGAACGTAAACTCAATTCGGTTTATTGGGCAGGCGATTGAATATGAAGCGCGCCGGCAAATCGCGCTGATTGAGGATGGTGGACAAGTTGATCAAGAGACTCGGTTGTTTGACCCGCGCCTTGGTGAAACACGCTCGATGCGCTCGAAAGAAGAAGCGCATGATTATCGTTATTTCCCCGACCCCGATTTGGTGCCGCTAACTTTCGAGCAGGCTTGGGTTGACGAGATTGCCGCTGATTTACCAGAGTTGCCCGATGATAAGAAGCAGCGCTTTATGGAACAATATAAGCTGTCCTCTTATGATGCGGGTCTGTTGGTCGCCGAAGCTGAGAGCGCTAATTTCTTTGAACAGGTCGCGCAGGGTCGTGATGCCAAAATGGCGGCCAATATGGTGGTCGGTAGCATGTTTGCGGCACTCAATCGGTCTGGCAAGTCGCTCGCTGAAAGTCCCGTATCAGCCGAACAACTGGGCGCCTTAATTGATCTCGTCGCCAATCAAACTGTGTCGACGCGCAGCGCTAAGGATGTTTTTGAGCTGATGTTCGATGACGGGCCAGATCAAGGTAAGGATCCGGCCTTAATTGTCGAGGAACGCGGTTTGCAACAGGTAACCGATACCGGCGAGATTGAAGCCGCTGTGGACGCAGTGATTGCCGCCAATCCCGACAAGGTCACGCAAGCGCAAGAGAAGCCTAAAATGGCTGGCTGGTTCGTTGGGCAAGTGATGCAGCAAACGGGGGGTAAGGCCAACCCACAGGCGGTCAACGCGCTGGTGCTCAAAAAGCTTGGTCTCGACGGCTAGCGCCGTGCCGCATCTTTTTATTCTCTTGGCGTTGAGCTTTCTGGGCCTGTTGGCTTCCTGCGTAGTTGGTTAGCGGCCGCTAAATTTGGCGTCACGCTTTTCGAGGAACGCAGTGACGCCTTCGGCAAAATCTGCACTTTGGCCAGCTTGGCGTTGCATTTGACGTTCCATATTGAGCTGGTTCTCGTAATTATTATCGGTGCTTTCGGCCATCAGGGCGCGAATGAGCCCGAGTGACATCGGGCCTCTCGCCAACTCGCGCGCCAGCGTCATGGCCTCATCCATCAACGCAGCGTCATCATAAACGCGATTGATCAAGCCCCATTCGAGCGCTGTTTCGGCAGGTAGGCGTTCACCCAAAATGGCCAATTCCTTAGCTCTAGCCATACCGATCAGGCGCGGTAACAGCCATGTCGCACCACCATCGGGCACCAAGCCGATACGCCGAAAAGCTTGTAGGAAGAAAGCCGAGCGGCCGGCCAGAACCATATCGCCCATGAGCGCAAAGCTCATGCCAACGCCAGCCGCGGCCCCATTTACGGCGGTAACTATCGGGCAGTGCAAATCGCGCAAACGGCGCATTATTGGATGATAAGTGGTCTCAAGCGCGGCACCGGCATCTAATTTTTTCGGAGCGCTATTGGTGGTTTCGGCTTCATTGCGCTCAGCCACGGAAGTGAGATTGGCGCCGGCACTAAAGCCGCGTCCCGCACCGGTTAGGACGAGGCAGCGCACTTGATTGGTGTCGTCTTCAATATGGTCGAGCGCTGCGGCAAAGGCGCGCAAAACACGTGGTGAAAACGCATTTAGCGTATCAGGATCGTTGAGTGTTAGAACCGCAATATTGTCCTGAATATCAAGTAAAACGCCGTCTAAGTCTAACTGCATGATCGCCTCCATTTTAAGCCCTTAATCCCTTACGGCCAAACTATATCAAAAAACTTCTCTTGGCATCACCTGATGGATTTGGTTAAGTTGTCGCAGACACAAGGAGGACCAGTATGGGTGTTCAACAAAAACAAGCAGAGATTCTAGATACGCCAGAAGCCGATATTCGGGCGATGATTGATAAGCAAAAACGCGCGCATATTAATGAGGGGCCGATGACCGCTGAGCGTCGGATCGACCTTATCAATAGCTGTATTCGTTTGCTGATCGAAAATAAGGATGCCATCGTTGACGCGCTAAGTGCCGATTTTGGTAGCCGCTCGCCGGAAGGCTCTCTGGCAACTGATGTTGGCGGAACGCTTGGGTCGCTAAAATATGCCCGCAAAAATGTGAAGAAATGGATGCGCGCCGAAAAGCGGCATTCGATGTTTCCGCTAAGCCTGTTCGGAGCGCGGACACGGGTTGAATATCAGCCGCTCGGCTGCGTTGGTAATGTGGTGCCGTGGAACTTCCCCTTCAATCTGGCTTTTGGTCCGATGGGGAGCATTTTTGCAGCCGGTAACCGGACAATCATTAAACCATCCGAATTTACACCGCATTGTTCTTTGCTGTTGAAGGAGTTGTGCGGCAAATATTTCGCCGAAGAAGATGTTGCGGTCGTGTTGGGAGGTCCGGATACGGGTGCCGTGTTCTCGCGCATGCCATTTGACCATTTGCTGTTTACGGGTGCGACGGCAATCGCCCATCACATTATGCGTGGTGCGGCTGAGAACTTGGTTCCCGTGACGCTCGAGCTCGGCGGTAAGTCGCCAGTGATCGTCTCGGATAGTGCCGATATGACGAAAACCGCGGCGCGGGTGATGACGGGCAAAACGCTCAATGCTGGTCAGATCTGTTTGGCCCCAGATTATGTCATGGTACCAAAAGGTAAGATCGACGGCTTCGTAGAAGCCGCTAGCAAGTCGGTGGAAACCATGTTCCCGAGCTTGAAAGAAAATGGCGATTACACATCAATCATTAATCAACGTCATTATGATCGCCTGACGGGGTATCTCGAAGACGCGAAGGCCAAAGGCGCTAAGATTATTGAAATCAATCCGGCGAATGAAGATTTTTCACAGCAGGCGCATTTCAAAATTCCGCCGACCATTATTGTCGAGCCCACCGAAGATATGAAGGTGATGCAGGAAGAAATTTTTGGTCCGATCTTGCCGGTGAAATCCTATGACTCGATTGAGGATGCGATTGGTTACGTCAATGACCATGACCGCCCGCTAGGCTTGTATTATTTCGGCGAAAACAAGTCGGAAGAAGACAAGGTCGTCCAGCGGACAACATCCGGCGGCGTTGCCGTTAATGACGTGATCACCCACATCATGCAAGATGATGCCCCCTTTGGAGGTGTTGGCCCTTCTGGGACGGGCGCCTATCACGGTGTTGAAGGCTTCAAGAACTTCTCGCATGCCAAAACAGTGTTCCGGCAAACTTCGGTTGAAGCTCTGGCAGGTATTTTCCGTCCACCCTTTGGCCCGAAAATCCGCAAAATGATCGAAGGCCAGCTGAAAATGTAAAGGCAGTTCGAGCCAAAGTCTGAGAAAAGGGGGAGCAGGTTCCCCCTTTTTTATTTTGAGATCGGGATCGATAAAAACGCTGGTGCGGCACCTTCAAAGGCATCTGACCCAGATTGTTTTTTAGCGCTTTCAGTTGGTTTTTCCTTCGCGCCTTTGGTCTCAGATTTTGGTGTCTTAGGTTTTTTAGCTTTACTGTTCTTATCAGGACCCTTCGCAGGCTCTGAGCTCGTTTCTGTTGCGACTTGCTCTACGGCGGCATCAGCCGCGCGCTCCTCGTTAGGAAACTTTGATAAGAGGCCGCGCCGCTTCGGGGGGCGCTTGTCTTGTTGTTTAGGCTCTTTGCGCGGCTGCTCGGCTTTGCTCGGAGCTTTACTTTCGGTCTGAGCCCCTGGCTCGTCCATCTCATGTTTTGGGATGGTGCGTCCGATCAAGCTCTCAATTGCAGCGAGATATTTCTCGTCATGCTGCGTAACGAAACAAAAGGCGCGGCCGGTGCGGCCAGCGCGGCCCGTCCGGCCGATGCGATGAACATAATCCTCGGCATGGGTCGGGGTGTCAAAATTAAAAACGTGGCTGACATCGGGAATATCGAGACCGCGCGCGGCGACATCGCTGGCGATCAGAAATTGACTTGCACCAGTACGAAAGCCATCGAGCTGGCGTAAGCGCATATGCTGATCCATGTCGCCATGAAGCGCGCAAACGCTAAAGCCACTTGTCTCTAAAGCCCGCAGCAAAGTGCCTATGTCGCGTTTACGGTTGCAGAAGATAATCCCGTTTTTGACGTCTTCCGACCGGAACAAGGATTTCAATAGGTCGGTTTTTCTCGCCTGCGAGGTATGCACGACAAACTGCGCAACGGCATCATTGGTGGCGGCTGGGCGTGTGACTTCGATGCGCGCCGCAGCTTGCAAGAATTGCTCCGACAGGCGCGTGATTTCGGGCGGCATGGTGGCCGAGAAAAACAGCGTTTGTCGGGTAAAAGGCAATAACTTTACGATCCGCTCAATATCGGGAATGAACCCCATATCGAGCATGCGATCGGCCTCGTCGATGACGAGAACCTCAACACCCCGCAGCATAACCTTGCCGCGCTCGACATGGTCGAGAAGCCGACCTGGTGTTGCAATCAGAACATCAGCACCACGCTCGATTGCTTTCTCTTGATCGCCAAAAGCGACGCCACCGATCAACAGGGCTTTAGTTAGACGCGTATATTTTCCGTAGAGGTCAAAGTTCTCAGCCACCTGCGCCGCGAGTTCGCGAGTCGGTTCCAAAATGAGTGTACGCGGCATGCGGGCTTTGGCGCGCCCCTTCATCAGGCGATGGATCATCGGCAGGGTAAACGAGGCCGTTTTGCCGGTCCCTGTTTGCGCGATGCCCAAAACATCTCGTCCCGCCAGAACTTCTGGAATTGCTTTTTCTTGGATGGGTGTCGGGGTGGAATAGCCCACATCGGAAATCGCGCGCAAAATCTCAGGCGCGAGTGCTAAATCATCAAATGTCATATAACCGCCATTGTTGTTTCAATTTTTTGCGAGTTGTGGTCTTGGTCCCAATACCATGAAGCCGCAGAGCCTCGCGATCTTTGATCTCTGTGTGGAGATCTTCCAGGCCACAATGGCCCGGCCCTAGGGCTGACTTTTTGTCAGCCAGAATTAGCGCGACAATAGTCGAGTGCAGTTAAAAGTCAATCTGCTAAATATCCAAGGCCTCTGCAAAGACCGCGTTTTCTTGAATGAACTTAAAGCGCAACTCGGCTTTATTGCCCATCAGTTGTTGCACGACATCGGCGGTTTGCTTGCGCTCATCTTCAGGGATAACAATTTGCAGTAATGTCCGTTTGCCAGGCAACATGGTGGTCTCTTTCAGCTGCGCGGGAAGCATTTCGCCGAGCCCTTTAAAGCGGCTGACATCAACTTTTGCATTGGCGCGAAACTCTGATTTTAGAACACGCTCTCGTTCCTCATCATCGCGCACATAAATAATTTTGCCGCCTTGGCTGAGGCGATAGAGCGGCGGTACGGCGAGATAGAGGTGTCCGTTTTTGATAAGCTCCGGCATTTCTTCATGGAAGAAGGTGATCAGCAGTGACGCGATATGCGCTCCGTCGACATCGGCATCGGTCATGATGATAACCTTCTCGTAGCGTAAGCGATCATCGCGATAGGCCGAGCCGATACCGCACCCCAGGGCCAACACAAGATCGGCTAACTGCTGATTGGCCTGAATTTTATTACCCGTTGCATTGGCGACATTGAGAATTTTGCCGCGTAACGGCAGGATAGCCTGGTTGGCACGATTGCGGGCTTGTTTGGCGGAACCGCCAGCGCTATCGCCCTCGACAATAAATAATTCAGCCCCCTTGGCGGCACTTTGCGAACAATCGGCGAGCTTGCCTGGCAAACGTAGTTTGCGGGTCGCCGATTTGCGGCTAACATCTTTTTCTTGTCGGCGCCGGACGCGTTCTTCGGCGCGATCGATTACCCAGTCGAGCAGCTTATTTGCATCTTGCGGCGCATTTGACAGCCAATGTTCGAAATGATCGCGCACCGTCTGTTCGACAATGCGCGTTGCTTCGGGGGAGGCTAGTTTATCTTTGGTCTGGCCTTGAAACTCTGGCTCGCGGATAAAAACCGAAACTAACGAGGTTGCTGAGGCCATTACATCATCGGCCGTAATCATGCTAACTTTCTTGTTATTGGCCAGTTCACCATAGGCTTTCAACCCCTTGGCAAGAGCGTTACGCAGACCCTGCTCATGGGTGCCGCCCTCTGGCGTTGGTACAGTGTTGCAATAGCTAGCCGAGTGACCATCAATACCGCCCACCCAACTCACCGCCCATTCGACGGAGCCGTGCCGGCCGTCTTTAATGACCTTGCCAGAGAACGGGGTTGGCGTGACTGTTGGATTTGATCCAATTTGCGCCCGCAGATAATCGCTGAGCCCGTCGGGGAATTTCAAAATATCTTCAGTCGGGGTGTCGTCCGAGATGATGCTGGCATCGCAATGCCAGCGGATTTCGACGCCGCCAAAAAGATAGGCCTTTGCCTTCGCCATGGCGTAGAGGCGGGCGGGTTCAAAATGGGCCTTACCGCCAAAAATATCGGGGTCGGGGTGGAACTTCACTAATGTGCCGCGTTGGTTTTTAGACGCCCCTAGGTTTTTCAGCTTACCCTTGGGAATGCCGCGGGCAAATTTTTGCTCATAGAGCTGCTTGTCGCGCGCGACCTGTACGGTCAGTTGGTCGGATAAAGCATTAACCACCGAGACACCAACCCCATGCAAACCGCCCGAGGTTTCATAAGCGGCGCCGCCAAATTTGCCGCCGGCATGTAGTGTCGTCATAATGACCTCAAGTGCCGATTTGTCCTTGAACCGCGGGTGCTGGTCGACCGGAATGCCGCGGCCATTATCGCGAACACTAAGCCAATCATCTGGCTCGAGATGCACCTCAATGTGAGTGGCGTGACCAGCCACGGCCTCATCCATGGCATTGTCGATCACTTCGGCAAAGAGGTGGTGCAGGGCGCGCGTGTCGGTGCCACCAATATACATGCCGGGGCGCCGCCGAACCGGCTCGAGCCCTTCAAGAACCTCGATGTCTTTCGCCGTATAGCCGTCTTTGGCATTGCGACCGCGCCCAGCCGGTGCCTTCTCGCCATCAAAAAGATCGGCGGCTTTGCGGGGGGCGGCTTTGGTTGTTGCTTTGCCGGTCTTTTTGGGAGCTTTTGCCATTTTGGATCTCCAGCGAAGCTATGCCGCGACAATACGCGACAATACGCGACAATAGCTATCGAATCAGAATTCTAATTAGTGCTATACTACGGCTTACCGTCGCAAAGGGAAGCGCTATGGCGAAACTCCTCTGCGTATTGAAATGAAATACTATGTTGGGAGTAAAAGCTTGGCCATTACCTCTATTTCGTCAAAACTTAAATTGCCTTGCGGCGTCACCGTTAAAAATCGTTTCTGTAAAGCGGCGATGACCGAGGGGTTGGCCTCGCCCGATAATTCAGCAACCGCACAACATGCGCAGCTTTATGCGAAATGGGCTCAGGGAGGTTCTGGAATTTTGCTGACAGGCAATGTCCAAGTCGACCATCGTTATCTTGAGCGCCCCGGTAATGTTGTAATCGAGGGGCGGCAGTCAAAAGAGCAAAAAGATGCATTGCGCGCTTGGGCCAAGGCTGGAACACAAAATGATACGCATTTGTGGATGCAAATATCGCATGCTGGGCGGCAAACGCCGGCCGCAGTTAACCCTAACCCTGTTGGACCCTCAGATATCGGCCTAAAAATGCCGGGGGCGCAATTCGGGACGCCGCGGCCGCTGACCGAAAAAGAAATTCTAGATGTCATTAAACGCTTTGCGCATACCGCCAAGATAGCCCGCGAAACTGGTTTTACGGGCGTGCAAATTCATGCCGCGCATGGCTATTTGATTTCAGAGTTTTTATCACCCGATTTGAATACCCGTACCGATGATTGGGGTGGTTCGCTCGAAAATCGGGCGCGTCTTTTGCTTGAAGTTGTTCGAGCCGTTCGTCAGGCCGTCGGCGCCGACTTCCCGATTTCGGTAAAATTGAATTCAGCCGATTTTCAACGCGGAGGATTTTCGCACGAGGATGCAGTTGAGGTGGCCCGTTGGTTGAATAAAGAAAAAATCGATCTACTGGAAGTTTCGGGCGGCACTTATGAGCAGCCGAAGCTCGTGGGTCTCGACAATATGACAGTCAACCCCGACCGCGCCGAACAGCGCCGCGAAAGCACCATTGCGAGAGAGGCCTATTTCTTGGATTACGCCCGCGATATTCGGGCGGTGATGAAAAAACCTCTTATGGTCACGGGGGGCTTTCGGACCGTTGCCGGCATGTCCGCTGCGCTCGAAGCAAAAGCCTGTGACGTTATTGGTATTGGTCGGCCGCTCTGTGCCGATACCGATATTATCAATAAATTGCTGTCCGGGGCGTTGAGCGAAGCACCGAGTTGGGAGAAGAATTTGCGCATTGGGCCAGGCTGGCTCGGGCCTAATTCGCCGTTCCGCATGATGACGGCCTTTAATGGCTGGGGACAGCAAGGGTGGTTCTGTATGAATATTCTCAATATTGGGCGACATGGGGCGCCTGATCCCTCAATGGGAGTTTTAAAGGCGCTTCGTCTATATTTGAAAAATGAAGAAGCCGCGGCTGCTGCCTATAACGCCTATCGCTCTGCGCAATAGTTAAAAAAAAGGCCGGGACAAGCCCGGCCTTTTTATCTGGTTAAGCTGTCAGACGCTGTAATACATGTCGAACTCAACCGGATGCGGTGTGTGCTCGAAGCGGTAAACTTCTTGCCATTTCAGCTCGATATAGGCGTCGATTTGGTCGTCATCCATGACCCCGCCTTTTTTCAAGAATTCACGGTCGGCATCGAGGGCTTCGAGCGCTTCACGCAGTGAACCACAGACTTGCGGAACGTTTTTCAGCTCCTCTGGTGGCAGCTCGTAAAGGTCTTTGTCCATCGAGGGGCCTGGATCGATCTTATTCTCGATGCCGTCCAAACCAGCCATCAACATTGCTGTGAAGGCGAGATAAGGGTTGGCTGTCGGATCGGGGAAGCGAACCTCAACGCGCTTAGCTTTCGGCGATGTCGAATAAGGAATACGACATGAAGCTGAGCGGTTGCGCGATGAATAAGCCAACAGAACGGGGGCCTCAAAGCCAGGGATCAACCGTTTGTAAGAGTTGGTCGATGGGTTGGTGAGGGCGTTAATAGCTTTGGCATGTTTGATCACGCCGCCAATGTAGTAGAGGCACTCTTGCGACAGGCCGGCATACTTGTCACCTGCGAAAAGCGGCTTACCGTCTTTCCAGATTGATTGGTGCACATGCATACCTGAGCCGTTATCGCCAGCAACTGGTTTCGGCATGAAGGTTGCGGTTTTGCCATAAGCATGTGCCACGTTGTGGATCACATATTTATACATCTGAATAGCGTCACCCATTGAGGTAAGGGAGCCGAATTTCAGACCCAATTCATGCTGGGCAGAGGCGACCTCGTGGTGATGCTTTTCGACATTAAGGCCGATTTCACGCATCACGGAGAGCATTTCGCCGCGAATATCTTGACCGCTATCAACAGGGTTTACAGGGAAGTAGCCGCCTTTGGTGCGAGGACGGTGACCCATATTGCCGACTTCATATTCGGTAGCGCTGTTGGACGGCAGCTCAACGCTGTCGAGAAGGAAACCCGTGCTATAGGGGTCAGTCGAGAAACGAACGTCATCAAATATGAAAAATTCTGCTTCGGGGCCAATGAAGACGGAATCACCAATGCCGGTTGATTTCAGATAAGCCTCAGCGCGCAAAGCAGTCGAGCGCGGGTCGCGATTATAAGGTTCGCCTGAGGCCGGATCTAGAATGTCGCAAAATAGCGTCAGGGTCGGTTCGGCGTAGAACGGATCCATTGATACTGTTGACGGATCGGGCATCAAAATCATGTCGGACTCGTTAATAGCTTTCCAGCCGGCGATTGAGGAGCCATCGAACATCGTTCCCTCGGCGAAGAAGTCTTCGTCCACGAGCGACTGATCGAGTGTTAAGTGTTGCATTTTCCCGCGCGGGTCTGTGAAGCGAAGGTCAACATAGTTAATCCCTTCGTCTTTGATTTTTTTCAGAATTGAAGAAGCGTCTGACATAATTCTCTCCAGTTAAAACAATAAAAATTAAATTAGATGGCGTCGTCGCCGGTTTCGCCGGTCCGGATTCGAATGGCTTGATCAATGGTGGAGACGAAAATCTTACCATCGCCAATCCGCCCGGTTTGCGCCGATGACTGAATGGCTTCAATGGCTTTATCAGCCATATCATCCGTCACCACCAGCTCGAGCTTCACCTTGGGTAGGAAGTCGACAACATATTCAGCACCCCGGTATAATTCGGTATGCCCTTTTTGTCGCCCAAATCCTTTTGCCTCCAAAACAGTGATACCTTGAAGGCCAGCTTCTTGGAGAGCATCTTTGACCTCATCCAATTTGAAAGGCTTGATAATGGCCTCTATTTTTTTCATGCGTTTCTACCTCCATACAAACAATGAACAAGGCCGTCTCAGGAACCGATTAAGTCCGAGCGGTCTTAAAAGATCTCACGCCTCGACCAACCATTGTCAGTCGAATTTATACAGGGACCGTGCCAACTTTTACGACATCTAACCTCTGACGCTTATGCGGCTGACCTGTCAATTTTTGAGGTGGAGTCAACGCTCTCATGGGAGGCGTCATGCATCACGCCGCCGTTAGGTCTGAGAGATATTCTCCAAAAAACTAGGCGTGCCTAATATTTAATCAAGTTGATTAAATATTGAGCAAACACAGATCTTGTGTTTGTTGGCTTCGGAATTTAAACCAGTAGCAATCAGTCTCACCTTAATAACAGGTGTGAGCATTTATAACTGAGGGAGCCCAGTGTGCACGAGAATTTAGAGCAAAATACGCCGATACTGGTCGGTGCTGGTATGGTGGTGCAGAAGGAGAAAGACCTGAGCAAGGCGCGATCACCGCTCGATTTATTGGTTGCCGCCGCACAAAATGCATTGCAGGACACGGGGTTAGGGCAGGGGCTTCTGGCTCATATCGATGCTGTTGCGGGTTTGCGCTTCATTACCGACTCTCCCGAGGCGCGCGGTTTACCCTTCGGACAATATCCAAACCCAGGCCGTAGTGTGGCCAATCGACTTGGATTTATCCCACGGCACTGCTTCTATGCTCCGACGGGCGGTAACACGCCACAATTCATGATCAATGATATGGCTGAGCGCATACATAATGGCGACGTTGAGACCGTTCTGCTGGTGGGCGGCGAGGGGCTTGCCAGCGTTATGCGAGCGGTCGCCACGGGCGTCGATAAATCTGATTGGAATGATGCGCCCGATGGTGATTGCACGGGGTACGGGGTCGACAAGGGTGGTGTATCACCAACTGAGCAGGCGCATGGTATGTCGTTTCCAGTCAACACCTATCCGCTTCTAGAAAACGCTTTGCGTGGCGCGCTCGGACGTGATGTCGCCAGCCACGCGCAGAGCATGGGCGCTTTGATGGAGCACTTTACGCAAGTGGCGGCGCAGCACCCGATGAGCTGGTTTCCCGTAGCCCGAAGCGCCGAGGAACTGATCACTGTCTCGGATCATAATCGCTGGGTCGGTTCTCCATATCCGAAATATTTGAACTCGGTCATTCAGGTTGACCAAGCTGCTGCTGTGATTTTAACCTCGGTCGGCAAGGCTCGAGAAATGGGAATTGACCCCGCTTTATGGGTGTTCTTACATGGATGCGCCGATGCCAATGAGACTTGGCATGTTTCGGAGCGGCAAGATTTGCATCGTTCTTACGCAATTAATTATATGACCGAAGCGGCTCTCAATATGGCGGGTTGGACGGCGGACGAGATTGACTTTTTTGATCTCTATTCCTGTTTTCCCGTCGCTGTTGAGGTCGCTTGTCGCGAGATCGGGCTGTCAGAGCAAGATCCGCGCGGTCTCACAGTTACTGGCGGCTTGCCGTATTTCGGCGGCGCCGGAAATTGTTATACCTTGCTGTCCGTCGCCACGATGATGCAAAAACTGCGGGCAGCGCCTGGGCGCAAAGGCTTGTGTACGGGCAATGGTTGGTATCTGACGAAGCATTCAATCGGCCTTTACTCAGCAGCGGCGCCTAGCCAAGCTTGGACAGCACCCACGAGCAGAGCGGTACAAAAGCGGATTGACGATCTGCCGAAACGCACCGTTGACGCGGCACCTAATGGGACCGCTCACATCGACACTTACAGCGTCATCCACCCTGCTGGTAAACCTAGAGTTGGACTGGTTATTGGCACGCTGGAGGCAAGTAATGCGCGGTTCGTGGCGCATGTCGCCGATGAAAACGGGGTGCTCGATGCTATGCTACAAGACGAGTTCCTGGGTAAAAAAGGCCATGTTGTGGCCGGTGAGGTGAATTATTTCACACCAGAAGGCTAAATCATGACAACACGACGTATCTTTATGATCCGCCACGGCAAGGCGGCCGCGGGCTGGGGACAAGACGCCGACCCGCCACTTGATGCAACGGGTCGCGACCAAGCCATCGCTATGGTCGAGGCGTTGCAAAATTTGGTTAGCGGGCCGCTGCCCATTTTGACAAGCCCTCTCAGGCGCTGTCAGGAAACAGCCGTGCCTTTGGCGCAGGCCTGGCAGACGCATCCGCGCATCGAGCCTCGTTTGCGCGAGTTGCCATCGCCAATGTCAGATTTATCTCTTCGGGTCGAGTGGTTACGCCGGGTTATGCGGGGGGATTGGCCGAGCCTAGAGAGCGATCCCGAGAGTGTGGGGACTGATTTCTTGGCGTGGCGCGAAGGTATTTTGTCATTGCTCACGCAAGATTTTACAACCGATATCGTCATGGTCTCGCATTTTATCGCCATCAATGTCGCGCATGGTGCGGCCGCGGGGCATAACCGCGTGGTGGGCTTTCAGCCCGATAATTGCTCAATTACGATTTTCGAAACCGATGGAACGCGTTTATCCTGCATTGCGACGGGCGTTGAGGCCGAAACGAAAGTCAATTAAGTGGTGGAGGTCTGCTGTTAAATGGGTGAGAGAAAATCTATTGCCTACTTAACAGGGTATAGCTTTTGCAACGCGAGCCTGCTATAGGCTAATCAAATTTTAAGGATCAGTCGCTTAAACCAGAGCGGGCGTGGCGGAATTGGTAGACGCGCTAGATTTAGGTTCTAGTGTCTTACGGCGTGGGGGTTCAAGTCCCTCCGCCCGCACCAGGTTAGGCAGTGATTGAGGCGCAGCACAAGAGAGGAATTATGCAAGTCAAAGAAACAAAATCAGACGGTTTGGCACGGGTGCTCGAAGTGACCATCTCCGCGCAAGATCTTGACGCGCGCATGTCTACACGTTTGGACGAAATCAAAGGTCAAGTTCAGCTCAAAGGGTTTCGGCCAGGGAAAGTGCCAGCCGACCACTTGCGCAAAACTTATGGTCAGCAGGTCATGTCAGAAATCGTGCAACAAGTGGTTGGCGAGTCCAGCCAGAAAGCTCTGACAGATCGCAATGAGCGTCCAGCGCTGCAGCCTGATATCAGCCTTGTTGGAGAAGCCGAGCAAATTTTGGCGGGGAAGGCGGATCTTGTTTACGAAATGAGTTTCGAGATCATTCCTGAGATTAAACTCACGGACTTCTCAAAACTAGAATTGGTACGCCCCGTTGCCAAGGTGACCGTGGAGCAGGTGCAAGACTCGTTGTCGCGTCTTGCGAGTTCGCGCCAAACTTTCGCCGCCAAGGATGCCAAAGAAAAAGCAAAATCCGGCGATCAGGTGAAGATAGACTTCATCGGCCGCATCGATGGCGAAGCTTTTGACGGTGGTACGGCTGAAGGTGTTAATTTGGTGCTTGGCTCTGGGCAGTTTATCCCAGGCTTTGAGGAGCAATTAGAGGGTAGTAAAGCTGGCGACGCGCTGGACGTGAAAGTGACTTTCCCTGAAGATTACGGTAGCGAAGCTCTGGCTGGTAAAGAAGCTGTATTCGAGTGCAAGGTGCATGAAGTCAGCGCCCCGAGCGAAACCGCTATTGACGATGACTTTGCCACTAGCCTCGGTATGGAAAATCTCGACAAGCTCAAGGAAGCGATCGAGGAACAAATTCAGCGGGACTATGGTCAAATGTCGCGCACGCATCTGAAAAAAGCTCTGCTAGACGCTTTGGATGCGACGCATGATTTTGAATTGCCGCCCGGTATGGTCAATCTCGAGTTTGATCAAATTTGGCATCAATTTGAACATGAGCTTGAGCATCAAAATAAGAAAATTGAAGACCTCGACGAAGATGAAGAGAGCCTCCGCGCCGAGTATCGCGGCATAGCCGAACGCCGCGTTCGCACTGGACTCGTCTTGGCTGAAGTTGGAACGCAAAATAAAATTGAAGTGACGCAAGAGGAAGTTAATCAAGCGCTGATGGAGCGTGTCCGCCAATTCCCGGGGCAGGAGCGGCAAGTCCTTGAATATTTCCAGAAAAACCCGGATGCCATGGCCCAAGTTCGAGCGCCAGTTTTCGAAGAGAAGGTCGTGGACTTTATCGTCGAGATGGCAAAGGTGACAGAAACGGAAGTGTCACTCGAGGATTTGATGCGCGATCCGGCCGAGGAGGCTGACGGGGAAGAGAAAAAGCCCGCTAAGAAAAAAGCCGCCGCCAAAAAACCAGCCGCAAAAAAAGCAGCGACTGACAAAGCTGATGATAAAAAGCCTGCGGCAAAAAAGACCCCGGCAAAGAAACCGGCTGCGAAAAAGGCAACTGCGTCGAAGTCAAAAAAGGCTGAATAAACTTTCTATCTTTTCGGCCTTGGCAATTTTGCCGACTTACACCACATTCAGTGGATAAGAAGTATAATGGCGAAGAACGGAGTTTACGATGTCTGATGTGATGGAAACCTATATGAGTACGCTAGTCCCAATGGTTGTTGAGCAAACAAGCCGTGGAGAGCGGGCTTATGATATTTATTCGCGCTTGCTTAAAGAGCGGGTGATTTTTGTCACGGGACCAATCGAAGATTATATGGCCAGCCTTATTACGGCGCAGTTGCTGTTTTTGGAGGCTGAGAACCCCAAAAAAGAAATATCAATGTATATCAATTCGCCGGGCGGCGTGGTGACGGCTGGCATGGCGATTTATGATACCATGCAATATATCCGCCCGCCCGTGTCGACCTTGTGCATTGGCCAAGCGGCCTCGATGGGCTCGCTGCTTCTGGCCGCCGGTGAGAAGGATATGCGGTTTGCCTTACCAAACGCTCGTATCATGGTGCATCAGCCCTCAGGCGGGTTTCAAGGGCAGGCCTCTGATATTGAGCGCCATGCGCAAGAAATTCTCGATATGCGGGCGCGCCTGAATAAAATCTATGTCAATCATACAGGCCAAACTTTAAGAAAAATTGAAGATGCGTTAGAGCGCGATACATTTATGACAGCCGATCAGGCTAAGGATTTTGGTCTGATCGATAAAGTTGTTACAGCGCGCGGCACGGATGATGCATCGAAAGACAAAGCATAGACCTCGTTGATGGTGCGCCAATGACAAGGCTTGTCTAGGCGGTGCGAATTATGGTGTTATAAAAGTCCTGATTGAGTCGGCGATGAAAAAGGATACGAGAAATTGAGCAAAGTAGGATCTGGCGATAGCAAAAGTACGCTTTACTGCTCTTTCTGCGGAAAGAGTCAACACGAAGTCCGTAAACTGATCGCCGGGCCAACTGTCTTCATTTGTGATGAATGCGTCGAGTTGTGCATGGATATCATCCGCGAGGAGAGTAAAGCTTCGCTGGTTAAGACAGCCGACGGTGTGCCAACGCCGCATGAAATTCTCGAAGTTCTTGACGATTATGTGATCGGCCAGAACCACGCCAAGCGGGTTTTGTCTGTTGCCGTTCATAATCACTACAAGCGCCTGAAGCACGCTGGTAAAACCGGTGATGTTGAGCTTTCAAAGTCAAATATTCTGCTTGTCGGACCGACGGGGTGCGGCAAAACGCTGTTGGCGCAGACACTGGCGCGCATTCTCGATGTGCCCTTTACCATGGCCGATGCGACAACGCTGACCGAGGCAGGGTATGTTGGCGAAGATGTTGAGAATATAATTCTAAAGTTGCTGCAGGCTGCCGATTATAATGTCGAGCGGGCACAGCGCGGTATCGTTTATATCGACGAGGTTGATAAAATTACGCGCAAGGCGGAAAACCCCTCGATCACGCGAGATGTATCGGGCGAGGGGGTTCAGCAAGCTCTGTTGAAAATCATGGAGGGCACCGTTGCCTCCGTTCCGCCGCAAGGTGGGCGTAAACACCCGCAGCAAGAATTCCTGCAAGTCGATACGACTAATATTCTATTTATTTGTGGTGGGGCCTTTGCCGGTCTGGACAAAATGATCGCTAAGCGCGGTCTTGAAACCTCAATTGGCTTTGGCGCCAATGTGCAAGTGCAGGAGGAGCGCAAGACCGGCGACCTCTTGAAGTTGATTGAACCTGAAGATTTGCTGAAATTTGGCCTCATCCCAGAATTTGTGGGCCGCCTTCCTGTGCTAGCAACGCTTGAGGATTTAGACGAAGACGCGTTGGTGACGATCTTGACTGAACCCAAAAATGCTTTGGTGCGTCAGTATCAAAGTTTGTTCGGCATGGAAGACGTTAAATTGACCTTTACCGATGAGGCCTTGCGGGCCATTGCGCAAAAGGCGATTGAGCGTAAAACGGGGGCGCGGGGTCTACGATCAGTGCTCGAGGGGATTTTGCTTGATACTATGTTCGAGCTACCAGCGCTTGAAAATGTTGAAGAAGTGGTCGTGAACCCTGAGGTGATTGAGGGTAATGCCAAGCCGCTCTATATTTACGCGCCGCAAAAAGAAGAGAGCCTGTCAGCCTCATCGACCTCTGCGTCATAATATCTCAAGAAATGTCTTTGTGGACGTAAGTCCCAACTCTTGAATTCGGCATTTTTATCACCACATAGAGAGTAGGCACAGGAAGCTGTGAATGCCCTAGTGTTTTGTTTTGACCCCGCTTCATGAATCACGGGGTAATAAAACATCACTGCAAGATTGTGCATGTGCCGCGGGCAGGTGGTCTGTGCCTGGCTGTCCAAGGGTAGCAAGTTGTCGGAAAGGACATATAATGAGCGATCAAGAATTCACCAAAGCGTCGAGGCAAGATCCGATTCCTGAGGTTTTGCCGGTTTTACCGCTACGGAATATTGTCGTCTACCCAGGAATGATCGTGCCACTTTTTGTTGGTCGCGAGAAATCGGTCCGTGCCCTTGAAGACGTCATGGATAATGACAAACAGGTGATGCTGGTATGCCAGAAAGATGGCGACAAGGACGAGCCAGACGAAGCCGACTTGAACGGTATCGGAACCATCGGTACGATTTTGCAGTTGCTTAAACTTCCTGACGGAACCGTGAAAGTGCTGGTCGAAGGGATCCAGCGCGCTAAGGTGCTCGAGTTCTTGCCCAATGAAGCCTTTTTTGAGGTGAGCACTTTGCCGTTAACCGAAGAGCCGGGGCGCGACGAGGAGGTCAAGCCCCTCATGCAGGCTGCCATCAAACAGTTTGAAGGTTATGTTAAGCTGAACCGGAAAATTCCACCTGAAGTGCAATCTAGTCTTGTAGATATTACCAGCGCCGCGAAGCTGGTCGATACGATCGCGACGCATTTGAATGTGAGCCTGTCTGACAAGCAAAGGCTTTTGGAAATGTTGTCGGTGACCGAGCGCCTCGAGACCGTCATCGGCTACATGGAAGGCGAGGTCGGTGTTCTGCAGGTCGAGAAGAAGATCCGGGGTCGCGTCAAGCGCCAGATGGAAAAGACCCAACGCGAATATTATTTGAATGAGCAATTAAAAGCGATCCAGAAGGAGCTTGGCGAAAGCGAGGACGGCACGGACGAGTTGTCGGAGCTCGAAGATAAAATTAAGAAAACCAAGCTTTCCAAGGAAGCTCGGGAAAAAGCTCAGGCTGAAATGAAAAAATTACGCTCGATGAGCCCCATGTCGGCGGAAGCAACTGTCGTCCGGAATTATTTGGATTGGTTGCTATCGGTACCCTGGAAGAAGAAGGGGAAAGTTAAAAAAGATCTCGGTCTGGCCGAGGAAACGCTTGAGACCGATCACTATGGTCTTGAGAAGGTGAAAGAGCGGATCCTCGAGTATCTAGCGGTGCAACAGCGCGCCAACAAACTTCGCGGTCCGATCTTGTGCCTCGTCGGCCCTCCCGGTGTAGGGAAGACCTCTCTCGGTAAGTCGATCGCAAAGGCTACGGGCCGCGAATTTGTCCGTATGTCGCTCGGCGGCGTGCGCGATGAGAGCGAAATCCGCGGTCACCGCCGGACATATATTGGCTCAATGCCAGGCAAGGTCATTCAGTCGATGAAGAAGGTCAAAACCAGCAACCCGCTGATGTTGCTCGATGAGATTGATAAGCTTGGTGCCGACTATCGCGGCGACCCCTCATCGGCCCTGCTTGAGGTTCTCGACCCCGAGCAAAACAATAGCTTTAACGACCACTACCTTGAAGTCGATTACGATCTCTCGAATGTGATGTTCGTGACGACCGCGAATTCACTCAATATTCCGGGGCCGTTATTGGACCGTATGGAAGTGATACGTATTGCTGGTTACACCGAAGATGAAAAAATCGAGATTGCGAAGCAGCATCTCCTGCCACAAGCGGTTGAAGAGCACGGTCTGCGAGCTGGCGAGTTTGAACTCGCAGATGAGGTTTTGCGCGATATTATCCGGTATTATACCCGCGAGGCTGGGGTGCGGAACTTGAAGCGTGAAATTGCTAATTTGGCGCGGAAAGCCGTGACCGAAATCGTTAGAGGTAAAGGGCAAACAGTCTCGGTAACACCTGAAAATCTGCCGGATTACCTCGGTGTACGACGGCATCGGTTTGGCTTGGCTGAGAGCGACGATCAGGTTGGGGTTGTAACTGGTCTGGCTTGGACCGAGGTGGGCGGCGAACTATTAACCATCGAAGGGGTTATGTTGCCTGGTAAGGGACGCATGACAACGACGGGGAAACTCGGCGATGTTATGAAAGAATCAATCAATGCTGCCTCGTCTTATGTCCGCTCGAGAAGCACCGTTTTTGGCATTGAGCCGCCACTTTTCGAACGAAAAGACATTCACGTCCACGTACCCGAGGGGGCGACCCCAAAGGACGGACCATCGGCCGGGACAGCCATGGCGACGGCGATTGTGTCGGTGATGACGGGTATTCCTGTGCGCAAAGAAATCGCTATGACCGGCGAGGTTACCTTGCGCGGACGCGTACTGCCGATTGGTGGATTAAAAGAAAAACTTTTGGCGGCACTGCGTGGCGGCATCTCTAAGGTATTGATTCCTAAGGAAAATGAGAAGGACCTCGCAGACATTCCTGATAATATCAAGGATGGGCTCGAGATCATTCCAGTGGAAAGCATGGATGAAGTTTTGCGGCATGCTTTGGTCTCAATGCCAACAGCGATCGATTGGGATGAGGATGCGTATAATGCTTCGAAGGCAGCGCAGCAGGCAGAAAGTGCTTCGGTAATCCCGCATTAGTGTCTCTAAAAACCGCAGAAATCCGCTTTTTTTCTTTTGACCGCCTGTCGAATCGGCGCATAGGCTATGGATTGTGGATAGATTATCTTTGAGAGGAAGCCATGAACAAACAGGATTTGGTAAACAAAGTTGCAGACGACACAGGTCTTTCAAAAGCAGACGCTGGCCGTGCCGTTGATAGTGTATTTGACTCGATCACAGCTCAGCTCGCTTCTGGCGGAGAGGTTCGCTTGGTCGGTTTCGGTACTTTTGCCGTTGCGCGACGTAAAGCAACGACGGGTCGGAACCCACGCACGGGTGACACCATTCAGATCGCAGCTTCAAATGCAGCAAAATTCAAAGCCGGTAAGGCTCTGAAAGACGCGCTGAATTAAGCCGCTATCTTCGATTTAAAAAAAAGCGCCGGCTCATATCGATGGGTCGGCGTTTTCTTTTGCATTTTTTTTGCTGTTGCACTATACACGCGTTCAAGGGCGGTTAGCTCAGCTGGGAGAGCATCTCGTTTACACCGAGAGGGTCGGCGGTTCGATCCCGTCACCGCCCACCAATCCCCGCACATGTCTTGGTCGATAAGATTGTTTGATTCGCCTGCGCTGGCGGACTGTGTGAGGCGCTTAGGGATTTTGTGCTTATATGCCTTTGGTTGATTAAGGGCAGTAAAAAACAAAATCTTCGGCATTGATTGCTTGACAGATACCGATGGCAATCGTAAACCGAGTTTCGTTGTGACACAGCTTTTTCAGCTGTCTTTCGGGGGTGTAGCTCAGTTGGTTAGAGCGCTGGCCTGTCACGCCAGAGGCCGCGGGTTCGAGTCCCGTCACTCCCGCCACTTCGCATCTTTCTCAACAGAATATTTTCTCTATAAAACAAAGTAATTGCGGCGGTTTTACGCTTGCATCGAGGCTCGCACGGGATATACTCCGCCCATCTGAACCGAAGGTTTTGGTGTAGCTTACTTGCGCGAAAACAATCTACAGTGAAAGTCTAAAGGCGAGCGTAATGCAGGATCTTTTAAACACTTACTACCCAATCTTGATCTTTATGGCCTTGTCTGCCGTTATCACATTAGCGCTTATGGTTGTGCCCGCGCTGATTGCGCCCACTGCGCCGGATCCAGACAAGCTTTCTTCCTATGAATGCGGCTTTGAAGAGTTCGACGATGCGCGCATGAAATTCGATGTGAAGTTCTACCTGGTAGCAATTCTGTTTATTATTTTTGACCTCGAGGTCGCCTTCTTATTCCCGTGGGCTGTGGCCTTTGGCGATGTTGGTTTGTTTGGCTTCTGGTCGATGATGTTCTTCCTCGGTGTTTTGACGGTTGGGTTTATATACGAGTGGCGCAAAGGCGCTCTTGAGTGGGATTGATAATCATGGCGAAGACACAATCTAGCGCAGGCGATCAGCGACCGGCTCCTATGCAGGATCCATACTATGCCGAGGTATCAAACCAACTGGCGGATAAAGGCTTTGTGCTGACCTCAGCCGAAGACTTAATTAATTGGGCGCGGACCGGTTCGCTTCACTGGATGACTTTTGGGTTGGCTTGCTGTGCGGTAGAGATGATGCATACCTCGATGCCGCGTTATGATGTTGAGCGCTTTGGGTTCGCACCCCGCGCCTCCCCACGGCAATCGGATGTGATGATTGTCGCGGGAACCTTGACCAACAAAATGGCACCGGCTTTGCGCAAGGTTTATGACCAAATGCCCGAACCGCGCTACGTCATTTCCATGGGGTCTTGCGCCAATGGCGGTGGCTATTACCATTATAGTTATTCAGTCGTGCGTGGCTGTGATCGGGTTGTGCCGGTCGATATTTACGTCCCCGGTTGCCCCCCCACGGCAGAAGCCTTGTTGTATGGCGTGTTGCTCCTGCAAAAGAAAATCCGGCGCACCGGAACCATCGAACGCTAGTCCCGCGGAGAGATCATGACGACTACAGCAGAGCTTTCTGAACTTGCTGCTCATATCGAGAGTGGTTTATCCGACATGGGCATTGAAACGCACATCGCTTTCGGTGAGTTGACGGTTATCAGCCCAGTGAGCGCGATTGTCGATGTCATACGGTTTTTGCGTGATGATAAGAAATGTGATTTTGGACAGTTGATAGATATTTGTGGCGCTGACTATCCAGAGCGGGCTGACCGTTTTGACGTCGTCTATCATTTGCTATCGATGACAAAGAATCACCGTATCCGATGCAAAGTCGCTGTCGGCGAGGGTGAGATGGTCGCCAGTATTATTGCACTATTTGATAACGCGAATTGGTACGAGCGCGAAACCTTCGATATGTATGGAATCGTCTTTTCCGGGCACCCTGACTTGCGGCGCATATTGACGGATTACGGCTTTGAAGGCTATCCGCTGCGGAAAGATTTTCCGCTTACCGGACATGTTGAGGTGCGCTATGACGACGACGTCAAGAAGGTCGTCTATGAGCCGGTTCGCTTGGTCCAAGAGTTCCGCGATTTCGATTTCGAGAGCCCATGGGAGGGCGCTCGCGGGCTTTTGCCGGGTGATGAAAAAGCAGCCTCGTCAGCAGGGGAAGAATAAGCGATGTCAGAAGCGATTGAAGATCGAAAATTTACTATCAATTTCGGCCCTCAGCACCCTGCAGCTCACGGTGTGTTGCGGTTGGTCATGGATCTCGATGGCGAAATGGTCACCCGCGTCGATCCTCATATTGGCTTGCTGCATCGTGGCACCGAAAAACTAATCGAGCACAAAACTTATCTACAGGCAGTGCCTTATTTCGACCGTCTGGACTATGTCGCGCCGATGAACCAAGAGCACGCCTTTGCGTTAGCGGTAGAACGCTTGCTCGGCATTACAGTTCCCAAACGCGGTCAATATATTCGTGTATTGTATTCTGAAATTGGTCGGCTTTTGAGCCATTTATTGAATATTACGACGCAAGCCCTGGATGTTGGTGCGCTGACGCCGCCGCTTTGGGGGTTCGAAGAACGCGAGAAAATGATGATTTTCTATGAGCGGGCCAGTGGCGCACGCTTGCACGCCGCTTATTTCCGACCCGGAGGCGTGCATCAGGATTTGCCCGCAGATTTGCTGAGCGATATTTATGATTTTTGCGACCCTTTTCTCAAAGTGATGGATGACATTGAGAGTTTGTTGACCGACAATCGGATCTTCAAACAGCGTAATGTTGATATCGGTATTGTCTCGGAGGACGATATTTACAATTGGGGGTTAACGGGCGTCATGGCCCGCGGTTCGGGTTTGGCGTGGGATTTGCGCCGGTCGCAGCCCTACGAAGCCTACAACGATTTTGATTTTGACATCCCGATTGGCAAAAACGGCGATTGCTATGATCGCTATTTGGTGCGTGTTGAGGAATGTCGGCAATCAATTCGCATTATGAAGCAGTGCATTGAAAATATGCCCGATGGGCCGGTGTCAGCCACCGACGGCAAGATCGTGCCTCCCAAGCGCGGCGAGATGAAGCGTTCGATGGAAGCGTTGATCCATCACTTCAAACTCTACACCGAAGGCTATCATGTTACGGCTGGCGAAGTTTATGCCGCCGTCGAGGCGCCGAAAGGTGAGTTCGGTGTTTATCTAGTTGGCGATGGGTCGAATAAGCCTTACCGCTGTAAGATCCGTGCCCCTGGATATGCGCATCTACAAGCCATGGATTATTTGTGTCGCGATCACATGCTGGCCGACGTGTCAGCTATTTTGGGATCGCTTGATATCGTGTTTGGAGAGGTTGATCGATGAGTGTAAGACGGCTTCACGATAAGCAACCCGAGAGCTTCGCTTTCACGGATGAAAACACTGCCTGGGCAGAAGCGCAAATTAAAAAGTATCCAGAAGGGCGTCAGGCGAGCGCCGTGATCCCGCTTTTGTGGCAAGCACAGAAGCAGGGTGATGGTTGGTTGTCGGAGCCCGCGATGCGCCATGTCGCCGATATGCTCGAGATGCCATATATGCGGGTTTTCGAGGTTGCAACTTTCTACACGATGTTCAACTTAAAACCGGTCGGAAAACATTTTGTGCAACTTTGTGGTACGACGCCATGCTGGTTGCGCGGTGCTGATGATCTTAAAGCCGTATGCCGCGAGGTCATCGGCGAGCAGGGCGATATTACCGATGATGGCGCTTTGAGCTGGCTTGAAGTCGAGTGCCTTGGTGCCTGCGTCAACGCGCCGATGGTGCAAATCAACGATGATTTTTATGAAGATCTTACAGCCGAGAGCTTCAAAGATATTTTGCTGAAGTTGCAAGCTGGCGAGACGGTCGCGCCGGGGCCGCAGAATTCGCGTCAGGCCTCGGAGCCGGAGGGCGGTCGAACAGTTCTAAAGGGTGATGCATAATGTTACACGATCAGGACCGTATATTTAGCAATATTTATGGCCAAGCAGGCGCTGATCTCTCGGCTGCCAAAAAGCGTGGCGATTGGGATAAGACAGCCGAGCTGATCAAAAAAGGCCGCGACTGGATTATCGAAGAGGTCAAAGCCTCAGGCTTGCGCGGGCGCGGGGGCGCGGGCTTCCCGACGGGCCTAAAGTGGTCCTTTATGCCAAAAGAGAACGATGGCCGACCGCATTATCTGGTCGTCAATGCCGATGAGTCTGAGCCTGGCACTTGCAAAGACCGTGATATCTTGCGCCATGAGCCACACAAATTGATCGAAGGCTGTTTATTGGCGAGCTTCGCTATGGGGGCGCACGCCTGCTACATCTATGTTCGCGGCGAATTTATTCGCGAGCGCGAAGCGTTGCAGCGCGCTGTCGACGAGGCTTATGCCGCTGGTTTGCTCGGCAAGAATGCTGCCAAATCGGGCTGGGATTTTGACCTCTATGTGCATCACGGCGCTGGTGCCTATATTTGCGGTGAAGAGACGGCTTTGATCGAAAGCCTCGAGGGCAAGAAGGGGATGCCGCGCTTGAAGCCGCCGTTCCCTGCCAATATGGGGCTTTATGGCTGTCCGACGACCGTCAATAATGTTGAGAGCATTGCTGTGGCGCCGACGATTTTGCGTCGAGGCGGTGGATGGTTCGCCGGCCTTGGTCGCGAGGGTAATACGGGTACCAAGCTGTTTTGTATTTCTGGGCATGTGAACAATCCGTGCAATGTCGAAGAAGAAATGGGGATTCCGCTGAAGGAGTTGCTCGAGAAACATGCCGGTGGTGTGCGCGGCGGCTGGGACAATCTTTTGGCTGTGATCCCTGGTGGATCCTCGGTGCCGCTTTTGCCGAAATCGATTTGCGACACAGTTTTGATGGATTTTGATAGTTTGAAAGCTGTGCAGTCCGGCTTGGGGACAGCGGCTGTGATCGTGATGGATAAGTCGACTGATATTGTGAAAGCCATTGCGCGGATCTCACATTTTTATAAGCACGAAAGTTGCGGACAGTGCACGCCGTGCCGCGAAGGAACGGGCTGGATGTGGCGCGTCATGGAGCGTATGGCTGCTGGCCAAGCGCAAGCCCGCGAAATTGATATGTTGCTAAAAGTGTCGAAACAAATCGAAGGCCACACAATCTGTGCCCTTGGTGATGCGGCGGCGTGGCCAATTCAAGGGTTGATCAGACATTTTCGCCCAGAAATGGAAGCCCGACTTAAAGGGGTTGCGGAGGCTGCTGAATGAGTGACTTGGTAAAACTAACGGTCGATGGTGTGAGCGTTGAGGTGCCGGCTGGCACGTCAATCCTGCAGGCGTGCGAGACAGCTGGCGCCGAAATTCCTCGCTTTTGTTATCATGAGCGTCTGTCGGTCGCCGGCAACTGCCGCATGTGCTTGGTCGAAGTCGAGCGGGCGCCAAAACCAGTAGCGAGCTGTGCGATGCCCGTAGCCCCCGATATGGTGGTCCATACAGGCACCGACATGGTAAAAGATGCACGTGAAGGCGTGATGGAGTTTTTGCTGATTAACCACCCGCTCGATTGTCCGATTTGCGACCAGGGCGGAGAGTGCGACTTGCAGGATCAAGCCCTCGGCTATGGCCATGACGCCAGCCGCTTTGCCGACAATAAGCGCGCTGTCGAAGAAAAATTCATGGGCCCCTTGGTCAAGACCGAAATGACGCGCTGTATTCATTGTACGCGCTGTGTCCGCTTCTCGACCGAGGTCGCTGGTGTTCCGGAAATTGGCGCCATTGGTCGTGGCGAGGATATGGAAATTACCACCTATCTCGAGGCGTCTTTAGATAGCGAATTATCGGGCAATGTCATCGATTTGTGTCCAGTGGGGGCTTTGACCTCCAAGCCGTATGCGTTTACGGCGCGGCCGTGGGAGCTTCGTAAAACCGAAACGATCGATGTGATGGACGCCGTTGGTAGTAGTATTCGTGTCGATGCGAGGGGTCGTGAAGTGATGCGTATTCTGCCGCGCAATCATGACGATGTGAACGAAGAGTGGATTAGCGATAAGTCGCGTTTTGTATGGGATGGTATTAACCGCCAGCGTCTTGATCGCCCTTATTTGCGGACTAAGGGCAAGCTGGTCGAGGCATCGTGGAACGAAGTCTTTGAAGCCATAGCGGCTCGCATGGGTGATGGAAATAAAGTGGCTGCTTTGGCTGGCGACTTGGCCTGTGTTGAGAGCCAATATGCGCTGAAGCAACTGATGACTTCAATTGGTTCGCCGCATATGGATTGCCGGCCTGCGGGGTCAGCTCTCACTGGGCCGCGGGCTAACTATATTTTAAATGCTGGCATTGCTGGGATTGAGGATGCTGACGGCTTATTGTTGATTGGCGTCAACCCACGACTTGAGGCGTCTGTTATCAATGCCCGCATTCGCAAGCGTTGGCGGGCAGGTCGTTTCCCTATCGCGATGATTGGCGAGGCGGCTGATCTCACCTATCCAGTCGAAAATTTAGGCGTGGGGCCCGAGACGTTGCAAGCGCTGGTTAAGGGCAGTCTCGATTTCTCGAAAACCTTGGCGGCTTGCCAACGGCCGATGATTATTCTTGGTGAGGCCGCTGTTAGCCGCGCTGATGGCGCTGCGATTTTCGATATGGCGCTCGATTTGGCTGAAAAAACCGGCGCGATTACGGGCGATTGGAATGGTTTTGGCGTGCTTCATAATGCAGCTGGTCGCGTTGGTGGTCTCGATATTGGCTTCCTTCCCGCGGCGGGTGGGCGCGACACGGCGGGCATTCTGAAGGCCGCGGCAAAGGGTGATATTGAGACGGTATTCTTGCTGGGCGCTGATGAGCTGGAGATGGACAGCCTCGGGTCAGCTTGTGTGATTTACATTGGGTCCCACGGTGATGCCGGTGCGGCCCGCGCCGACATTATTTTGCCGGCGGCTTGCTACACCGAAAAGCAAGCCATTTATGTTAACACCGAAGGGCGGGTGCAAATGACCGAGCGCGCGACCTTGCCGCCCGGAGAGGCGCGCGAGGACTGGAAAATTTTCCGCGCGTTGTCGGCTGTGCTTGGTAAAGCCTTGCCCTTTGATCGGATTGAAGATTTACGCCAGAACTTATTTTCTGAAGTGCCACATTTGGCAATTTTGGATGATCGGGCGCCTGCGGCGCAGCCGCAGAAAGTGGGCGGCGGCAAGATTGATGCTGCTCCCTTTGGTAGCATGGTGCGCGATTTTTATTTCACCAATCCAGTGGCGCGGGCTTCGATAACGATGGCGCAATGTGCGCAAGCGCGCGCCGAACGGCAGGCTCAGGTGAAGGGGACCGGTACCAATGGAAAGTAGTGCCTTCGATATCTATATTTGGCCAGCGCTGCTCGTCACGCTTCATAGTCTATCGATTATTCTTGTCCTCTTAGTGTCGCTTGCGTTTTTTATGTATGCCGATCGGAAGATCTGGGCGGCTGTGCAATTGCGGCGGGGCCCGAATGTGGTTGGCCCGTTTGGTTTGCTTCAGAGCTTTGCGGATATTCTAAAATATCTGTTTAAGGAAATCGTTATCCCGAGCAAGTCGAGCAAGGTGATCTTCCTATTGGCCCCTTTTGTCACCATGTTCCTGGCCTTGAGCGCTTGGGCGGTGATCCCGGTTAGCGATGGCTGGGCGGTTGCCGATATTAATGTCGGGATTCTCTACATTTTCGCGATTTCCTCGCTTGGGGTCTATGGCGTGATCATGGGCGGTTGGGCGTCGAACTCTAAATATCCGTTTCTCGGGGCCTTACGCTCGGCAGCGCAAATGGTGTCTTATGAGGTCTCTATTGGTCTCGTGATCATCACAGTTTTGCTATGCGTTGGGTCTCTAAACTTGTCTGATATTATTAGAGCCCAAGAAAACATCTGGTTTGCGGTTCCGCTGTTCCCGATGTTTGTTGTGTTTTTTATCTCAGCTTTGGCAGAGACTAACCGTCCGCCGTTTGATCTGCCCGAAGCGGAATCAGAACTTGTAGCCGGCTTTATGACGGAATATTCGTCAACGCCTTATGTCGTGTTCATGATCGGCGAGCTTGCGAATATTATTCTGATGTGCGCCATGACGACGGTGCTCTTCCTCGGCGGCTGGTTACCACCGGCTGATATAGCGCCGTTTAATTTAAGACCGGGCGTTGTGTGGTTTGTTCTGAAGATCTGCTTTGTTTTCTTCATGTTTGCCATGGTGAAAGCCATGGTGCCGCGCTATCGCTATGACCAGCTAATGCGTTTGGGGTGGAAAGTATTCCTGCCACTGTCGCTTCTTTGGGTCGTACTCACCGCTGGCTTTTTGCAATTCACCGGAATGGTGCCGTAAGGGGGTTGGATGATGGGATTTCTTGGACGTACCGCGCGAGGTTTGCTGTTGGTCGAGTTCGTCTCGGCATTTGCCCTGGCGATGCGCTACTTCTTCGCCCCTAAGGCTACGGTTAATTATCCGCATGAAAAAGGCCCTTTGAGCCCGCGGTTTCGCGGCGAGCATGCGCTTCGGCGTTATCCAAACGGGCAAGAGCGTTGTATTGCCTGTAAGCTGTGCGAAGCCGTCTGCCCGGCACAAGCCATCACAATTGAGGCAGGCCCGCGCAATAATGATGGCACGCGCCGGACTGTTCGCTATGACATCGACATGGTCAAATGTATTTATTGCGGCCTGTGTCAGGAGGCTTGCCCCGTCGATGCAATTGTCGAGGGGCCGAATTTTGAATTCGCTACGGAGACCCGTGAAGAGTTGATTTACGACAAACAGAAATTGCTCGCCAATGGCGACCGTTGGGAAGTCGAAATTGCCAAGAATCTCGAGCTGGATGCTCCCTATAGATAAGGTTTTATGATGGAACTTACGAGCCTCATTTTTTATCTCTTTGCCGGCGTGAGTGTCGCCAGCGCTTTTATGGTCATCGCTGCACGCAATCCCGTTTATTCCGTGCTGTTCTTGATTTTGACCTTTTTCAATGCGGCTGGACTGTTCGTCCTGATGGGTGCTGAGTTTCTCGCTTTGATTTTGGTCGTCGTGTATGTCGGTGCCGTCGCTGTATTGTTCCTGTTTGTTGTGATGATGTTAGACATTGATTTTGCTGAATTACGCGAGGGGTTTTTGCAGTATCTTCCGATCGGCGCGACCGTTGGTATCATACTGTTGATTGAGCTGATTATGGTTCTCGCGTCGACACAATTTGCCGATGTCGCGGCGCTTCCCAGTGCTTCGCCGGAGGGAGTTACCAATACAATGGCATTGGGGCGGGTGCTTTATACAGACCATATTTTCTTCTTCCAGACAGCGGGCGCTATTTTGTTGGTCGCGATGATCGGCGCCATTGTCTTGACGCTTGAAAAGGGCCCGTCACCGAAAAAGCAAAATGTTGCAAAGCAAAATGCCCGAACCAAAAAAGATGGCGTCGCTTTGGTCGATGTTAAACCTGGGCAAGGGTTGTAGGGGGACGAAATGGCGATTGGCTTAACCCATTATCTGACGTTAGCGGCGATCTTATTTACGATCGGCGTGTTGGGCATTTTCTTGAACCGGAAAAACGTGATTGTCATTCTCATGGCTATCGAGCTGATGTTATTGGCTGTCAATATCAACCTGGTGGCGTTTTCGGCCTATCTCGGCGATTTGATGGGGCAGGTCTTCGCTTTGCTGGTCTTGACCGTTGCCGCTGGTGAGGCTGCTATCGGGCTTGCAATTCTCGTTGTTTATTTCCGCAATCGCGGCGGCATTGCCGTTGAAGACGTCAGCCAGATGAGGGGCTAACTTTATGTTTAAGGCCATTATTTTTCTCCCGCTTGTTGGCTCTATCATTGCCGGATTGTTTGGACGCTATATTGGCGCACGAGCATCAGAGATTGTGACGTCGTCCTTTTTGGTGGCGGCAGCAATTTTGTCCTGCATCGGCTTTTACGATGTTGCCGTAATGGGGCAAGCACAGAGCGTGCATGTACTATCTTGGATTAGCTCGGGCTCGCTCGAAATAAATTGGATGTTGCGCGTCGATACGCTGACAGCGGTCATGCTGGTCGTGGTGACGGGCGTCTCGGCCTTGGTGCATATCTACTCCATCGGATATATGCATGACGATCCCTATCGGCCGCGCTTCTTTGCCTATCTATCCTTATTTACCTTTATGATGCTGGCCTTGGTAACGGCGGACAATTTTGTCCAACTGTTTTTCGGATGGGAAGGCGTTGGCTTGGCTAGCTATCTCTTGATCGGGTTTTATTATCAAAAGAACTCAGCCAATGCCGCAGCAATTAAAGCTTTTGTTGTGAACCGTGTCGGCGATTTCGGTTTGATCCTCGGGATGGCAGCAATTTATCTCACCACGGACTCGCTGTCCTTTGACTCCGTCTTCGCTGCGCGTGACGCGCTGGCCGCAGGCAAGTTTGAGTCTTTTGGCTTCACGCTTCCCGTGCTCGATACAATCTGTTTGTTATTGTTTATGGGCGCAATGGGTAAATCCGCTCAGTTTTTGCTACATACTTGGCTACCGGATGCAATGGAAGGCCCGACACCTGTTTCGGCTTTAATCCATGCGGCGACTATGGTGACGGCAGGCGTATTTTTGCTGGCTCGTACCTCACCCTTATTTGAGTTGTCACCCACGGCATTGACCGTTGTTACCGTTGTTGGTGCGATAACAGCATTTTTTGCAGCGACAATCGGGCTTGTGCAAAATGATATTAAGCGGGTCATTGCCTATTCAACGTGTTCGCAACTCGGTTACATGTTTGTTGCCTTAGGGGTTGGCGCCTACCAAGCGGCGATGTTCCATTTGTTTACGCATGCATTCTTTAAGGCTTTGCTGTTTCTTGGCGCTGGTTCGGTTATCCATGCCATGCATCACGAGCAAGACATGCGCAATATGGGCGGGCTTCGTCAATTAATCCCGCTGACATGGGTCTTGATGATTATCGGAACCATTGCCTTAACGGGCTTCCCATTGACGGCTGGTTATTTTTCGAAAGACGCGATTATTGAGGCGGCTTATGCTGATGCGCTGGCGCCGCATATGTTTGCCTTTACTCTTTTGGTGGTTGCCGCCGGCTTTACATCTTTTTATTCATGGCGGTTGATTTTCATGACCTTCCATGGCGTGCCGCGCTGTTCCAATGACACGTTAAGCCATGTTCATGAAGCGCCTGCCGTGATGTCGGTGCCGCTGATTATTCTCGCTATCGGCGCCTTGTTTGCTGGTGCTATGTTTGCCTCGTCATTTATCGGCGAGGGGCAGGTGGCGTTCTGGCAAGGATCCATTTTCACTCTGCCAGATAATAAAATTCTAGAAGATCTACACCATGTGCCCGCGCTGGTTAAATATGCGCCGCTGATCATGATGATCCTCGGGTTTGTCGGCGCGTGGTACTTCTATATTCGTCGTCCAGATCTGCCGCCGAAAATTGCCGAAAGCCAAGTGGTGCTGTATCAGTTCCTACTCAATAAGTGGTATTTCGATGAAATTTACGACTTCCTGATTGTGCGGCCAGTGCGTTGGCTGGCACGTATTTTTTGGAAAGGCGGCGACGGCGCGATTATCGATGGCTTTGGTCCTGATGGTGTTTCGCGGGCAGTCGTGCAGGCCACGGGCCGTTTTGTTAAGTTGCAAACCGGCTATCTATATCATTACGCCTTTGTGATGCTGCTGGGGATTGCCGGCTTTGTCTCTTGGTTTTTAATGGCTGGGGGACGCTAAGATGAATTGGCCCATTTTATCGACAATTACTTTTTTGCCGCTTCTCGGCGCTTTGTTTATCCTTCTTATTCGGGGTGATGAAGAAACGATTGCCAATAATGCACGCTCCGTTGCGCTATGGACGTCGATTGTCACGTTGATTTTAAGCCTGTTTATGCTCTTGGAGTTTGACGGCTCCCTCGCGGGCTTCCAATTTGTTGAACGCTTCCAATGGTTGGGCGGGGGTGTTGATTACGCCATGGGCGTCGACGGCATTTCGGTGCTTTTTGTCGTGCTCACAACATCGCTCTTGCCGTTGTGTATTCTCGCGAGCTGGAATTCGGTCACCCACCGTGTGCGCGAATATATGTTGGCATTTCTTGTTCTTGAGACCTTGATGATTGGCGTGTTCTGCGCGCTGGACATCATTTTATTCTACCTCTTTTTCGAGGGCGGCCTGATCCCAATGTATCTGATCATCGGGGTATGGGGGGGCAAGCGTCGCATTTACGCGAGCTTTAAGTTCTTTCTCTACACGCTTTTAGGGTCAGTCCTGATGTTGCTGGCGATCATGTATATGTATCTGCAAGTCGGTTCGACCTATATTCCCTCGATGATGGCGGCGCAATTTGACGCTGATTATCAGACTTGGTTGTGGCTCGCCTTCTTTGCCTCGTTTGCCGTGAAAATGCCGATGTGGCCGGTGCACACGTGGTTGCCCGATGCGCACGTCGAGGCGCCAACGGCGGGGTCGGTGATCCTGGCTGGCGTCTTGCTGAAAATGGGCGGTTATGGCTTCTTGCGCTTTTCGCTGCCGATGTTCCCGCTGGCCTCAGAAATGTTTGCGCCGCTGGTCTTTGTGCTGAGCGCTATCGCTATTGTTTACACATCGCTAGTCGCGTTCGCGCAAGAGGATATGAAAAAACTTATTGCTTATTCGTCTGTAGCGCATATGGGTTTCGTGACCATGGGGATATTCTCCGGCACGACGCAAGGCGTCCAAGGCGCTGTCTTTCAAATGCTATCGCATGGCTGGATCTCAGGCGCTCTGTTCCTTTGCGTTGGGGTTGTGTATGACCGCATGCACACACGCGAGATCGCGGCCTATGGTGGGTTGGTTAATCGGATGCCAGTTTATGCCGCGATCTTCATGCTTTTTACCATGGCGAATGTTGGTTTGCCGGGAACCTCAGGTTTTGTTGGCGAGTTTTTAACGATTATCGGAACCTTTCAAGTCAGCACAACAACGGCTTTGTTCGCGGCGTCTGGGGTTATTTTTGCCGCCGTTTATGCATTGACGCTGTATCGCAGAGTTGTTTTCGGAAAAATCGGCAATGAAGGACTTGAGGAAATCGAGGATGTCACCCGCTTGGAGCGTTTTATTTTGCTACCGCTTCTGATCGCGACACTTGTATTTGGTGTTTGGCCGATGCCGATCCTCGAACTCACGGCGCCTTCGATTGATTTGCTGTTGAATAATTTTGGCCAATCGCTGATTAGCGCTGGCGAGACCATGCTGTAGGGGACGCTCATGCTAGAGAATATATCGATCGCACTGCCCGAATTTATTCTGTTCGTTGGCGCCATGGGGCTTTTGATGGTCGGCGTTTTCTCCGACGCGCGAAGCTATCCTGTCATTAGCTGGGGCGGGGTGTTGGTTTTGCTTTTGGCCGCTATGGCAAGTTTTGGACAAAATGGCGAATATGTTGCCTTTGGCGGAAGCTATGTTGTGGATGGCTTGAGCCGTCTAATGAAATTGATCACCTTCGGTGCTCTCGCGATTTCACTGATTATGGCCCGCGGCTTTTTAGAGCGCGAGAAATTAGCGCGTTTCGAGTTTCCGGTGCTTATTCTTTTGTCGGCAACAGGCATGGGGATCATGATTTCGGCCAATGACATGATCGCTATGTATATGGGCATTGAGCTGCAAAGCTTGGCACTTTATGTGCTGGCAACGGCTAACCGCAACTCGTTGCGGTCTTCTGAGGCGGGCTTGAAATATTTTGTTTTGGGGGCGCTTTCATCAGGCTTGTTGCTCTATGGCTGTTCGCTCATTTACGGTTTTGCCGGCGGTGTCGGTTTTAACGATATCGCGTTGGCGATTTCCTCTGCTCCGAGCCTAACGCTCTTACCGGTCATTGGTATTGTCTTCATTTTTGCGGGACTGGCCTTCAAAGTTTCGGCTGTTCCATTTCATATGTGGACACCGGATGTCTATGAAGGCGCACCAACGCCAATTACCGCGCTTTTTGCGGCGGCTCCCAAAATTGCAGGTTTCGCCATTTTTATTCGTCTGGTGCATCAAGGCCTGCTGCAGGCTATCGATGCCTGGCAACAAATTATTATCTTTCTTGCGTTAGCGAGCATGGTGCTTGGCGCCTTCTCAGCCATTGGGCAGAGCAATATAAAGCGTCTGATGGCCTATTCATCAATCGGGCATATGGGTTTTGCTATGGTCGGTTTGGCCGCGGGCACGCAAGACGGCGTTGCAAGCTTGATCATTTATCTCGCTATTTACGTTGCTATGACGCTTGGTGCTTTTGCATGTATTTTGGCGCTACGAACAGATAACGCGATGATCGAGCGGATTGATGAGATGGCCGGCCTTAGCCGGACGCGGCCAGGTTTGGCGGCGATGTTAGCGATTTTAATGTTCTCTTTGGCGGGTATTCCACCTCTGGCTGGGTTTTTTGGTAAGTTCTATGTGTTCCGTGCCGCTATCGAAGCTGAGCTGTATACGCTTGCTGTGCTCGGGGTTTTGGCTAGTGTGGTTGGCGCATTCTATTATCTTCGCATCGTCAAAGTTATGTACATTGATGAGCCCAGCGACCGTGTGGTTGAACCCGTGTCGTCCGAGCTTGGATGGATCGCTGCGGGCCTGTCAGCCTTTTCGCTCTTATTCTTTGTCTATCCGCGGCCTCTCATCGAATTGGCACAAGCTGCCGCGGCAACGCTGATCAATGGCGCGATGAATTCTTTAGCTGCGTTGATGTTTTAAGGTTTAAGTGTGGTCATTTCCAATTATCACACTCTGAAACTTGACGAGATCGATAGTACCAATGAAGAAGCGCGACGTTTCTCTGAGGCCGGAGAGACGCAGGCGACATGGATCGTAGCTGATGTGCAAACGGCGGGGCGCGGTCGGCGTGGTCGATCTTGGGTCGCACCGCGAGGCAATCTTATGACAACCCTCTATTGGCCATTTCCTGTGACAGTGAAATCTGCCGCGCTATTATCCTTCGTCGCGAGCCTAGCAGTTCGTGATGTCGTTGCTGACTGTCTTCCGCAGGCACAAGTTGACTTGAAATGGCCGAACGATGTTCTCGTTAATGGTGAGAAAATAGCGGGCATTTTGCTCGAGGCATTTCGGGTTTCAGGTCAAAGCGTGCAGACTTTGGCTGTCGGGATTGGCATAAATATAACGCACCACCCAGATGATACACCTTATCCGGCAACGCATATTGGTGCTGTAGGCCAGGCGCCAACGAGAGATGAGGTTTTTGAAAAGCTAAAAGCATCTTTCGCGGCTTATCATGAAGCTTTTGATAAATCCGGATTTGCGCCAATTCGTAAAGTTTGGCTGGAATATGCGCGTGGGAGGGGCGGCCAGATCGAAGTTCGGTTGGCGAATGAAACACTCTCTGGCCTATTTGAGGATTTGGATGGCGAGGGTCAGCTATGTTTGCGCTTGCCCAGTGGCGAGTTACGTTTGGTTGCCGCCGGAGATGTTTATTTTCCAGAGGTTCTAGATGGAGGATAGTTTAGTTTTTTTACCGCTGGGCGGCACCGGCGAGATCGGTATGAATTGTAACCTCTATGGCTATGGGTCGGGTAAAAAGCGGCAATGGTTGATGGTCGATCTGGGGATCACCTTTCCGCGCCTTGAGGCGCCTGGGATTGATGTGATTACACCGGATATCTCTTATATCGCGGCACGAAAGAAGCAATTATGTGGTCTCGTCCTAACGCATGGGCATGAGGATCATATCGGGGCAGTGCCACATTTGTGGCCGGCACTACAGTGCCCGATCTACACGACGCCGTTTACGGCTGAACTGGTCTACGGAAAGCTTGTCGAAGCCGGCCTTGAGGAACGTGCCGAGATCCGCTTGATCCCAGAATCGGGCCAGCTCGATATCGGACCATTTCATCTCGATTTTATTCACCTAACGCATTCGATTGCTGAAATGCAGGCTGTTAAAATTTCTTGCGGCGATAGTAAGGTTTTGCATACGGGTGATTGGAAAATTGATCCTGACCCGGTAATCGGCAGGGCTAGCGCGCTGGACGTCTTGGAAGCTGCGGGTGACGAGGGCATTGATGCCATCATTTGCGATTCAACGAATGTTTTGTCTTCTGGTCGCTCGGGGTCGGAGAAGCATGTAGCCGGCGAATTAGCGGCGTTGGTCGCCGCGCAAACGGGGCGGGTTGTGGTGACGACTTTTGCCTCGAATGTGGCGCGGCTTGCTAGCATTGGCGCTGCCGCGCGAGCGAGTGATCGGCATGTGACGCTGGCAGGTTTGGGGATGCGGAAAATTTTTCGTGCCGCATTGGCAACAGGCTATCTGAACGATTTTCCGCCTGTCATAGATGATAGCGAGGCGGGCTATTTGCCGCCAGAAAAATTGTTAATTCTATGCACGGGCTCACAAGGTGAGCCAAGGGCGGCGATGTCAAGATTGGCGGACGGGTCGCATCCGCATTTAACCCTCGAAGCTGGCGATACGGCGATTTTTTCCTCGAAAATGATACCGGGTAATGAGACAGAAATCTTGGATCTTCAAAACCGTCTGGCGAAACGCGGAATTAAAGTCATGACCGCCGGAGCAGGGGATATTCATGTTTCGGGGCACCCTTGCCGCGAGGACCTCGAGGATATGTATCGCCTGGTGCGTCCGCGCATTTCAATTCCGGTTCACGGTGAAGCGCGGCATTTGATTGCCCATGCCGAGCTGGCGCAATCCCTTGGCACGGAGCAAGCCTTAGTGATTGAAAATGGTGATATGGTGCAGTTAGCTCCCGGCAAAGCCCGCGTTATTGATCGTGTGCCGGCAGGTCGCTTCTATCTTGATGGCCAGCTATTGCTTGAGGATGCGGCGGCGGTTTTGGCGCAACGCCGCAAGCTGGCCTATGTCGGTGTTGTCAGCGTGGCTCTGGCCGTCGATAAGGCTGGGCGTTTATGTGCCGATCCAGAAATATCGACCAGCGGTTTGCCGGATTGCGATCGTGAGGGCATCAAGCTGTCTGATTGGATCCACGAAGCGATTGAAAAGTCGTTGCCAGATAACGGGCGCATTACGCACGAGATTGTGACGGCGGAAATGCCGCAGAAGATTGGCCGTATTTTGAAACAAAACTGGGGTAAAAAACCTGTTGTCCATGTCATGCTAGTGACGGTATGAATCAAAAAAATTTAAGGAGTAAGACGATGATCGGACGTTTGAACCATGTTGCCATTGCTGTTCCTGATGTTGCCGCTGCGGCCGCAACCTATCGCGATACGCTTGGGGCAACCGTTTCTGAACCTGTGCCGCTACCCGACCATGGTGTGATCACTGTGTTTGTCGAATTGCCGAACACCAAGATCGAGCTACTGGAGCCATTGGGCGATGACTCGCCGATTTTAGGCTATCTGAAAAAGAATCCGAACGGCGGCATGCATCATGTCTGTTACGAGGTGGAGGATATTCTTGCTGCGCGCGATCGGATGATTGAAAAAGGCGCAACCATAACGGGAACGGGAGAGCCGCGCATTGGCGCTCATGGTAAGCCGGTCATATTTATGCACCCTCGTGATTTTAACGGTACATTGGTCGAGCTTGAGCAAGTCTAATGATCACCATAAGTGCCATTTTCGGCATAGCCATTTACGGCATTATTTGGTTCCTTACCTTGTTTTTGGTGTTGCCTTTCGGCGTCCGTACGCAAGATGATATTGGTGATGTTGAGCCAGGCTCAACCGCCAGCGCGCCGGAACAACCTCATATTTGGAAGCGTTTCGCTGCAACGACATTGCTTTCAGCTGTACTCTATGTTGGCGTGCATTGGCTTTTAACCTCGCCAAACGCCGTACCATTCTGGAGTGCCGTCGTTCCTGACTTTGCTCGTTAAGCTAAGTTTGCTTGGGCGGTTGATTTCGAGAATTGTTCATTAAAAAGAATGAGCGGGACCCGAAAGGCTTCGGTCCCGCTCATTGTGGTGTCAGCTCAGCCAAAGGTTCCTCCCAGACCTGAAAGGTCAGCGAACTGACCTCTCCACACACGCTAAAATTGTAACAATCGATGTGAGTCTGACAAGCTTATTCTCGGGGGTGCAAAATTTCTTCGTGAAGCGTTGCTTTTTTACAACGGTTGCGAGATGGCGGTTCTGGGGGCTTGTCAGTCGGCGCGGTGCGATTTAGACATGAAATGGCCTAATTTATAGAAGAGCTTCGTGATATGCGCCTGTCAAAGTATTTTGTGCCTACAATTAAGGAAAACCCATCAGAGGCTCAGATCGTCTCGCACCGTCTGATGCTGCGGGCAGGGCTCGTACGTCAAAGCGCGGCAGGAATTTATTCTTGGTTACCACTGGGTTTGCGGGTCTTAAACAAGATCAGCAATATTGTTCGCGCTGAGCAGAACGCGGCTGGCGCGCATGAAGTTCTGATGCCGACCTTGCAACCCGCAGAGATCTGGCGCGAGTCGGGCCGCTATGAGGATTACGGTAAAGAAATGCTACGGATTAAAGATCGCCATGATCGCGATCTGCTTTATGGTCCGACCAATGAGGAGTTGATCACTCAAATTGTCCGCGACAACATCCGTAGCTACCGTGAATTGCCGCTTAATCTGTATCATATTCAATGGAAGTTTCGCGATGAGATCCGACCTCGATTCGGCGTCATGCGTGGTCGAGAGTTCTTGATGAAGGATGGCTATAGCTTTGACTTGGACGAAGCGGCGGCGCGGCGTGCCTATGAAGTCATGTTCGTAGCTTACTTGCGGACCTTTCAGCGCTTGGGGCTGAAAGCTTTGCCAATGGCCGCAGATACCGGTCCGATTGGCGGCGACCTTAGCCATGAATTTATTATTCTCGCGGAAACAGGCGAGTCTGAAGTGTTTTGCGATGCCCAGATTTTTGATCTCGAAATCCCTGCTGCCGATCAGAATAACGACTTCTCAGCAACCATCGAGGCGTTTACCAGCCTGTATGCGCGTACGGATGAACGCCACGAAGCGGCGACATTTGAGACCATGGTGCCAAGCGAGCGCCGCGTGCAAGCCCGCGGCATTGAGGTCGGACATATTTTTTATTTCGGGCAGAAATACTCCGAGCGCATGGGGTGCCGTGTCGCGGGGCCCGATGGTAAGGATGTCGCTGTGCATGGCGGCTCTTACGGTATTGGCGTATCGCGTCTTGTTGGTGCTATTATCGAAGCCAGCCATGACGAAGCTGGAATTATTTGGCCGTGGCCGGTGACCCCGTTCCATGTTGGGCTAATTAATTTGAAAGTTGGCGATGCGCAAACCGATGCTCTGTCCGAACAGCTCTATGCGGGCTTGAGCGCGCTGGGTTTAGACTGCCTGTATGATGATCGCGACGAGCGGGCGGGGACAAAGTTTTCGGATATGGATTTGATCGGCTTGCCATGGCAGGCGGTTATTGGGCCGCGCGGTGCCGCGAGCGGTGAGATTGAAATCAAAAACCGTGCTACGGGTGAGAAGCATAATCTGCCGCTTGACGAGGCTGTCAAACTTCTCTCGCAAGCTCCGGTATCGGTATGAGTGGCGCCTTCGGCAAATTCGAATGGGCGCTCGCGGGGCGCTATTTAAGAGCCCGCCGTCGCGACAGTTATATCTCGGTTATCGCTATTATTTCTTTGCTCGGTATCATGCTCGGGGTCGCTACGCTGATCGTGGTGATGGCTGTCATGACAGGGTTTCGCGCTGATTTGTTAGACCGCATTGTTGGGGTCAATGGCCATGCCCGGATTGAGAGCCGCTTTGCCTCTCGCGACGACATGGATGCGACTGTGGTTAAGCTTCGAACTATACCGGGTGTTGTCTCCGCCCGCCCGATGATCGATGGCCAGATCATGGCCGCGGTGGGCAATAACGTCCGTGGTATGGTGTTGCGTGGCTTTCCCGTCAACGATCTGGAGCAACTGCCTGCACTTCAAGGCAAGGTTCGGGTGGGTCAGCTCGGTGACCTCACAGGCGAGGCCACCATCGCGATCGGCGCTCGGCTAGCGGAAATCCATGGTTTGATGGTGGGGGATACGCTGACTTTGATTTCTCCACAAGGCGTGGTCACGCCTTTTGGGTCAGCGCCTAATGTCGAGAATTTCACGATCAAGGCGATTTTTGAAATTGGTCTTTCGGACTACGACATGAATATTGCTTTTACGAATTACGACACTCTCGCCAGCTTTTTGGCTCGCCCGGCGCAATCTGGCGTGATTGAATTTGATGTTACGGATGCCGATGATATTGATCGGATGAGCAGTCTTGTGCGCGAAGCACTGGGTGAAGGCTTTAGAGTTTTTGATTGGAAGCGGAGCAATTCAACCTTGGCAGGGGCGTTAGAAGTTGAACGCAATGTCATGTTTCTCATTCTGACACTGATCTTATTAGTCGCGGCGCTAAATATTGTCTCGGGTATGGTGATGTTGGTTCGCGATAAAGGGCGCGATATTGCTATCTTGCGTGCCATGGGAGCGACGCGCGGAGCAGTCATGCGCATTTTCTTTATAACGGGTGCAGCGATTGGGGTGGCCGGAACCGCCCTCGGGGTCGCCTCGGGCGTTATTTTTTGTGCCTATATTGAAGAAATTCGACAGTTTTTGATTTGGCTTACAGGTGCCGAGTTATTTCCAGCGCAGATATATTTTCTCGATAAAATGCCAGCAACCATTGTTTGGCAAGATGTCCTTAGCGTTGTGATTATGGCACTGGGGCTGTCTTTCCTCTCAACGCTCTATCCGGCGTGGCGGGCGGCGCGGCTCGATCCTGTGGAGGCTTTGCGCTATGAGTAAATCCCTGCGCCTCGATCATATTAGCCATGGCTACAGTCAAGCGGGCGAGAGCTTGCCGGTGTTGCAGGATGTTTCGCTTGAACTTGCCGCTGGCGAGGCGGCGGCGCTATGTGGTCCGTCGGGATCGGGTAAATCAACCCTGTTGCATCTCGCGGGCCTTCTAGAAAAACCCAATCAAGGACAAGTGATCATCAATGGTCAAAGTGTCGGCGATGATGACGGCGAACGCACCCGGTTGCGGCGGCAGCATATTGGTTTCGTTTTTCAGTTTCATAATTTGTTACCTGAGTTTACCGCGCTAGAAAACGTCATGATGCCTTTACGATTGCTCGGGGAGAATGGAGCAGGGGTTCAAGACCGTGCAACTGACTGGCTGACGCTTCTAGGGCTGAAAAACCGCCTGACACATTTGCCGACACAATTATCTGGTGGTGAGCAGCAGCGCGTTGCGATCGCGCGGGCACTGGTACATCGACCATTGGTTTTGATCGCCGACGAACCGACGGGTAGTTTGGATCATGAAACAGGACAGGTCGTCGCAGATTTGCTACTCGAGACCTGCCGAAATCAAAAAACCATTGTTCTGATTGCTACCCATAATGAGGAACTGGCCAGCCGCGTTGGTCGGGTTCTGCGCCTGCAAGACGGGCATCTATCTGGCTGATTACTCTAAGCTACGCGACTCACTAGGGTCGAGAGAACAGAATCGGTTGACAACGAGAACAAAACATGAACAAAATAAAGAATCGCGAGAATAATTCAGTTAATTTCTTACCCAGACAGCCCCTAGACCGGGCTGAGAACTAAACTAAAGGGAGTGGAAGATGAGAAAACTTATGGAAGATGTGGCTGCTTTTATCACTTTGGTCGGCTTGGGAGCCGTCGTATTAATGTGGGGCGCCATCGCGCAAGCCGTCGCAGGCTAAGTTATCCCCGCTTGTCGCGGGCCAACACGCTGACTTTTTAGATCGAAGGCGCCATGATTGCTTATGGCGCCTTTCGAGTCTCTGGAAGGATGCAAAAGCGTCGTAAGTCGTTCTACCGTTGGATCCTAAAATGCAACCTAAATTTATCCATTTGCGCGTTCATAGCCCCTATTCTCTACTTGAGGGGGCTATTCGTTTTGAGGCGCTCGTTGAGGCGTGCAAAAAATATTACATGCCCGCTGTGGCGGTTGCGGATCGCAATAATGTCTTTGGCGCACTTGAAGCGGCGGAGACCTTATCGAAAATCGGCGTTCAGTCGATTACCGGCGTCACTTTGAGACTCTATGAGGCGGATGCTGAGCTGGGCGATGTCGCGCTGTATGCGCAGAACGAGACGGGTTATCTGAATTTAATGGCTTTGTGTAGCCGCGTTTACGACAATGAGCATAATCAGTCGGGCGTTCAGGTTAGCGATCTCGAAGCGCTCCACGAGGGTGTTATTTGTTTAACGGGCGGTCCTGAGGGGCCGATCAATAAAATTCTCCGGAATGGCAATGTTGCGCAAGCGCGGAAACTATTGCAGCGCCTGCAGACTTGTTTTGCCGATCGCCTCTATGTCGAGCTGCAGCGCTATGCTGGGTTTGAGCCGCCAATAGTTGAAGAGGGGTTGATTGATCTGGCTTACGCTATGGCCATTCCGCTGGTTGCTACTAATCAAAGTTTCTTTATGCATGGTAGTGATTTTCGCGCGCATGATGCTCTAATTTGCATTGCTGAGGGCGCCTATGTTGATCAAACTGATCGACGGCAATATACAGAAGACCATCGCCTGAAATCACCCGAAGAGATGGTCACACTGTTCGCCGATTTGCCAGAGGCGGTGGCTAATACGATCGAAATTGCACAGCGCTGTGCCTATCGCCCAACCAATCGCGATCCGATTTTGCCGGCTTTTCCATGCGCCGATGAGGCCGCTGAGTTGACCCGTCAGGCGCAGGATGGCTTGGCAGCGCGTCTGGCAGCGCACCCGCCCGCAGTCGCGGAAGATCTTTACCACGAGCGACTGGCCTTTGAATTGGATACAATCGTTAAAATGGGCTTCCCTGGCTATTTTCTGATCGTTGCTGATTTCATTAAATGGGCCAAGGAACAAGGGATTGCTGTAGGTCCAGGGCGTGGGTCGGGCGCTGGATCTTTGGTCGCTTGGGCGCTCACCATCACCGATCTTGATCCGCTTCGTTTCAATTTGCTGTTTGAACGATTCTTAAACCCCGAGCGCGTGTCGATGCCGGATTTCGATATTGATTTCTGTCAATCGCGGCGCGACGAAGTGATCTCTTACGTGCAGAAAAAATATGGTCGTCAGCAGGTCGCGCAAATTATCACCTTTGGTAAATTGCAAGCCCGCGCCGTATTGCGCGATGTTGGCCGCGTTTTGCAAATGCCGTATTCGCAAGTCGATCGTTTGTGCAAATTGGTACCCAACAATCCCGCCAACCCTGTTACCTTGCCAGAGGCTATTGATATTGAGCCACGTTTAAAGGACGCAATCGCGCACGAGGCCGGCGTCGAGGAGTTGGTCGATATTAGCTTGCGGCTCGAGGGGCTTTATCGTCACGCGTCAACCCACGCGGCGGGCTTAGTGATTGGCGACCGGCCTCTAACCGAGCTTGTGGCGTTATACCGAGACCCTAAATCCGATATGCCGGTCACGCAATTTAACATGAAATGGGTAGAAAAAGCGGGGCTGGTGAAATTTGACTTCCTCGGGTTGAAAACATTGACGGTGATTGAAAAAGCGATCGAGCTTTTACAGCTTCGCGCCGTTGACGTTGATATTGACAGCATTCCGTTGGATGACCCCAAGACCTTTGAGCTGTTGGGGCAGGGCGATACAGTCGGTGTGTTTCAGCTCGAAAGCGCCGGTATGCGGGATACGCTGAAACGCATGAAGCCTGACACACTGGAAGATATTATCGCTCTGGTGGCGCTGTATCGCCCGGGGCCGATGGAGAATATTCCGCGCTATATCAGTTGTAAAAAGGGTGAGGAGAAACCGGATTATTTACACGCCAGCTTGCAACCAATTCTTGAGGAAACTTATGGCGTGATGATTTATCAAGAGCAGGTGATGCAGATCGCCCAGACCCTCTCGGGATATTCGCTCGGCGAGGCTGATTTGTTACGCCGGGCGATGGGGAAGAAGATCCAAGCTGAGATGGACGCACAAAAAGCACGGTTCATTGAGGGCGCCGAGGCGAGAGGGGTCGATACCCAAAACGCGAGCTCGATATTTGATCAGGTTAATAGCTTCGCTGGCTATGGTTTTAACAAAAGTCATGCCGCTGCCTATGCGCTCATTGCCTATCAGACGGCTCACTTAAAAGCCAATTATCCAGAAGCTTTTTTGGCAGCGTCGATGTCTTTGGACGCAGATAATACAGACAAATTGCAAGTCTTTAAACGTGATGCTGAAAAGCGCGGGATTACAGTTTTGCCACCCGATGTTAATGCGTCAGAGGTACAGTTTTCCATTGAGGACGGGTGCATCCGTTATGCATTGGCCGCTATTCGCAATGTTGGATCGCAAGCAATGCAACTGCTGGTTGAAGAACGTAAGGCCAATGGAGCGTTTAAAGATATATTTGATTTCGCCCGTCGCGGCAGTGTGTTTGGTCTCAATCGTCGTATGTTGCAACATTTGATTGCTGCAGGAGCGCTGGATTGTCTCGAGCCGGATCGCGCCCGTGCGAGCGCTGGCGAAAAAATGATTATTGGTGAAACCAGCCAAGCCGAAAATGAACGACGGACGCAGCAAGAGAATTTATTTGGTGAGGCTGATTTCGCCGCAAGCCTGTCCTTGCCGATGGTCGACCCATGGTCGCAGTTGCAACGCCTCGAACGCGAGCGCGAGTCGATCGGCTTTTATCTGTCCGGACACCCGCTGGATGAATATGCTCGCGCCATTAAGCGTGTCGGCGTCGTCCGTCATGTTGATATTGAAAAAATTACGGCCCGCGAGGTTTTGCTAGCCGGGACAATATTAAAGATCGACGAACGATCGGGGGATAATCCATTTGCCTTTATCACTTTGTCGGATCCCGACGGGCACTATGAAATTGCTCTTTACTCTGAAGCCCTAAGAGCGTCGCGCGATCTTTTGGTTGTGGGCACTTCGGTGATTGCCACGGTACGGATCACTCGACGGGAAGAGGATATTCGTCTCTCGGGTCAGGTCTTGCGTTCGATCGATGACGTCGTGGCAGGCGCAGGGGCGGGCTTGCGCATTTATGTTGACGCCCCGCAGGCGCTCCCCAGTTTAGCAACGCATCTTGATGGGGTGAGCCAAGCCAATGGGCGCGGGGGTAAAATTTCTATGATTTTGATGGGTGAGCAGCATGAGGTTGAAATTCATCTGCCACGGGCCTATATGGTGACACCGAAACTGACAGGCGCCCTCAAAGCCGTGCGCGGCGTCATCCAAATCGAAGAGATTTAGTGCCGCGAAAAAGCTTGCTCTTTTACCGAGTTTTGACTACAACCAGCGCATTACTCACGCAGAGATCGACCGTTTCCGGTCACTCCCGTGTTTGTCTAAGCCCTCTCAGTTTAGACAAATAACCCTCTGCGGCGGATTAACTGGAGAAACAGGAAGGATAGTTCAATGGCTCTCCCAGATATTTCTATGCGTCAGTTGCTTGAGGCTGGCGTTCACTTTGGTCACCAAACACAACGCTGGAATCCCAAAATGGCGCCTTATATTTTTGGCGACCGCAACGGTATCCACATTCTCGATTTGTCGAAAACAGTTCCGCTTCTTCACCAAGCCTTGGTGACGATCGAAGCCACGGTTGCTGCTGGTGGCCGCGTCTTATTCGTTGGAACTAAGCGCCAGGCGTCAGAGCCAATTGCGCGCTTTGCGAAGCAGTCGGCTCAATATTACATGAACTCGCGCTGGCTGGGCGGTACGCTGACCAACTGGAATACGATTTCGAATTCGATTAAGCGTTTACGCGAAGTTGAGGAGACGTTGACTCCAGAAGGATCGAAAGGTCTAACGAAAAAAGAAATCCTGCAGTTGACCCGCGAGCGCGACAAATTGGAACGCGCTCTCGGTGGTATCAAAGACATGGGTGGTCGGCCAGAACTGATGGTTGTTATCGATACCAATAAAGAGGCGATTGCGATTGCCGAAGCCAAAACGTTGGGCATTCCCGTTGTCGCTATTCTCGATAGCAACTGCGACCCAGATTTGATCGATTATCCAATCCCTGGGAATGATGATGCCAGCCGCGCTATTGAGCTGTATTGCGATCTGATCAGCAAAGCCATTATTTCGGGCATTGAGAAAAGCGCACGCCATTCAGGGATTGATCTGGGGGCTGCCGAAGCACCAACAGAACAGGTGCTTGCGGAAGAAGTTGTTGCTGATGCTGAGCCTGAAGTAGCTGAAGCCGCGAGTGCTGAAGCTGTTGCGGACGAACAAG
>CBFHZM010000002.1:0-63516 GCA_965660195.1 Alphaproteobacteria bacterium
GCGTAATTGCTTGCGCCCCTTAGCCCAGTCGGCAAAGGCGGCTCGCGATGTGATGAAGCGATCATCTGTAAGGATTTTGAGATCAATACATTGCAGCTCTTGCATTACCTTCAGCAGGCGGTGCTCGCCTGGCTCGGTGGCGACGGCGGCACTGAGGCCGGTCTCAGCTTGTGCCCGGGACAGCATACTGGCGTAGTCATGGGGCGGTTTCTCATCGTAGCGGTAATAAATAACCGCATAGCCATCATCCTTTAAGGACCTTGCAAAGTGCCGCATGGCGGCAAATATCAGAAGAATTTTTTGCTTATGGTGGCGGACATAGCTAGCTTCTTGCGGCATTTCCGCCATTACCACCACGTCGCCGCTTTGGTAATCGCGCAAGCTGGCAAGTGATTTCGACAGTTGATCGCCCAATATCGGGCGCAGAACTGGCATCAGGCGGACCGCTTTCGCCGGCAACGCTCGGAGCAATAGCGCACGTCTTCCCAATTGCGAAGCCACTTGCGGCGCCAGAAAAAGGGCCTTTGGCACGCAGGGCAAATCTTTTGCGGCAGATCTGATTTGACCTTCATTTTCATGTTTTGTGATTTAGAGCGTTGAAAAATATTTTCAATGTCGGCGTCTCGCATATTGAGCCAAGGGGGCGGGTCAGGCTATAGAAGAATAAGAGAAATATTATGACCCTAAAGCGATCCATCCAATCGCGCTTTATGCGCTTTGTTGCTAGCCCTCAGTATCGACAGTTTAAACGCCGTTCGTCAGCCTTGAAACGTAAGCTGATGCGCGCCAACCCGACGGTGCATTTTTTCTGTCAGCTCGATGATCCCTATAGTTATTTATTGGCGCAGCAGATGCTTGAGATAAAAAATCGCTACGCCATCGATCTCGAATTTCATTTGGTACGTCAACCGAGTGATACCGCGGCGCCCGAGCGGGCTGCTCTGGAGGCCTATTCTCTTAAAGATGCCAAGGAGATAGCACCATTTTACAAGCTTAAATTTCCGGCTATATCGGAGAAGCCGTCGCATAATACCTATCAGATTGCGTTGCGGGCCCTTGTGGCGCAAGCGGGCTTAAATAAAGCAACCATCGAGATCATGGCGCAATATTGGGCCAATGACGCTCAAGGCCTAAAGAAAAAGCCGCTTTTTAGTGCCGGAGAGGTTGAAAGCCACTTGCAACACGATACCGAGCTTCGTGATAGTTTAGGCCATTATCTTGGTGGGACCTTGTATTTTGAGAGCGAGTGGTACTGGGGCATTGACCGGCTTCCTTATCTTGAAGACCGCTTGACAGAGGCTAAGTTGAAAATGATCGGCGCGAAAAATGTCAGTCATTTCCAAAATCGGCCGACCTTTATGGCGAAGCCCGCCAAACGACGTCTAACTGTTGAATTTTATCCCTCCATCCGCTCGCCCTACAGCTATTTGGCAATGCCGGAAATGATGGATCTCCCTAATCACTATCCTGTTAGTGTTGTATGGCGGCCAGTTATGCCCATGGTTATGCGGGGTCTCCCTGTGCCGCCAAATAAGGGACTTTATATTATGCAGGACGCTAAGCGAGAGGCTGACCGCATTGGTGTTCCTTTTGGTAATATTTGCGATCCTGTTGGTACGCCAGTTCGGCGTGGTTTTTCTTTATTCCCCTATGCCAATGCGTTGGGACGTGGGCCAGAATATTTACACGCCTTTTGCCAGCTTGCATGGTCCGAGGGGCGGGATATGAGCCGCGATCAAAACTTAAAATTAGCGATCGAACGTGCTGGTCTGGATTGGGGCGGCGTTGGCGAATATCTCGATAACCCCGCGTGGGAAGACGAAATCGAGGCCAATCGCGTACAAGTCATGAAAAGTGGCCTGTGGGGGGTTCCAAGTTTTCGGCTTTTGGGCGCTCGTGGCCGCGAAATTTATACTGGCTGGGGGCGTGATCGTATCTGGTTATTGGCGCAATATATCCAAGACGCTCTCAGTGAATAAGCGTGCAATTTAGCTTGCACTCGAGCCAATATGTGCCAACATACGGCCAGTTTAACGACAGCTTCTAGGGAGACATGACATGGATAATTGTCTGAAATTTTATATTGATGGCCAATGGGTTGAACCAAGCGATCCAAAGCCGTTCGACGTGATCAACCCTGCCAATGAGCAGGTGATTGGCCAAATCATGATGGGCAATAAAGACGACGTCAACAAAGCTGTAGCCGCCGCAAAAAAAGCCTTTGCAAGTTTCTCCCAGACCACAGTGAAAGAGCGTTTAGACCTGATCGATGCCATTTTGGCCGCTTATGGCAAACGCTCAGAGGAAATTGCTGAGACGATTAGTAAAGAAATGGGTGCCCCGATGTGGCTCTCGAAAGCAGCGCAAGCCGCTATGGGAATGGCGCATCTTGGTAAAATTCGTGAAGTATTAGCAAGCTATGAATTTGAACGCGCCCAAGGTAGCACCATGATCCGCAAGGAGCCTGTTGGAGTGTGTGCTTTGATCACGCCTTGGAATTGGCCGATCAACCAGATCGCCTGCAAGGTCGCTCCGGCAATTGCCGCTGGTTGTACAATGGTTCTAAAACCATCGGAAGTCGCGCCGCTGAATGCCGCATTGTGGGCCGAAATTTTGGACGATGCGGGTGTTCCTGCCGGTGTTTTCAACCTCGTAAACGGTGATGGCCCAACAGTTGGGGAAACGCTGTCGTCGCACCCAGATATTGACATGGTGTCCTTTACCGGTTCGACGCGCGCCGGCACGCAGGTTGCGATTGCAGCCGCGCCAACGGTTAAGCGCGTCTGCCAAGAGTTGGGCGGTAAGTCGGCTAATATTATTCTCGATGATGCTGATTTCGAAAAATCGGTCGCGCACGGCGTACAGTCTTGCTTCATGAATTCGGGGCAGTCCTGTAATGCACCGACGCGGATGCTGGTGCCTGCCAAGCGGCATGACGAAGTCGTACAAATCGCGAAAGCGGCGGCGGCAAAGGTTAAGGTGGGTGACCCCACAGCTGGGGACACAACCATTGGTCCCGTTGTCAGTGAAGTCCAATTCAACAAAATCCAAGGCTTAATCGAAAAAGCGATTGCAGAAGGCGCTGAGCTGGTTGCCGGTGGTCCAGGTAAGCCTGATGGTTTGAACGCTGGCTATTACGTCAAGCCGACAATCTTTGCTAATGTTACCAATGATATGACTATCGCTCGCGAAGAGGTTTTCGGGCCAGTCCTCTCGATTCTTAAATATGATAGTGAAGAAGAAGCCATCGAGATCGCCAATGATACGGTTTACGGCCTGTCAGGCTATGTGCAGTCGGGCGATGTCGAGCACGCGCGTCGTGTGGCTTCGCAACTACGCACTGGTAATGTCCATCTGAACGGTGCAGGCCCCGATTTGGGGGCGCCTTTTGGAGGCTATAAACAGTCGGGTAATGGTCGCGAATGGGGCGAATATGGCTTCGAGGATTTTCTTGAAACCAAAGCCGTCCTCGGATATGCCGCTGAATAAGGGGTATGGGCACTTGGCGGCCCATATATAGATCGAGGTGTCAACGGTACACTATAATGTGCGAGATAACATCGCGACAATCACCATCGATCGGCCAGAGGCGCGCAATGCGTTGAATACACAGACGCGTGAGCTGCTCGGGCTAGCCTTTGAGCGGTTCTCACAAGATGATGCGGCGCTTGTTGCGATATTGACGGCAACTGGCGACCGTGTCTTTTGTGCCGGTGGCGATCTGAAGGAAATGTCGGACATGCAGCTTAAAGTGCCGCCGCCCGATTTTATTCCCTATTGGAACCGAACCGTCCATACAGATAAGCCCGTGATCGTGGCGGTCAATGGCCACGCTTTTGCTGGCGGTTTTTTGCTAACGCAAATGTGCGATCTGTGTATTGCCGCAGAACATGCAACTTTCGCGATCACTGAGGCCAAACGTGGGCGCGGCGCGCCGTGGGCGGGACCTTTACCGTGGCTAATCCCGCCGCGCATTGCCATGGAGCTCTTGCTCACGGCTGAGCCTATGACGGCGGCACGCGCTTATGATATTGGCCTTGTCAATAAAGTTGTGCCAGCTGAGGCGCTGCAAGATGCGGCTTGGGAAATGGCCAGGGGGATTGCGGAAAATGCGCCTTTGTCGGTGCGTGCGGGTAAGCGCATGGTTTATGACGTCGCCAAAGAGGCTTGGGATCGATCCCTTGAAATCGGCGAGACGCTGTTTGAGCCTGTCTATCTGAGTGATGACGCGCAAGAGGGACCTCTGGCTTTCAAGGAGAAGCGCAAACCCAACTGGACCGGTACCTAAGTCTAAAACAAGAATAATGGAGAGAGGACAACGATGATTTCGAACACCTATCCAATGCTGGATTTTAATCTGGGCGAAGATATTCGAATGTTACGAGATAGCATCCGAAGCTTTGTGGCGAGCGAGTTAGAGCCACGCGCGAGCTCGATCGATCGCGATGATAAGTTCCCACGCGATCTTTGGCAGCGATTAGGCGATCTCGGCGTGCATGGCATTACTGTTTCGGAGGACTATGGCGGTGTACCGATGGGGTATACGGCGCAAGCTATTGTGCTTGAGGAAATTAGCCGCGCCTCCGCCTCGGTTGGGCTGTCCTATGGCGCGCATTCAAATTTATGCATCAATCAAATCTACCGCTGGGGCAATGAGGCGCAAAAGCAAGCTTACTTACCGAAACTGATTTCTGGCGAGCATCTCGGGGCATTGGCGATGTCTGAACCGGGCGCTGGGTCGGATGTGGTATCGATGAAATTGCGCGCCGAGGATCGCGGCGATCACTTTGTATTAAATGGCAGCAAAATGTGGATCACAAATGGTCCGTCTGCCGACACATTGGTGGTTTATGCTAAGACCCAAGCCGACGCTGGCCCGCGCGGCATCACGGCTTTCTTGATTGAAAAAAGTTTCAAAGGTTTTTCTTGCGCGCAAAAGTTAGACAAGCTGGGTATGCGGGGTTCAGAAACTGGCGAGCTGGTGTTTGAGAACTGTGAGGTTCCGAAGGAAAATATTCTCGGGCCGCTTAATGAAGGCGTTAAGGTTCTCATGAGCGGCTTGGATTATGAACGTGCCGTCTTGGCGGCTGGCCCCGTTGGTATTATGCAAGCCTGCCTCGATTTGGTGGCCGATTATGTGCACCAGCGTGAACAATTTGGTCAAGCAATCGGCACATTTCAGCTGGTGCAAGGCAAGGTAGCGGATATGTATACCAAGCTCTCAGCCAGCCGAGCTTATGTCTACGCCGTCAACCAGGCCTGCGATCGCGGTGAGACAACGCGCAAGGATGCGGCGGCTGCGATCTTATTTGCGGCAGAAAATGCCACCCAATGCGCACTTGATGCGATCCAATTGCTGGGCGGCAATGGCTATATCAATGACAATCCATGTGGGCGTTATTTGCGCGATGCCAAACTTTATGAAATTGGCGCTGGCACCTCGGAAATTCGCCGTATGCTGATTGGTCGGGAATTGTTTGCCGAGACTGCTTAAGCGCGTGATTTTTGCCGCAACCGATCGAAAAGCTGGAGCATAATAAAAATCGGAATGAGGCCGACAGCAACGATGGTGAGGGCCGGCAGTGCGGCTTGCTCAAACTGGCCGAGAGAGGCTTGCGTGTAGACTTGTGTCGATAATGTCTCGAAATTAAACGGCCGAAGGATTAAAGTCGCGGGCAGTTCCTTCATCGCGTCGACAAAGACCAAAAGCAACGCAGCGATCAAGGGCGCACGCATGAGCTGGCTATGAAGGCGTGTTAAAACAGAGCGCCGCGATGCGCCGAGCGAACGGGCAGCAAGGTCAAGATTGCGTGGAATACGGTCAAACCCATCATCAATGGTGCCATAGGCAAGCGAGAGAAACCTAACACAATAGGCGTAAAGCAGGCCGAAAATGGTACCGGTCAAAATAATACTCCCATTTGTGAGGTGAGTGAGGCGCGTGAGAACGATCAAAAGGCCAAGCCCCAGAACCGTCCCTGGGATGGCATAACCGATGGCGGCGAGCCGCGCTAGGCGCCCACGCCCCTCGGGGATCGCTGAGCGACGCGCATAGGCCAAAAATACAGCTATAAATAGGGTGAAAAGGGCAGCTGAGATCGCTAGAGAGAGGCTATTGCCGGCAGCGCGCAATGTAACAATGTCGGGGGCGTGGGCGTTCGATAGCAAAATGCCAATCGGGATGACAAATCCGATAATAATCGGTAAAGCGCAAAGTAGGCAGATAGACCATCGGGCCAAGGGTGTGAGATCGAAGCGCCGGATAGATCGGTTGCGTAGGCGGCTTGATTGGAAGCTACCCATTTTTCGCAAACTATGTTCGACAATGACCAAGAGAGCGACAATGCTGAGCATAGCGAGCGCCAGTTGCGCCGCACCAGCGAGCGATCCGCGATTGATCCAAGTGCTGTAAATACCTGTGGTTAGGGTTTGCACGCCTAGATGCTCAACCGCGCCAATATCATTCAAACACTCCATCACAGCGAGCAGAACACCGAGCGCGATGGCTGGTCGTGATAAAGGCAGAGCAACGCGCCAAAAGCATTGTTTCGGTGATAGGCCGAGGAGGCGGGCATTTTCAATCAGTCCCGTCGACTGTTGAATAAAGCTGGTACGCGCCGAGAGGTAGACATAGGGGTAGAGAACAAAGCTCAAAATAAGTATCGCGCCACCGATCGAGTGGATATCGGGATATGCCTCAAGCGGCAACCATTTGCGCCACAGCGTAAAAACAGGGCCTGCATAATCGAGCAGGTCGGTATAGCAATAAGCCGCAATGTAAGTTGGTAAAGCCAAGGGTAAGAGCATTGCCCAGAGCAAAATATTGCGTCCTGGAAAGTTGAAGAATGTGATGAACCAGGCAGTCATAGTACCAATAAAAGCGGTGATGAGCGCCACGCCCAGTGTTAAAGCCAACGTCGTGAGAACGTAACGCGGCAAGACGGTTTGCAGCATGCTGGGCCAGATAGTGCTGCTATCGCCCAGCGCCAGCAAGCTCAAGCCCAATATTGGCATTAATACCAATAGGCAGGTGACGACAGCACCGAGGCGCCAACCATCAATAATAGACTGGGCGATCGGAACAACGCGGAACATTATAATTCTGCTTATTGCAAATCATTCGCAACTCTTACGCTGATCAACCAGTGTGGTCAAGCGCTAGCGGTGCACGACTTGTCGCGGACAAATGCCGCTACAGGCTTGAGTTTTTTATAAAAGGGAAGTACTTTCCGCTCCAGAGACACCGTATTTGCGGTGTTGTCGAGATGGGCAGCCTTAGCTCAGATGGTTAGAGCGCTTGATTGTGGATCAAGAGGTCCCCCGTTCAATTCGGGGAGGCTGTACCATGTCCCCCATTTTACCCCGAAACTGCAATTAAGCAGCGTTCAAGCGTCCTCCATCCCTCTGACATTGGTCGTATTCAGAAGCTGACGACGGGCGCGCCAATCGGGCAGGTAGTGATCCATAATTTTGTAAAAGCGCGTGTCATGCGCTGGCTCAAAAAAATGCGCCATTTCATGCACGAGAACATATTCTAGGCAGTTTGGCGGATATTTTGCGAGTTCCGAGTTCAAACGAATATGACCTTCGTTGATAAAACAGGTGCCCCAGCGCGACTTCATGCTGCGATAGGATAAATGCAAAACCTCCACCTCCATCCGCTCCTGCCAGTGAGGACGCAATTGCGCGACGGTGCGTTGGGTTTCGTCGAGATACCAGTTCTTAAGCCGTTTTTCGCGCGCCTCTCTGGTCTCGGGCGCTGCCGATATAGGGAAAAACAAATGCGTTAGGTCATAATCAATGTGCCGCCAATGGGGACGACCTTTAGTTGGCAAAAAGGGCTGAAGAATCAGTGGCCGGCCCCAGACATAATGCACCTCGCCGGCTTTCATTCGCGGCGGTTTGACCGGCTGGACATTGCGCATTTTTGCCAGATTTTCCAGCAACCACTGGCGCTTGCTCTCCATAAAACGGGCGATCTCTGCCTGGCTGACGCGACGGGGTGCCGAGATATAGACAATATCGTTGCCCGGCTTGAGGCGCATATTAATATTGCGGACTGGCTTATAGGTTATTTCTGTCTCGAATCCGGCCAGTAGTTTTTTCTGCTTCAGGTCGCTTTGCTTCCGCCTCATAAACACCTGTGTAACTCCTTGATCGGACCTTAACCTAGAATTTTAACGATGCCGTCTTGATCAAATTTTTTGATCTCATCTTCCTGATAGCCAAGTTCGTTCAGAATTTCTAGCGTATGCTTTCCGTGCAAAGGTCCGCCCGCGGGGAGCGATGATTTCTGACCATCAAAACGCACGGGCGGGCGGGGCACGCGCATCTGCCCAAGATCGGCATCGTTAAACTCTTCGAGGCTTTCCCGCGCCAGAATTTGTGGGTGATGGTGGATCTCGGGTAGGGGAGCGCTGGCACCGCACGGTACATCGCCGGTTGCGAGAATTTCTAAGGCCTCTTTGACGGTCCGGTTCACGGGTCCGTTGCCAAGTTCGGCCATGACAGGGCCGGCATTCATCAAGCGGCTCGACACCGATGCAAATAGTGGATTGTCGCGCAACTCGGGGCGATCGAGCAGCGTAAAAACGGCCTGCCAATGCTGGTCGGTCAGCGGCGAGCAAGCGAGGTAACCGTCCGATAGCTCCAGAATATGATAATAATGAGAGAAGGGAACCAAATCCACGACATCGGAATCGAGCATCGTGTAATGCATTAGACCATCGGGCCAGATGAAGGCCAGACAGGCCTCCAGCATTGATAATTCAATAAATTGCCCTCGACCGGTGCGCTCCCGTGTATAGAGCGCGGCGGAGAGGGCCTGCGCTGCCGTATAGCCCGTAATTTTATCACAAAGCGGCGTGCGGATATAATCAGGCTTTTGCTCCATACCTTGAACGGCTGTGAAGCCGGTCATGGCTTGGATGACATGATCATACGCGGGAGCTTCCGACATGGGTCCAGTTTCGCCGAAACCCGAAATCGCCATATAGATTAAATTAGGGTTTTGCGCCGATAGCTTATCATAACCTAGCCCCAGCCGCTCCAAGACGCCGGGGCGGTAATTGCTGATCAAAATATCTGCGTCATGCGCCAAGCGCTGAACAATTTCTTGCCCACGTTGGTCTTTTAGCTCAACGACGAGGGAGCGCTTGCCACGGTTAAAATTCGAATAAAAAGCGGAGACCTGCTTTTTCTGAGAGCCGATCACGCGCAATGGATCGCCTGTGCCCAATGGTTCAACCTTGATGGTTGCAGCGCCCTGGCCGCCCAAGATTAAGCTCGCTTGTGCTGCTGTGATCATGGTTGATAATTCGACAATTTTTATGCCGTCAAATGGCCGCGTTACATCCACCCTTTCGCTCTCCCGTTACAAAATTTACCCAGTAGCGCTCGATTTTGGATATCCCAGTGCTTCTAAAACGCTCGCCATTTCATCCAATATTTCTGGGTCATCGATGGTTGCGGGCAGTACCCAATTTTCACCATTTGCTATTTTACGGATGGTGCCGCGTAAGATTTTGCCCGACCGCGTTTTCGGTAGCCGCGTAACGCGGGCTACAAGTTTAAAGGCAGCAACAGGGCCAATTTGATCACGAATGCGGGCAATACATTCTGCCAGGATTTCTTCATCGGGACGGTTGACGCCATCATTAAAAACGACCAGCCCGAGCGGTACTTCGCCTTTGAGGGCGTCGCGGACGCCTAACACTGCGGATTCCGCAATATCGGGGTGGCCAGTGAGAACTTCCTCCATCGCGCCCGTTGATAAGCGATGACCTGCAACGTTAATGATGTCATCGGTGCGTGACATGATAAAGACATAGCCATCCTCATCGCGGAAGCCGGCGTCCCCAGTTTTGTAATAGCCTGGAAAATCAGCCAAATAGCTCTCGGTAAAGCCTGCATCGTTGTCCCACAGTGTGGGGAGGCAACCGGGAGGTAAGGGGAGCTTGATGACCACAGACCCGATCTCGCCGGTGGGCTTTTCAACATTGCCTTCGTCAAGAATACGAATGTCATAACCTGGCATCGGGACACTCGGAGAGCCATGTTTAACGGGCAGTTGCTCGAGGCCGACGGGGTTAGCGCATATTGGCCAGCCGGTCTCGGTCTGCCACCAATTATCGATGACTGGTCGTTTGAGGTTCTTCTCCGCCCACATAATCGTGTCGGGGTCGGCCCGCTCGCCAGCCAAAAATAAGGTTTCGAAGCGCTTCAGCGCGTCTGCCGGAATGAGCTTACCCTGGGGGTCTTCTTTCTTAATGGCGCGAAAGGCGGTCGGCGCTGTGAACAGAGCCTTAACGCCGTGCTCGCCGATCACGCGCCAAAAAGCGCCAGCGTCAGGCGTACCGACGGGTTTGCCCTCGTATAAGATTGAGGTTGCGCCGATCGCCAGCGGCCCATACAGGATGAAGGAGTGGCCAACCACCCAGCCCATATCCGAGGCCGACCAAAACACATCTCCAGCATTGATGTTGTAGACATTCTGCATCGCCCAAATGAGCGCAATCAGGTGTCCGCCCGTATCACGGACAACGCCTTTCGGGACGCCCGTCGTTCCAGACGTATAGAGAATATAAAGCGGGTCCGTAGCCCGAACGGCAACGCAGTCGGCCCGCAAGTTTTGCACCCGTGCGATTGCTTCCTGCGTCGCCCAATCTAGGTCACGCCCTTCAATCATTGCGGCCGTGCATTCGGGGCGTTGCCAGATTAGGCACTGTGCCGGCTTGTGAATGGCAAGGTCAATGCCGCGGTCGATCAAAGGTTTATATTCGACAACCTTATTAGGCTCTATGCCACAGGACGCGGCCATAATCAGTTTAGGCTGGGCATCATCAATGCGGGTGGCCAATTCGGCTGCAGCAAAACCGCCAAAGACGATCGAATGGATGGCGCCAATGCGGGCGCAGGCCAACGCCGCGATCGCCGTTTCGACAATCATCGGCATGTAGATAATGACGCGATCACCTTTTGTGATACCGATATCTTGCAGAATCCCAGCGACGAGCTGCACGCGATCTAGCAGTGCGGTATAGCTAATGCTTTGCTGTTGGCCAGTAACGGGTGAGTCGTAAATCAGCGCTGCGCGGTCACCATGCCCATCTCGCACATGGCGATCGAGGCAATTATAGCAGGTGTTGAGTTCGCCATCTGGAAACCAGCGGTCGAGACCGTCTTGCTGCGCAAAAATTGTGGTCGGTGGCTTGCTCCAGTCAACCGTATCGAGCTGAGCGGACCAGAAGGCCACGGGGTCGGATTGCCATTTTTTATAGGTATTTTGATACGACATCGTGCTGCTCCTTAACTCGAGTATAAGAGCAGCTTTGGATTCGTCAAACGTCGCAAATCGGGCATTCTCGGCGCCCGGCTGAGGCCCCAATATTGCGAAAGCTTCGCACTTTTATGACCGAATTGTGACAAAAAGAGCCATTTTGTGGCAATTGGGCAACAAGCCAAAAATCAATAATCGATGACGAAGTTAATTATAAATTTTAAGTTGTGTTTTCTCTTTCGTACCCCCAATTTGCCCTCAGCCGGCATGACGTCGGTGGTAATTCCAAAGAGGTTAGTATGAAAAAAGTTCTCCTAAGCACTGCACTTGTTGCAGTTATTGCGTCTCCCGCCATGGCTTTTGATGTGTCAGTCGGCGGTTATTATAACTCAATGGCCTATAGCGTCGACTCCGACAATAAATCGAACGGCACAGCCGTTGATTATAAAGATTTGTCGTTCCAAGAAGATGCCGAAATTATCTTCAAAGGGAAGACAAAGTCAGATACCGGTGTCGAGTACGGGTTTCAGGTGCAGCTTGAAGCGTCCCAGTCTACAGACCAAATCGACGAACATTATATCTATGTCAAAGGTGGGTTCGGTAAAATCATCGTTGGTGCAGAGAACTCAGCGGCCTATCTGATGCAAGTGTCAACACCAAGCTTCTTGGGTTGGAAAACGTTCGACAATAACTTCGAAACATGGTCAGAAGTTGCAAAATACGAAAAGCCTCTGCACGACAATTATTCGGGTGATGCAAATAAATTCAGCTACATGACGCCAAAGATGAGCGGGTTCCAGCTCGGCTTCTCTTTCACACCGTCTGGCGAAGTATCTGGTGGCCACGGCGCTGGCAGTGGAACGATGCTTTTGGAAGAGAGCACCAGCAAACATCAAGACGTCATGTCTTATGGCGTGTCCTATAGCGGCGACTTAAACGGCGTCAAAGTCAAGACTTCTTATACTTATGAAGAAGGCGAAAAAGGCGGCAAGGACGACAGCGAATATGCCGTCGGTTTACAACTCGGCTTTGGTGACTTCACCGTCGGTGGTCATTATTTCGAAGCTGATGAGCCAAGTGGCGATGATTGGGAAATCACAACATTGGGTGTGGCCTATAAAATGGGTGGCACGACAATTGGTTTGACTGTGCACGATCAAGAAGATGCCAAAACTGGCCAAATTAACGACTCAACAAAAATCACGGTCGTTGGTGGTAGCACAAAACTGACCGATGGCGTTAAGTTGACCTACTCATATGAAGCCGTTGAAAGCGACAACCCTGATAAAGGTGATACTGATTTCATCGGTGTTGGTCTGCTCTTCAAGTTCTAATTTAGGTTTTGGCTTCGCTTGCAGCGAGGCCTCACAAGAGAAGGAGCGGTCACTCGATCGCTCCTTTTTTTGATTTCAACTTTGAGTTGCATTGTATTGCGGTAGCACCTCAAGATATGTTTACTTTGAGTTGTCGTTGCTTAAGCTATTTGCTGGCTGTGTCCATACAAAAAGAATAATAAGGTGCGTCGCAGCCACTTTAATTAGAGACAGTTTTGGGGTCCCCCTGGCAGAGTGCGAGCTGTATAAGTGGGGTCGTGCGGCGGTTATCATCCACGTCAGAGAAACACGTTACACAATGTGATATTTGTGCAACGTTTTTATTTTTTCTTGCGATCAGTCGCGTTTTAGTCTGGTTCTCTCGGGAGAACGGTGGTCTATAGAAAATAGATCAGCATAAAAATTAAATAATAACGATCTTTAGTTTCAATCTTCGTGTTGCGTCGGCGTCGCCAATTAAATTGTTCTCGGTCTCGAGAATTTAATCGCTGTTATCTCTCGTATTTGTCTTTCGTATTTGTCTCTAGTTGTTGTGGCGAACTTGCCTCGAGTATTGCTCCCAGGCGTCTTTTATAGCGTTGCGGTTGAGTGCGTGTAATTGAGCAAATTAAACAAAAATCAAAAGAGGATATTATGATATTACCCTTTCTCCGACAAAATACACGAACCCTTTTACACGGCTGCAGTGCGTTAGCACTGGGTATGACGTTCGGTTTAACGACTATAAGCACAGCTGACGCAGCACCGTTAAAGATCGATGTTAGTGGCTTTTATTTTGCTTCTATCACTTCTGCTGACCGCAACGATAATTTAACGCGGACCAATATGGCGCAAGATGCAGAGATTCACTTTAAAGCCAAAACAATGCTCGATTCTGGTTTAGAAATCGGCCTGCAAGTTGAATTAGAAGCTATGGCTGTGCCGAACGATCCAATTGACGAGAGCTATGTTTATTTCCAAGGCGGCTTTGGTAAGCTCATTATCGGCGCTGAAAATGGCGCTTCCTATTTGGGAATGGTTGGCTCACCGGATTTTGTTCCCGGGATTAGGCAATATGGCAATAATCTTGGCGAGGAAACGTTAGAAGCAAATTTGAAAATTTCTGGTACCACCCTGACACATACTATCGACGATGTGAATTATTCGACTGCTCCTGAAAATATCTCGAGTGATGAAATGAAGTTCATTTATTTCACGCCGCGTATCAATGGCTTCCGTGGCGGTATTAGCTATGCGCCAAATAATGCCAATAAATCCGGTGGCAGTCACAATGTGTCATCTACGGCCGAGCAAGATGATATTACCAGCTACCACCTCGACTATTCGGGCGATATTGGTCAAGACATGACCTTGGCTGCATCCTTCGGCTATGAGACAGCTGATAATGCTGCAGGTTTGACGGTGTTACCCGCCGCCGCGGATGACCCAGAAACCACGAGCTATGGCTTGAAATTCGGCATCGGCATGTTTGAGTTTGGTGGCTCCTTCAGCGATGTACAAAGTTTCAAAGGCATTCGCGGTCAAGATATTGAAACCTATAATGTCGCTGCGACATACCGTATGGGCGCAACAAAGCTCGGGGTCGGTTATACGGATAGCTCAGATGATGGCCAGCTTGGTGTTCGTACCGCGGTTGATTATGAAGAATGGATGATCGGTGGCGGCACTAAATTAGCTGACGGTGTCTCGGTAGGGTATTTTTACCAAGATGCCGAAGCTAGCTACGCCGATGGTATGACAAAGGACGTGTCGCAAGTTGGGGCGACGATCGCTCTTACTTTCTAGTCATTGGTAAAACGACAGAGAAAGGCCCCCAGAGATGGGGGGCTTTTTTATTTGTTATAAACGGCTAAGTCGGCACGGATGGTCCGTGCTGCAAGAAAGTAGTGCAGTCCGCCCCAGATATTTAATAGGCTCACGCTCAGCAGTGCGTAACGCAATGCATCCTGCCCGTAATCGGGGCTTAGAAAATCACTCATCACACCCACGAGGTAAGGGCCAAGTCCGAGGCCAATAATATTTATGGTGAATAGCAGGATTGCTGAGGCCAATGCGCGCATATGCGGCGGCATTAGACTTTGTGTCATGGCAAAGGAGCTTGGCAAGTAGAAGCCACCAAAGAAAGATAAGACACAAATAATAGCCGTGATTAAAACCAGATCGCTACTGAGGTAAAAAACAACAACGAGAGGGATCAGAAAGACTTTCACGGCGCCAGTTAGCCAGACATAAAAACGTTGATCGCGGCGCGCCAAGCGATCGGCCAGCCAGCCGCCAAAGAAAGTACCGACGCCGCCGATAATGCCGCCGACAAGAGCTAACAAAGTGCCAGCTTCGGCGGGGCTCAGGCCCAGAATACGTCGGAAATAGACGCCATTCCAATAAACCGTTCCATAACCGACAAAGACGACCAATGTACAGCCGATTAAAATATGTCTTTGGCTGGGGATTTTAAGCATTAGGAGGAGGCACGCATAAACTTCTTGCAATAAGGACAATGTTGTCTCAGCAAGGCTACGGTCATTCGCGACGATGGCGCGCTTGTGACTGCGCTCTGGCTCTTTAACCGTTAGGAATAATAGGAGCCCCAAAAAAATGCCGGGTATCCCAACAATGTAAAAGGCTGTGCGCCAACCATAAATATGGTCGATCCAGCCGCCAACTAGGAAGCCGATCAAGATGCCCAAGTTTATACCTGATGAGAATATACCCATGGCTGCGGCGCGTTGCTCAAGGGGGAATAAATCGGAGATCATAGAGTGGCTTGGGGGCGTTGAGCCGGCTTCGCCAATACCAACCCCAATTCGCGCCAATGCCAGTTGCGTATAATTCGCCGCCATGCCACTGAGCGCCGTCATGCCAGACCAAACGATTACTGAGACGCCAATAATATTGCGGCGGTTCATGCGGTCTGCCATGAGGGCAATCGGGATGCCTAGTGTCGCGTAAAAAATGGCAAAAGACAGACCAATAAGAAAGCCTAATTGACTATCGCTTAGTCCGAGATCAAGTTTGATTGACTCTGCTAGAATAGAAACAATTTGGCGATCAATATGGCTCGAGGCATAGATCAATACCAAAACAAAAAGTGTGTAATTTCGTGACCGATTGTTACTCGTAACGCTCTGACTGTCTGACATTAAGTGCTCCCTTTGCCAAGACTGTATAGCGTTGGCTGGGCTACTCAAGCGAAAAACGCACCGTGATTAGCGGTGGATGATAAAGGTGGGAGCTAAAAATAATATGTCAGGCGAAGGCGCGAGAAATCCTCGTCACGAATGCTGTGAAATACGGGGTCGAGCGGGTCGGTATTGGTCTGCAACCGCATTTCCAGAGCGAACTTAAATTGACTGCCGATGCGGCGTTCGGCCTCGACCGATACCGCCGTGGTATGATGATCAAGATCGACAATACCCCCAAGCAACAGTGTCGTTGACTGAGTATCATTGGCGGTCCAACGTAGGCCGATACCGAGATCATTATTGAACGGGTGAGGCGAGCGTTCATCTCGGTCATCCCACATATACTCGGCAACGACGCCTAAATCGGAGTTGCTACCAAATATGCCGTAGAAACTATATTCAATGCCCGAGACAGCGCGATTGGCGCTTTCACCTAATTCGTCCTGTGTCAGGGCCTCAAGCTTTAATAACCAAGGGCCAAGCGTGGCTTGGGCATCGAGCGAGACTTGCTGGCGTAACGGGTAGTAGGGGACAATTTTTCCGTTACGAATATTTTGCGGTAACAAGAGCGGGTCGCGAGCCGTGCCGTCGAAATAGGACAGCCCAACATCCCAGACGCCGATAAAATGATTATACCGCAAAGCGACGTCATGCTGACGGTCTCCATGTTGGCTTTCGTAAAATGACCGATGATTATCAACCGCGATGCCGGTAAAAGGTCGCCCCTTAGGGCCAGAAAAATGACGATCACGAAATACTGGCATATACATGGCGGTAAAGGTGCCATAGGGGCTGACATAAGAGGCGCGCAGCATGGGCTGACCTAATTTCTGCTCACCATCAACGCTTTCAGAGGCGTCGGTCTGATTGACAATATCAACCAGATGGACAAATTCCGTCACGCCCCAAAACACTTTGTCGAGACCGATCACGGCCTCGAAATCACCTTCGACAAAGCGATACTTGGCCTCGCGTAGGTCGCTATGCGAGCGTTCGCTGTCGTCGCTATCGCCACGGCTAAAGCCCTTCACGATCAAGGCATGGCGGTTGTCGTCATCATACAGGCCGACCTCGAGAAGCGCGGCAATCGCGCCAAAATTGCGGCTCGACTGCGGATTGGCTGGTGCCTCGAAAAAGCCGCGATATTCAAGCTCGATCTCGCCCTCGATATCGATCTCCATAGCCAGACTGGGTGTGCACCACACAAGCAAGGGCAGAAGAAAGCGAGCGCGGAACATCACTAGCGAGCTCTTTTGAGACTATTTTGTGAGAAATCAGACTCGGTCAAACCTGTTTGGAATTTAATTTCGGTCCAGCTCAGCCGCGTTGTTTTTTTAGTCAAATGATTGACCATGTAAAGGTCATGGGCACGCCAATATTTACCGAGATATAGGCGGTAGTCGTTAAAGGTCAGAGTTTTCAGGAGCGTGTTCTTGCGATCGTAATAGTCAATTTTGCGCACCTGAAAGTCGGTGTCATCGGTCCAGCTCATCAAACGGGTATAGCCCGAATGCTCATAGAGCGGTGTGCGCTCGACGACATGACAGGTGAGTTCGCCGCAGGGTTCGTCGCGCAGCCACTTGTGACTATATTTGCCATATTCTTGCGCTGTGAAATCCTCATAGGCAAATTCCGATCCCATGAAAGGGCCCGACTTATTGACCGACGAAATACGCTTGACGCGTTTCAGGGCCGGCAGATACATCCATTGCTCATCAGGGTCCAGAATATGTGCGTAAGTCAGCATGGCGGTTCCGGCGACGTCACGCGGTTCGTCGAAGATCATTAAGTTCCAGTCTCCATCTTGCGCGTTTTCATTCTCCAAAGTGTTGAAACGCAAGCGACGGACGCTGACATCTCCACTGGCATTGGTCAGCGTCATTTCCATTTCGCTCGAGGTATCATGAAAGCCAAGGTTGCGCTTGTCGCCTTCAATCGCGATGGCAAGGCCGCGGGCCTCTGGGTCACTGGTAGCTGGTAGATCTGCAGCTGCAAGAGGGCTCACAAGCAGTGCCAAACAAAAAACAGTCGAGATAATTTTTTGCAACATGTGTTTCTTCCTCCGAAACTTCAAGATGACGTGGTTGACTTTTTGTCTAGATATATAAGTAGCGGTGGCAAGAGTAGGAAGTCCAGCACCAACGCTACGACAATAGTGATCGAGACAACCAGACCGAGCATTGCGTTGATAAAAAAGGGCGACGTACTGAGAACCAAGAAGCCTGCCATCAAAATTAAAGATGATATCCAAAGCGCCGTTCCCACAGTTGTAAAGCTGTAATGAATAGCCTCAGTAATGTCTAAGTTTTGCTCGGTTCGTGCCAATTTATACTTGGATAAAATATGAACCGTGGCGTCGACAATAAGCCCGATGGCCGTCGCCGTTACAAAGCTCGCCCAGAGACCAATTTCATCGCGGAATAGTGCAAATAGTCCCATAGCAACGGCCGGTGGCGCAATGTTCGGCAAAAGACTGATAAGTCCGAGACGGACGCTTCGTAACGCCAAAAATAGGCAGAAGGAAATCAGCAAGAAAGCGTATAAAGTGCCTTGCGACATGGCAATGAAATTCCGTTCACCAATATACGAGAACATGACCGCCTGCCCAGCCGGATCGGTGATCCGCTCGGTCGGACCATTGGCTTCCATCCAGTCATGGGTTCGACTGCGTAAGGATTTCATTTCTAGCGTACCAATAGTATCCAACGTAACAATCACGCGCGTTGCTGATTTATCGATATTAATTTGATCATTGAGATCGAGGCCGTAAGGAAGCGACATTTCATAGAGCAAGAGATATTGCGCTGCCAGATCGCGATCGGCCGGCAAGGTATAGAAACTCTCTTGATCACCGTTCATGCTCCGATTAATGCGTTTTACCACGTCGGAGAAGGTCATGACGTGGCGAACTTCGGGTTGTTGGCGCATCCAAGTCGCGAAATTATCGAGATAGTTTAGATAATCGGGATCTGAGATGCCGCCGACTTCGCCGCTTTTAATGGAGAAATTAAGCAAATAGATACCAGTCAAGTTTTCTGCTGCCCAATCGGTGGCGCGGCGGAAATCAATGGTCTCATCAAAATATTCAACAAACCGGTCGTTGAAATGCAGCCGCGACAATTGCGCTGTGGCAAACACGACAAGGGCCAGCCCTGCAATTAAAAAGAAGCGGGCGCGTTGTGTCACATAGATCGAGATTTTCTGCATTAAAACGCTCTGGCGACCGATAATGTTGGTCGGGTGCAGAGGAACAAGGCGCAATACGGCCGGGAATAAACTCATCGATAAGATCCAGGCGAAAATGGTCCCAAAAGCCGCAATGGTACCGAGATCGCGATAGGGCGGGGCGTCTGAAAAGTTGAGACTAAACAGACCAATTGCGGTGGACAGAGACGTCAAAAATACCTTCGAGGCATTAACGTCAAGGCTTTCAACAATGGCGTCTTCCTTGCTTTTGCCCTTGCCGAGAGCGACCAAGACATTAATCAAGATATGTACACCATCGGCAACAGCGACCGTCAGAATAATGGTGGGCGCGCCTGAGGCGGGCGGGCTCAGCGGGATACCGAACCAGCCAGCCGCACCCAAGGCGGTCATGGCAGATAAACCGACCACTAACATTGCTGCCAGTGTGGCAAATACTTGACGCGTAATAAGCATTAAAATTACGGCGATCACGGCGAACATGGTCGGGGTTAAAATTTGCACATCGCGCTGGGCGGCTTCCGAAAAGACATTACTCAGCACCTGTGACCCTGTGAGCTCGATTTTATGCCCCGGAAAATTTGCCCGCGCCATATCACGAATTTCGCGTGCTTTTTTAATAATACTATTGGTCGCAGGCGCGTCATCGCGTGGCGGTCGCAGTGACACCAGAACCGCAGTTGTCCGTCCGTCTAGCGCAAGCAGGCGGCCAGCTAATATAGGCTCCCTTAAAATTGTTTGTTCGATATAGTCGCTTTCTGCTGGCGTGACAGTTTCCGGTGATGCCACCAGATCGCCAACAATCAGATCGTCACCATCGGCGCGGGTATTTTGGAAATTTGTCAGCGAGTCGACGCGAACCGAAAACGGGATTTGCCATGCCTCGCGTGTGATTTGTCCGATCATCTCAACAGTGCGTGGCTGGGTGGCTTTTCCAGTTTCGGGCTGAATGACAAATAAGATTGTGTCAGGGCTCGAGTAAGTTTTTTCAATCTCATCAAACGCCTGGAGGTAGGGGTTCTGCGCTGAAAAGAAGTATCGATAATCATTGGTAAAGCCGAGCCGCGGTAGTCCTGCTAAGGCGACCATACAGATCAAAAGTGAACCGATAATGTGCATCCACGGATGGGCAACCACGTGGCGGCAATAAGCGCGCACAAAGTTAGACATGTAGAATATCCCTCAAAAGTTCTTTGTTATACTGAACAGTTTAGTTTAGAATACTGCAAATGACAAAATCAAATTTAAAAATAACTGGGGGAAACCTGATGCCGCGTGGCCGACCGAAAGATCCGGCCAAACGCGAGGCTGTGTTGGCTGAAGCCTTTGATTTATTTGTTGAGGCAGGTTTTGACGGCGCCAGTATGGACACGCTGGCCCGCAGGGCGAATTTGTCGAAAGCCACCCTCTATAATCATTTTGGTTCGAAAAATAAGATTTTTCAGGCTTTGATTGATGAAAAAATCGCTGAATATTATCATGTCTCGAGTACGATTGAGGCAGCCGTTCCGCGTACTCATTTAATGAATTTGTCGGAACAGTTTTTCGATCTTATCCATGATGCAAAAGCCCTCGCGCTGTTGCGGCTGATTGTTGGCTCTGCGACGCATTTTCCCAAGATTGCGCGCGTATTTCATGAAATAGGGCCGGCGCGCATACGTGACGATTTTAGCCATGCTCTCGCGGCTTTGCCCGAGGTCGAAGCTGAGCGCGGGACGGAACTGGCGGAGTTATATTTATCTCTCCTGATACCGCATTGTTATTTTCTCGAGCTTTTGGTGGCGCAGACCAAACCTATGTCCAAAGCGGAGAGAAAAGCTCATATCCAAAAACAATCAGACATGTTCTTCTCTCTCCTATAAGGACCTCTGATTTCTAATCATCATCGCGCATATGCTGCGAGCCAGAACGGTGATGACGGCGCAAATGAGTCCCGATTTTCTCCCGCGCCGCTGGCGACAGCTGGCTGGTCATATCACGCAACAAGCCATGAAAGGCCATATTGGTTCGTCCAGCAGCATCTTGTGAGCGATCGAGAATGGCCAGAATATCTTCTGGCGACGTCGCCTCTTCGCGTAAAACGAGACCTAAGTCGCGCCGCGCTTTTCGCATATCATGCAAGGCGGATTTTAGGGCGGGGCGTCGATCATCAAAAATTTTCTGCGCAATGACCCGATCATCGTCCTCAAGATTCTTTAGGAAAAAGCGCTCTCCGCGTTCGATGCGGCTCTCGACCCAGCCTTCTTTACCCAAGCCACGAAATTTGAGAGCGGCATAGCCCGCGCCGCCCAATATCACGACATTAATGGCAAGCGAGAGGAGCAAGGCTCCGAAAACGATATATTTTTGTCTTTTGGTCATGTTTTTCTCCAAGGGGTTAATCAATAGCTGTCCATAACTCGAGACTAGAATAGGCGAGGGCGATATCGGCATCGGCGTCAGGACTAAAAAAACCTTGCTGCTCAATAAGCCCTGCGCCAAAAAAGCCGATCAGTAAGCAGGCAACCAATGTGGAAAGACCGGCGCTCAGTTGCGCTCGACCAAGCGGCATAAAAACCACTTCCTGTTCCGAGTTTGGGATGGCCAACATGTGCTCAATGACTTTGTCTTTTAGGACGTCGGAGGCGGGCGCGAAGGTTTGCTGTAATCTTCCATCAAGTCCAGCTTCGCGCGTTTGTGCCGCGCGTATGATGGGGTCATGGTCACACGCGTTTTGCAGAGCTTGCGCGCAATGCGCTGGCCAAAAATTAGCATCCGCCCCGTATGTTTCGAGAAGCGTAAGAGCTTGGCTTTGCGTTAGGTTTTGAGTCATGGCTTGATATCCAGTTTCGTTTTAAATCACCGATAAGAAAGGGCGTTGTCGGGCAAGTTCTGTGTGTAGCGCTTGCCGGGCGCGCCGGAGAACAGATTCAAAGGCGGCGACGGAGAGATTCATCCGCTTAGCGGCTTCATCTTGTTTGATCTGCTCAAAATAAAAAAGTTCAACCGCTTGTCGTTGCGGCGGCGAAAGCTTGGTAAGGGCGGCGGCCAGAAGACGCCTATCGTCGCCAACGCTTAATACATGGTCGGCTTCGGGTTCGTCACTAGCGAGTTGATCGAAATCACCAATATCGTCCTCGGCGCGATGCTTCCTCAAGGTGTCAATCGACTTATTGATTGCGATCCGATAAAGCCACGTCGTCACCTTGGCATGTCCTGGCTGCCAGCTTGATGCTTTGCGCCAAACAGCTAGAAAAACCTCTTGTGCGGCATCCTCGGCTTGTTGCCGGTCACCGAGTTTCTGCTGGCAGACTCGGAGTACAAAATCGAGGTGTTTTTGCACCAAAATCTGGGCGGCGTCTTGATCTTGCGCAGCGATGCGTAAGACCAGATCGTCATCTGTTTCAGCTTCAACAGGGCGATAGTTTTCGTCCGTCATGGGAGCATTTTGCCGCACTTTTCGTTTCCAAATTTTTTTTATACATATTTGTGATCTGGTTCCTTAAACGCAACGTAAATAGGTTATCTGTCAAAAAAGTTTCTGGGTACGCTTCCCCTCAATCGCGTGTCCCAGCGCCCCGCCCTCCCCTCAGGGCGGGGCCCCTTTTTTAAGAAATCCTTTGAATCCAATTATGTAGAGCCTGTCCAATCTCTTTCGGACTGTCTTCTTGAATAAAATGTGAGCCAGCTACGGTGATTTCTTCCTGATTAGGCCAGCTCCGGCAGAAATCGCGCTGTTTTCCGATCAAAATTGAGCCAGGATCAGCATTGATAAACAGCTTCGGCATGGGGGATTGCGCCATAAAATCTGCGTAGGCCTGCACCCGTGCGACGACATCGGCCGGTGCGCCGTCGATCGGGATTTCGCGCGGCCATGTCAAAGTTGGGCGCCGGTCTTCGCCAGCTTCCACGAACGGTGCGCGATAGTGCGCCATTTCATCCTCGGTTAAGTCGCGCAAAATCGATCCAGGAAGCACACGCTCAACAAATACATTCTTCTCTAGAATCACCGTTTCGCCGGCTTCGGACCGAAAGGTCTGAAAGATGCCGCGGGCATTCTCTGGCCATTCGTCCCAACTGGCGATCGGCTGGACGATGGCTTCCATGTAGCACATTGCAGTAACGCGATCAGGATGGCGGCAGGTATAGTCAAATCCCAGTGCTGAACCCCAATCATGGACAACAAAAATAATATCTTGATTGGCACCAATCGCATCCAAGGCTTGCGTGAGAAAGTCACTATGGCAGGTGAAGCGATAGCGCTCGGGGTAGTCATTGGGCAATTTATCGCTATCGCCCATGCCGATTAGGTCAATGGCGATGCAGCGTCCCAAGGCCTCAACATGCGGCATGATGTTACGCCACAAATAGCTCGAGGTTGGGTTTCCATGTTGAAAAATAATCGGCCGTCCGTTGGGATCGCCGCATTCTACATACCGCATGGTGTAGCCATTTATGTTTACTTCTTTTTTGGCTAACACGGTCATGGTCTGTCTCCTTTTTGATATGGCTTAAGGGTTTTTATCGAGGCGCTGCGCGAGCTGATCCAATAAATCATCCACTTCGAAAGCCAAGCGGCGCTGTAAATTATCTAGAGCAAGTAATTTTTGGGCAACGGCGGCCCGCGCGATGTCGATCTCGTCCGACAGGGTCGTCAACCGCGCTTTGATATCCGTAATTAATTGGTGGTTCTCGCCAGATTGCGGTTCTAAAGCCCGCAAAGGAGTAACTGCGGTAGGAACCCGCCCGGTTTTGACATCATCGAGTGCCCTCCGCAGCCGTTGCGCGAGAAGGGCAAAATCAGTGCTTTGTAAGACGCGCACGCTATCTGCCGCCGCAGCTTTGACAGTGCTTGTCTGTTTGCTTGTCGCAGTGCTTTTGTCTTTAGCTGGTTCTGATTTTTTCGCCGCCGGCTGGGACGCTTTTGGCTTAGTGACAGCTTTGCTTTGCGGTTTTGGTTTGGCTTTGGCTTTTGTTGCCCTTGGTTTCTCTGGTTGTACGCGTTTCGCCGCCGCTTTTCGGTTGCGCGGCGTAGTAGTTTTACTTGGTGCCTTGGTCGGTTCGCTCAGCAATGACTGCAGCGCGCGCGAGATTTCATTGACTCGTTCGTTATCTTTACTATCGGACATTGTCGCGTGCTTCCTCTCCAAACCTCGGGCGTTACAATGAATAGATATCGCCGCGCTGTCAATTTCCTGCTTCGTTTTCCGTTCTTTGATTGGGCGTAAATATCTGAATATATGGTTTTTTGCCTTGTTGTAGGCACACTTTGCTCATAATCTACCCGATGTCCGAAGTGCTTCGCGAGAAGGTCAAAGGGAATTTGGTGCGCGGGAAATCCGCTAGTCCAAAACTGTACCCGCAACTGTAAGCACGGAGCGATGACCACAAGAACCACTGGCTTTAAGCTGGGAAGGTTGGTCAGAGCTAAGATTGGCAAGTCAGGAAACCTGCTTTGGACGGTCGTTCGCTCACGGCTCGGGAAGAAGCGGTGAACACGGAAACTTCCGCATAACGACGTACTCGAAACCAACCCCTTCGGGGGAACGATAAAGGTGTACGCGATGACGAAGACCCCTTACGTGGTAACCTGCGTAATTTCACTATTCCTTTCTGGAACTATGACAAGCCTTGCCCAACGCGGCCCGACGGGCGATGCGGCGGTGGACGAATTGGTCGTCACAGCAACCGGCATGCCGCAGCCGTTGGGTGAGATCGGTAGCTCAGTGAGTTTGATTACCGCCGACGATATTAAACGCCATCAAGACCGACTTGTTGATGCGGCGTTGACGCGGCTATCGGGCCTAGCATTTGATCAAGATGGCGGTACAGGTGGCGTTGGCTACCTCCGTATCCGCGGTTTTGACCGGCAATATACAACAATTCTGATCGATGGGATCAATGTTGGCGACCCTGCAGACCCGCAAGGTTCGGCCGAGCTCGCCAATTTATTGACGGCCGATATTGAACGGATCGAGGTTTTGCGCGGTTCGCAAAGCGTACTCTATGGCTCTAACGCGGTGGCGGGAACGGTGAATATCATAACCAAAGACGGGCAAGGGCCGCTTGGCGGGCGTGTTGATCTTGAGGCAGGCAGTTACAAGACGCGTCAGGCTGTGTCCTCGATTGGAGGGGGTGACAGAAAGCGAAGTGGCCGATTAACCATCGGGTCATTGGACAGCGCGCCGGACTCGGAGTTTCGTAATTTTCCTGAGCGCGAAGATTATGAAAATCGTTTTCTCTCGGGACGCTTAGACATCGCGTTGAGCGACACGGTTGATCTGACCTTCACGGGCCGCGCCCAAGAAGCGAGCGCTGATCATGATGGTTTTGATCCTATCACCTATTTGCCGCGCGACGGCTGGTTCGGCACAGATACACAAGAAGCCAGTGGGCTTGTCGCCCTGCAGACGCGGTTGCTTGAAGACAGGGCACGCCTAAGTTTTACCGCCGGCCGTAGCCTCAGGCGCCGGGACAGCTTTGCCGAGGTCGGGCCTTACTATTGGTATGACGGCCAGCGCGACACTTATGCGGTGCGCGGGCAGATAGAAATATCGCCCATCTTAGCGGTTTTTGCGGGCTATGACGGCGAAGAAGAGAGCTTCTCGCAAGTCGGGTTTGCCGAGAAACAGGTAGATCGCACGGCTGGCTATGTTATGGCGCAGGTGGATCTACCAGCTGAGACCCATCTCTCGTTGGGCTTACGCCGCGATGACCATGATCTGTTTGGTTCGCATGATACATGGCGCTTGGCTATTGCGACCCATCCGATTGCGGGCCTTACCTTGCGCGCGGCGCATGGCACGGGCTATCGCGCCCCCAGCCTATATGAACTTTATGGCGAGGATCCTTTTTGTCTCAATGGTTTATGCGGGAATGCCGCGTTGCAGCCCGAGGAGAGCAAAAGCACCGACCTCGGTTTTGAAATGCAATCGGGGGCATCAGTATTTAGTGTCACGTTGTTCCGCATCACGCTTGAAAACCGCATTGTCTACGATGGTCCGCCGCCATCTTACCTAGGCAACTATAAAAATATGCCAGGCAAAAGTGATAGCGAGGGCGTCGAGATTGGCGCTATGACGACGATCGGTCCTCTCCAGCTATCGGGCAATCTGACCTATCTCGACCCGCGCGAAGCCGATGGTAGTTTGCGCAATAAACAACCGCGGCAATTGCTCAATTTTAATGCGGATTATGCTTTTGCCGATGGCCGCGGTGCTGTTGGAGCCTCTTGGCGACAGGTTGGGCATCGCTATATTTCTAATCAGAGACAAGAAGATTACGGATTAGCCACCATTCGTTTGCGGTGGAGATTTAACGAGGCACTGGAGGCTTCTGGTCGCATTGAAAATTTGTTTGATGATCGGTATGAGACAACTGAGGGTAAATCGACCCCTGGGCGTGGTCTTTACGTCGGGATCAGCCGCACATTTTAATGCTTTTTCATTGCCCGTGGCGTTCAGTGCATAATCTTATCTGGCGCCGCGGGGCAACCCGCGATAATCTAAGGCCATGTCAAAAGCATCTGAGACCCAGCCAGTTATTCAAATTCGCGATATAACCATGCGCTTTGCCCGCGTGTCGGCGCTTACTGATTTCTCGCTCGACGTTCAACGTGGCGAAGTCGTTGGTTTGATCGGGCCGACGGCGGCGGGTAAAACCGTGCTTTTGAAAATTCTGGCTGGTTTATATAAGCCGCAAAAAGGATCTGTGACGATTGATGGTTTGGCGCCCGGCGATCCAGCTCTCAGCAATCGGGTGGGGATGCTGTTTCAGCAAAATGCCTTATTTGACAGCCTGACCATTTGGGAAAATATCGCTTTCCGGTCGATTAATAGTGGCGCCGATCGGCGGCAAGCACGGCGCGAGGTTGAGGTGCTCTTGCCGCGCGTGGGTCTGACACCCGAAACAGCGATTTTATATCCTTCGGATTTGTCCGGCGGGATGCAAAAGCGGGTCGGATTTGCGCGGGCAATATTTGATAAACCCGATATTTTGTTGTTAGATAATCCGACCGCGGGGCTTGATCCGATTTTAGCGGCGCGGATCGAGAAGATGATTGAAACCCTAGCGCTCGAGAGCGGCGCAACGGTCATATCTGCGACCGGAAATATGACGCATATTGCCGACCGCTATCATCGTGTTGTGTTGTTACATGAGGGTAACACACGCTGGATAGGGTCTGCACAAGCCTGTCACAGCGATCCAAACCCCTATCTGCGTCAGCTTGTCGATGGCGATCGTAACGGGCCGATGCAAAGCCTGCAATTATCGGCTTAGGCTATAAGAGTCAGACAGAGGAGACATTCAATGTTCGATCGTTATGCCCATAAAACCGAAATGCCACATCCTGATCGCGCCTTACCAGGACGCAGCGCTACGATGCCCGTGCCCGAGAAACACTTTGTTTTGGGTACACCGCTATCACCACCTTGGCCCAACGGTGTTGAGGAGGCTTTGTTTGGGCTTGGGTGTTTTTGGGGTGCCGAGCGAAAATTTTGGCAAGTTGAGGGCGTCTTAAGCACGCAAGTGGGCTATGCTGCCGGCTACACACCAAACCCTAGCTACGAAGAGGTTTGTTCGGGGCAGACCGGTCATAATGAGGTCGTGCGGGTGATTTATGACCCCTCTGCGGTTAGCTATGACGCGCTTCTCAAGCTGTTTTGGGAAAGCCATAACCCGACGCAAGGCATGCGCCAAGGCAATGATATTGGCACGCAATATCGCTCTGGCATTTACTGCTATTCGGCGGCGCAAAAAGCTGCTGCTGAGGCGAGTAGGGAGCTTTACGGACGGGCCTTAGCGGAGGCTGGTCTCGGCGCCATCACGACCGAAATATGTGATGCCCCAACTTTTTACTATGCTGAGGATTACCATCAGCAATACCTCGGAAAAAACCCAAACGGCTATTGCGGCCTCGGCGGCACGGGCATCGGCTGTCCGATCGGCTTACAGGTCTAAAAGTTGCGGTTCAAAGTGACACTGATGTGGGGCGGTTCGCCTGGGAAGTAGCGATAGTTCCGCGTCGTCGTATTATAGTCAGCGCGTTTGGCGAAATGGCGATCAAACAGATTATTAATTTTGACCGATAATGTCGTCGCAGCATTGAGGGCAAGTTGCCCTTTCAAATGTGCTAGATTATGACCATCATAACTATGAATGTTGGCAGCATCGAGGTAATAGCGGCCGACATGTTCCCATGCGAGGCTCAGGCGACCGGTGTCGCTGGCCTGCCAGTTCAGTTCAAGATTAGCGAGCGTTTTCGGGGCGCTATCAATTGCGTCGCCAGCGGTGATAATATTTTCTACCCGCGGTGTTCCGGAGGGGCGGTGATTGAAATCCCACTCGTGCTCGGCATAGCTCGCGGCGCCCGCCATAGAGAGGGTTTCGCTGAGCTGTAAATCGGCGTCAATCTCAACGCCGACATGCTGGGTGCGGCCATTCCAAACATTATTATTGGCGCTATCACGGAAATAATAATTGCGCTTCTCCATCGTATAAGCGCTGACTTCATATCTTAGACTGTTGAGGCGTCCGCGGAGTCCGGCTTCATAGCTCATCAGGCTTTCCGATTTTATATCACCGACCCGTTGGCCAACGCGCAAACGATAGGCGTCGGTGGTTTGCGGCGCCCGATTGCCACGCGCAATATTGAGGAACAGCGTCGTGTCGGGCGACAGATTATGCGAGAGCCCGAGCTTGGGTGAGACATCGACATAGTCGTCGGTGCGATCGGCTGGACGATAATATTTCGTACCATTTCCGAAATTGCCGTCGGCAGTTTTATTGTCATAATCATATTGCGTTAATTCTGCACGCACACCGAGGGTAAGTCGCGTCATGTCTGAAATTTGTCGTTCCGTGTGCAGATAAGGAGCGAATACTGTTGTATCCACCGCGTAATCATAATGCAGGCCTGGCTCATAACCGAAGGTGGTAGCTTTACTTTGAAACTCAGTCAGACTGCCGCGTGTGAACTCGCTATCAAGCCCAGCAATGATATTCCAGTCACCAGTTTGAAACGTGTAGTTCGATTGCAGGCCAATGCTGCTATGGTCATTTTCTTCAACCGGATCGCCTGGCAAGAAATGCATACCAAAGCGCATATCGTTGCTGCGCATATAAGGGCGTAATTTTAAAGTCGCGCCATTATCAAGCGGTATCATGATGTCTAGGCTGAGACGCGCCGACCAAGCATCACGAAAGGCTTCATCAGCGTCACTATTTTGTTTAGCAAGGCTTTCGACACGGTAGGCGTCGCGGCCTTCGGCATAGCCGGCGGTTTCTTGATTGAGCGACATGGCACCGAAGGTCAGACGATAATCGGCGTGCGATGTTTGCCAGCTATGTTGCAGGCGCAGTTTGCGTTGCTGAAATCCTGAGGCGTTGCGATAAGCGTCTTCCTCGCCCGTTAAGGATAAGGCGACGCGACTACTGCTGCGCTCGCCGAACCAGGCTTTACTACCGCTCAGCTCGTAGCGCCCGTAAGAACCGTATCCGAGACGAACACTTTGCGAAGCTTCAGTTGGGTCTTTGGTTATGAAATTGATCATACCATGAACCGCATTCGATCCGTAAAGTGCGCTCCCAGGCCCGCGAATGATTTCAACCCGCGCCGTGTCAAAGCTCATGCTGTCCATGAGCGCGTTGACATTGGCAAAAGGTGCGGCGCGAAAGCTTAGGCCGTCTTCCATGAATAGAAACGAACCGGCGCCAGCGCCACCCGTGAGCACCGGTGAGCGGATAGAGGTGAGGTGTTCTTGACCATTGCCACGATGGACCAGCACGCCGGGCGCCTTATTGACTAGATCAGTCGGGAAAATACCGACGACATCGCGCGTATCGATCACGGCAATATTGCCGCTATGGGTTTGGCGATTGCTATTGCTTCGCGTGGTGGTCACAATAATTTCATCGACATCGGCTTGCACCGTTTCATTCATGCCATCTGCAAGCCCGGCAGTGATGCCCCATGAAAGGGAAAGTGCGGTTGTTAAACATAGCGCAGAGGTGCGCAGAAAACTGTGCATGTCCAAATCCTTTTCTAATGCCCTTCCGTGGCGTTAGGCAGTACCAATACGCAACAAATCAAGAATGCGCACCAAGCCAACAGGTTTCTTATTTTTACAAATAAACACGCATTGGATGCTGGCGCTATTCATGATTTTTAACGCTTCTGCAGCTAGTATGCCCGGTGAGACGGTCAGGGGGCTATGTGTCATAATGGCGCCCGTGGTCATTTCGAGTAGGTGCGGTGACATATGGCGGCGCAAATCGCCATCTGTGATAATGCCGATGAGCTGTCCCTTTTTATTGGTGACGCCGAGACAGCCAAAGCCTTTGCGTGTCATTTTGACAATGGCCTCAGACATAATGACATCGTCCTCGATGAGAGGTAGGTCGTCGCCAGCATGCATAATGTCTTCGACTGCCATTAAATTGGCGCCGAGTTTTCCACCAGGGTGAAAATTCTTAAAATCGGCCGGCGAGAAATTCTTTTTTTGCAATAGGGCGACGGCAAGTGCATCGCCAAGCGCTAATTGCATGGTTGTCGAGGTCGTCGGGGCCAGACCATTTGGGCAGGCCTCTTCTGCGACCGGTAGGGTAAGGCAAATATTTGCCGTTCGACCAAGCAAACTATTGCGCTTCGATGTAAGCGCGATCAATGGAATGTCAAAACGGGCGGCATAAGTGATTAAATTTGCCAATTCATTGGTTTCACCAGACCACGACATGGCGAGGATGACGTCTTGCGCTGTGATCATACCGAGATCGCCATGGCTAGCTTCGGCAGGATGGACAAATTGTGACGGCGTTCCTGTAGAGGCTAGGGTCGCTGCTATTTTGCGCCCTATGTGACCACTTTTGCCCATGCCGGAGACAATCACACGCCCCGAAGCCTGCGACAATAGATCGACGGCGCGGGCGATATCATCTCCGAGAGAAGCCTCGAGTTGCTGCAAACCTTTTCGTTCCTTCGCCAAAGTCGCCTTAGCTGATTTTAACGGATCAAAACTCATGACGGTCTCCCTTGCCGAATGACTTGCATTAGACGTTCTTGTAAGCCATTCCCGAGATTAGTGCCATACGGGGACAAGCTGTAAGCGATATTGGCTTCCAGATAGCCTGCCGGCGAGCCACAATCATAGCGTTGGCCCGAAAACTCAAAGCCCTGCACATCAATTTGACCGATCATATTGGCGATGCCATCGGTCAGCTGAATTTCTCCACCAACGCCAGTTTGCTGCTTGGCGAGCATTTGCATTATCGCGCCATCAAGAATATAGCGACCAACCACAGCGAGTTGCGACGGTGCTTGCTCGGGAGCGGGTTTTTCAACCAACCCCCGTATTATCCCCGTCGACGGATCGAGATCGGCGATGCCGTAGCGCTGAGTTTGATCGGGCGGGATCATTTCGAGTGCCAGCATATGGCCGGTGCTGTAGGCGTTAACCATTTCAGTCAAGCAACCCGTAGCGCCGAGGATCAGGTCATCGGGTAAAATCACGGCAAATGCTTCGTCGCCGATCAGCTCGTGGGCGCACCAAATGGCATGCCCAAGGCCCAGTGGTTGGTTCTGCGACACTTCATGCACAATCGCTTGCGGTGGCAACCCTGCAGCTAAGAGGGCTTGTTTTTCGTCATCGCCGCGCGCTTTCAAAATCGCCTCATAATGCGGTGCTGATTGAAAATGTTCAATAATTTGGTGCTTGGCTGGCGAGGTCACAAAAATAAACTCCTCGGAGCCTGCCGCAACAGCTTCTTCGACGGCCCATTGGATGAGCGGTTTGCCAGCGACAGGAAGCAGTTCTTTGGGTACCGTTTTAGTAGCTGGCAAAAACCGGGTGCCAAGCCCCGCGACCGGAAAGACGACTTTTTTAATGGCTCTTGCTTTTATGGCGAACCCCTTTCACATTTAGATCCAACATACGTAGCATAAAGTCTTGAGAGATTAAATAAGGGCGAAATAGATGGCGCAACCAAGTTTAGACAGAAAATTGGCATTGACGACAGCGCTCGGGTTAGCGCTGAGCTTTACGCCAACGTTGAGCTGGGCCGATAATTTCGGCGCTTGGATTGCCTCGGTGAAACAGGAGGCGGCCGCGGCGGGTATTGATACGCAGTATTTGTCGGCCTTGGACTCCCTAAAGCCAAATGAGCGTGTCCAACAGCTCGCCAGTCGTCAGCCAGAATATATCAAGCCGATATGGGAATATTTGGATCATATGATCACCCCTAACCGCGTAGCTGATGGTCAGGCCCAGCTCAACGCTTATGGGGATTTTTTGCAGAAATTGCAGATCAAATACGGCGTTCCACCCGGGATTTTGATGGCGATTTGGGGCATGGAGACTAATTTTGGCAAGGTTAAAGGCTCCTATCCTGTGCTCGAAGCCTTAGCGACGCTCGGTTATGAAGGGCGCCGCGCCGCCTTTGGTCGCCAGCAAATTCTGGCCGCTTTGCAGATCTTGCAAGCGGGCGATGTCAGCCTAGCTGATTTTAAGGGTAGTTGGGCGGGGGCAATGGGGCATACGCAATTTATTCCGACAACCTATCTCGGCTACGCCGTTGACGCGACCGGCGACGGCAAGCGTGATATTTGGACGAACCCGGATGATGCGTTGGGGTCGGCCGCCAATTACCTTAAAGTCTCGGGCTGGCGCGCCGGCGTGCCATGGGGTTTGCGTGTTGAACTTCCTGCAGGTTTTGATTACGAGCTTACAGGGCTGAAGAACCGGCGTCCGATCGCCGACTGGCAAAAGCTCGGCATCAAAGGTGCAGAAGAACAAATGCAAGATGCTTGGGGCGAGGGAGCGATTTATTTGCCAGCCGGACATCGCGGTCCAGCTTATCTGGCGACGCAAAATTTTTTCGCCATACTGCGCTATAACACCGCACCAGCTTACGCGCTCTCCATCGGGCTATTGAGTGAGCGTATTGAGGGCGGCGCGCCTGTAGCCCTGAATTGGCCATCTGAAGACCGGCCCCTCTTGCCAGAGGAAATCAAGGAATTACAAGGGCTTTTGCAACAAGCGGGCTTTAAGATAGGCGCAGTCGATGGGGTGCCGGGGCCGTTAACGCAAGCTGCTGTGCTTGATTTTCAGAAGCAAAATAACCTTATAGCTGACGGTTATGCAACGCCCGCCGTTTTGTCACAAATTCGAAAAATTCTACGCTAAGCCGAAATATAGACTAATCTTCGGCTATGACTTTCAAAACACAAAAAGCACTAGGTGAAATTTCTCATATTCGAGATGGTTTCGCTGCCTCGGGATATATTTGCGATCAAAAAATCGCGACCGCCTTACATCTGGCGCGGGAACTCGAGAAGCCATTGCTCGTTGAAGGCCCCCCAGGGGTCGGTAAGACCGAGCTGGCGAAAGCGGCAGCGCAATTTTTGGGGCTCGATCTAATTCGCCTGCAATGTTACGAGGGTTTGGACGAGAGTAAGGCGCTTTATGAGTGGCAATATGGCAAGCAATTGCTCTACACGCAGGTCTTGCGCGAAAAACTATCGGAGCTGATGGATGGCGCTGATACGCTTGGCGCCTCGATGGGTCGGCTTAATGATTTTGAGGATGTTTTTTTCTCCGAGCAATTTTTACAAGAGCGGCCTCTGCTCGCTGCCCTGCGGCAAGAAGCGGGTTGTGTTTTATTGCTCGATGAGATTGATAAGGCCGATAGTGAATTTGAGGCTTTCTTACTCGAAATTCTATCGGATTATCAAATCTCGGTTCCGGAGTTGGGAACCATCCAAGCAAAAACCCGCCCGCTGGTATTTCTGACCTCAAATAATACGCGTGAGTTGAGCGATGCCTTGAAGCGGCGTTGCCTGCATCTTTATATCGCGTTTCCCGAACCTGCGCGTGAAGCTGAGATATTGAAAGCCCGTGTGCCAGAGCTTGACGATGCTGTGGCGCGGCAATTGGTTGATTTTGTTGCCGGCATACGCAAGCTCGACATCAAGAAGCCGCCGGCTATTTCAGAGACTATTGATTGGGCGCGAACCATTTTATTGCTCAGCGCGTCGCAACTATCGGCCGAGTTTGTCGAAGATACTCTCAACGTCTTATTAAAATTCAAGAGCGATATCGAGATCGTTACGCCACAAATTAACACGCTCCTGCGGGAAACACGCGACGCCAGTTAGAGAGACCGGGATGTTTATCATCAGCGATTTTGTTCGGGTCTTGCGTGCTGCCGATATCAATGTTTCCACAGTTGAAACGATCGAAGCTGGCCGCATGATTGATCTGATGGGCTTTGCTGATCGCGAGCTCGTGAAAACGGGTTTGTCGCAAATTTTGGCGAAGTCCGAGAGCGATAAAGAGACCTTTGACGATTGTTTTGAGAATTATTTTACCGCTCTTTCTTTTGCCGACGCTTCGGAGGATGGTGTTGCAGATGATGCTGGGACAGAGGACCCAGTATCCGACAACGCCGGTGCGGGCGATGAAAGCCCGGCGGCGGCGAGCCAAAGCCTTGCCAATGGTGGCTTCAGTGAAATGTTGTTGCAGGGCGATAACGCAGCCCTCGCCGCGGCGATGGCGCGGGCCGCAAGCGAGGTGGGTTTGGCAGAGGCTAAACTTTTCACGCAATCAGGCTTGTTTACCCGTAAAATTATGGAATCCATGGGGCTCGAGGCGCTCGAGCAACAGCTGAGTCAGTTCCGCCGTGAAGAAGATGCGGCAGGCGTCGAAGCTTTGGAAGGTGCGCGGCGGCAGTTGTTTGAAATGGTGCGCGACTATGTCGATACGCAAATCAAGCTGCGGACAGCCAATGCCGGACGGCGCGTGCGCGAGGATGCCTTATCACGGGTTAAACTATCAAACCTTGATCGGAGCGATATGCGTATCATGCGCGGTTTAGTGGAAAAGCTCGCCAAGCGCTTGGCAACGGCGCATAGCCGACGCCGTACCAAAGCCCAACGTGGTGTCGTTGATATTCGCAAAACACTCAGGCGCAATCAGAGCCATGATGGCTTGCTGATTGACTTGGTCTGGAAGACCAAAAAGCTGGATCGGCCGCGCTTGATTACCATGTGCGATGTCTCGGGATCGGTCGCGGCTTACGCAAAATTCCTCTTAATGTTTCTCTATAATCTCGACGAGGTTATTCCCAAAACGCGAAGTTTCGTGTTTTCCAATCAATGCGGCGAGGTCACGGATTTATTTCAACAGCAAGATTTGGAAAAAGCCATGGCGCAGGCGGTGACGCAATATGGTGGCGGCTCGACCGATTACGGGCAATCATTATCTGACCTTGCGCATTATATTATCGATGATATCGACCACCGAACGACGCTAATGATTCTGGGCGATGGGCGTTCAAATTTTGGCCATCCTGGACATGATATTTTACGCGATCTAGCGGCCCGCGCGCGGCGTGTGATTTGGCTGAACCCTGAGCCGCAAGCCCTCTGGAATACGGGCGATAGCGAAATGCATAGGCTTGGTGCCTATTGTCACCTCGTGCAAAGCTGCAACACAATTCGCCATCTTGAGCGCGTGCTCGACAATTTATTGCGCGCCCATTAACGGGGCAGGTTGGTCTGTCCCATTAAAAACAGGTCGACTTCACGGGCACATTGACGGCCTTCGCGAATAGCCCAAACCACCAGGGACTGACCACGCCGCATGTCGCCACAAGCAAAGACTTTCGCTTGTGAGGTTTCATAAGTTTGTGTATCGGCGGCGACATTGCCGCGCGCGTCCTTTTCGACTGGTAATTGCTCGAGTAGTCCCTCATGTATGGGGTGAATAAAGCCCATGGCGAGGAGGACGAGATCTGCTGCCAATTCAAACTCTGATCCGGCAATAGGTTTCATGTTTTCATCAACTTTGACGCATTTGATGGCGCTCACCTTACCATCCTGCTCAACAAAGGATTGCGTCATAACCGAAAAGTCGCGCATGGCGCCTTCTTCTTGGCTTGACGAGGTACGGAATTTAAGGGGCCAATTGGGCCACGTCAGCTCTTTATTCTCTTTTTCCGGCGGAACGGGCATGATTTCAAGTTGCGTGACCGAAGTAGCGCCTTGGCGGATTGACGTCCCGATACAATCTGATCCTGTATCGCCACCACCGATTACGATGACGTTTTTGTTCTCGGCCAAAATTGGTGTCATGCTGCCGACTGGCTCTTGTCCGACGCGGCGGTTTTGTTGCGGCAGGAAATCCATCGCGAAATGCACACCGTCCAGCTGGCGTCCTGGTACTGGCAAATCGCGAGGCTGTTCCGAGCCTGCCGCCAAGACAACAGCATCATGATTTTTCTCTATCTCGGCAGCGTCAATAGTTACGCCGATATGGCTATTGTAATGAAACACCACGCCCTCAGCTTGCATTTGCTCAACGCGCCGATCGATCAGGTGTTTTTCCATTTTAAAATCAGGAATGCCATAGCGGAGAAGGCCGCCTGCCTTCGCATATTTTTCAAAAACATGCACTTCGTGGCCCGCGCGTGCCAGTTGTTGGGCGGCGGCTAAGCCTGCAGGGCCCGAGCCAATCACAGCAACTTTCTTGCCCGACTTGTGGGCTGCCAGTTCTGGCTGGATCCAGCCTTCCTCAAAGCCGCGGTCAATAATGGCGCATTCGATAGACTTGATGGTCACCGGCTTATCGATCAGGTTAAGTGTACACGAGGCTTCGCAAGGTGCGGGGCAAATCCGACCGGTAAACTCAGGGAAATTATTGGTTGATTGCAAATTGCGCAAAGCGCCCTGCCAATCGCCTTCATAAACCAGATCATTCCAGTCCGGAATCTGGTTGTTAACGGGGCAACCATTATGGCAATAGGGGATGCCGCAATCCATGCAACGCGAAGCCTGCGCATTGAGCTCGGTATCAGAGAGAGGAACAACAAATTCCTGAAAATTACCGATCCGCTCCTGTGCGGGAAGATAGCTGCGATCGTGTCGATCGACTTCAAGAAATCCAGTTACTTTTCCCATTTTATTCTCCCGCGACGTGTTCCGCATCATTCGAAGCAGCGCTGAGCTCGGTCAGGGCCCGCCGGAATTCGGTCGGCATAACCTTCACGAACTTACCGATATAGCTATCGAAGTTTTCTAAAATTTCGCGTGCGCGCGCCGAATTGGTGTAGCGCGCATGGTTTTCGATCAAGCGATAGAGACGCGCCGCATCATTGTAGCGCATGTCGCCGCGCAAATCGTCGAGCGCGGCCTTTGGATCGCCCGTGACGGGTTCAAGATCGACCATGCTGGTGTTACAGCGTATGGCAAAGTCGCCGTCCTCATCGAGCACATAGGCAATCCCGCCCGACATACCTGCAGCAAAGTTGCGACCCGTTGGGCCGAGCAACACGACACATCCGCCTGTCATATATTCGCAGCCGTGATCTCCAGTGCCCTCGACCACTGCCAAGGCGCCTGAGTTACGAACGGCAAAACGTTCACCCACGACGCCACGCAGGTAGACCTCGCCATCGATGGCACCGTAGAGCAGGGTGTTACCGGCAATAATACTCGTCTCAGGAACAATGCCGCTATCATGCGGAGGATAGATAGCAATCCGCCCACCCGATAGACCTTTACCCACATAGTCATTACCTTCGCCTTCTAGCTCAAAGGCAATACCACGGGCGAGGAAGGCACCAAAGCTCTGGCCCGCTGTGCCCTTGAGCTTAACCGAAATACTGTCTTCGGGCAGGCCAGCATGACCATATTTCTTGGCCAGCGTACCGGACAGCATCGCGCCCGCGCTTCGGTCCGTATTGGCAATTTTTGTCTCGATCTGAACCGGCTTGCCATTTTCAAGCGCAGCTGCGGCTTGCTCTATCAGCTTCCGGTCAAGAATATCTGTGATCGGATGCTCTTGCGCTTCAGATTTAAAGACGGGCTTACCGTGCGAGTCGATTTTGGTAAACAGACGCGAGAAGTCGAGCCCTTTGGCTTTCCAATGATTAATCGCTTGCCGCATATCGAGGCGGTCTGTCTGGCCGATTATCTCTTCCAGTTTACGCACGCCAAGGCTTGCTAAGATCTCCCGCACTTCTTCGGCGACAAAAAAGAAATAATTGATCACATGCTCGGGTAAGCCAACGAAGCGCTTGCGCAATTCTTCGTTCTGCGTGGCAATACCAACGGGGCAAGTGTTGAGATGGCACTTGCGCATCATGACACAACCAGCGGCAATCAACGGCGCGGTGGCAAAGCCGAACTCATCGGCGCCCAGAAGGGCTCCCACAACCACGTCGCGGCCGGTCCGCAAACCGCCATCGACCTGCACCGCGATGCGTGACCGCAGATCGTTCAGCACCAATGTTTGGTGCGTTTCCGCAAGGCCGATTTCCCAAGGTGAGCCGGCATGTTTGATCGAGGTGAGCGGTGACGCGCCGGTGCCGCCTTCAAAGCCCGAGATTGTGACATGGTCGGCGCGTGCCTTAGATACGCCAGCCGCGACTGTTCCAACCCCGACTTCTGACACCAGCTTGACCGAAATATCAGCTGCTGGATTGACGTTTTTCAAATCGTATATCAGCTGCGCCAAGTCTTCGATCGAATAAATATCATGGTGCGGCGGCGGCGAAATCAAGCCAACGCCTGGCGTCGAGTGACGAACAGCGGCGATCCGCTGGTCGACCTTGTGCCCCGGTAATTGTCCGCCCTCGCCAGGTTTAGCGCCTTGCGCCATTTTAATCTGGATCATATCGGAATTGGCAAGATATTCTGCCGTGACGCCAAACCGACCGGAGGCGACCTGCTTAATTGCCGACCGCATGCTGTCGCCATTGGGAAGCGGTTGGAAGCGCTCGGCTTCTTCGCCACCTTCGCCGGTGTTGGATTTACCGCCAATGCGGTTCATCGCAACGGCCAATGTTTGGTGTGCTTCGGGGCTGATGGACCCGAAGGACATAGCGCCCGTGGCAAAGCGTTTTACGATATTTTCGGCCGGCTCGACTTCGTCCAGCGGCACGGGTTTTATGCCAATATCTTCCGCGGTCTTGATGTGGAACAAGCCGCGTAAAGTGAGCAGGTTACGGTCTTGCTCATTGACCAATCTTGCATAGTCGCGATATTTGTCGCGACTATTGCCGCGCACGGCGTGTTGCAGATTGGCGACCGTGTCGGCGTTCCAAACGTGGTCTTCGCCACGCGTGCGCTGAGCATATTCACCGCCGACATCGAGCGCATTGCGAAGGATCAGCGCTTCCCCATAGGCATCGCTATGGCGTGCTAAAGTTTCTGCTGCAACTTCCGCAAGCCCAACGCCATTAATGGTCGATGCGGTGCCGCAGAAATAGCCGTCGATAAAGTCCTGCGCCAGACCAACGGCATCGAAGATTTGCGCCCCACAGTATGACTGATAGGTCGAGATCCCCATTTTTGACATGACTTTCAAAATACCTTTGCCGGCAGCTTTGATAAAATTCGCCCGCACTTTGTCGGCTGAGAGTTCTAACTCATACTGTTCCCGCATGGCCTCGATGGTATCGAGCGCCAAATAGGGATTAATCGCTTCAGCGCCATAGCCCGCGAGACAGCACAAGTGATGTACCTCGCGCGGCTCACCGCTCTCAACGACCAGTCCTGCGGCTGTGCGGAGGCCAGCCTTCGTCAAATGATGATGTACGGCAGAGGTTGCTAGCAAAGCTGGTATCGCGACTCGTTCGGCGCTCATCGCCCGGTCCGACAAGATAATAATATTTTCATGACCATCGCGAATAGCGGTCTCGGCTTCGGAACAAAGCTCGGCTAAGCGGTTCTGCATACCAGCCGCACCGGCGCTGGCTGACCAAGTGATATCGAGCGTTATTGCATGAAAATTATTGTCTTTAATGTCGCTGATGGAACGAATTTTCTCGAGGTCTTCATTGGTTAAAATTGGCGAAGATACCTCGAGGCGTTTCTCGCCCGATGTGCTCTCAATATCGAGAAGATTTGGCCGCGGACCGATGAAGGAGATCAGCGACATAACAAGCTCCTCGCGGATCGGGTCGATCGGTGGGTTCGTCACCTGGGCGAAGTTTTGCTTGAAATAGCTATAAAGCGGCTTGGCTTTGCTCGACAAAGCAGCGATCGGCGTGTCGGTGCCCATCGAACCAATGCCTTCCTCGCCTTTCTCTAACATCGGGGTGAGGAGGAATTTCAGATCTTCTTGCGTATAACCAAAGGCTTGTTGCTTATCGAGCAAGTCTTTGCCGTTGATTATTTGTCCAGATTTTGAGGCGGGCAGATCATCCAGTTTAATTTGGCTTTGGTTGAGCCATGCCTCATAAGGGTGTGCTGTTGCAAGCTCCGCTTTAATTTCTTCGTCGTCGATGATGCGGCCTTGCTCGAGGTCGATCAGCAGCATCTTGCCGGGCTGTAGGCGCCATTTCTTGATGATTTGTGATTCCGCCGTTGGTAGAACCCCCATTTCGGAGGCCATAACAACGCGGTCATCGCGCGTTACATAATAGCGGGCAGGGCGCAGGCCATTGCGGTCCAAGGTTGCACCGATTTGGCGGCCATTGGTAAAGGCAACCGCGGCTGGGCCATCCCATGGTTCCATTAAGGCTGCATTATATTCATAAAATGCGCGACGATTACTATCCATAAGCTGATGGCCAGCCCAGGCTTCGGGGATCATCATCATCATTGCATGCGGCATGCTGTAGCCAGCTTGCACCAGCAGTTCCAGAGCATTATCGAAGCATGCCGAGTCAGACTGACCGTCATCAATCAGCGGCCATAAGGCTTCAAGGTCGGGGCCAAGAATTGCCGAAGAAAGGCTGCCTTGCCGCGCCGTCATCCAATTCACATTGCCGCGCACCGTATTGATCTCCCCATTGTGGCAAATCATACGGAACGGGTGGGCCAGCTTCCATGTTGGGAAGGTATTGGTCGAGAAACGTTGGTGTACCAGTGCCAGCGCCGACTTGACGGATGTATCTTGCAGGTCGAGATAGTATTTCCCGAGCTGGGTCGATAAAAGCATGCCCTTATAGAGCAGCGTATAGCTCGACATTGATGCAATATAAAAATCGTCATCGACGGCCTCGCCCATGCGCGCCGCGCTGATTTCAATTTTGCGGCGGCTAACGAACAAGGCGCGCTCAAAAGCCGTTTGGTCAGCGAGAGTGGCTGAGCGAGCAATGAAAACTTGCTTAATGTCTGGCTCTGTTGGAATTACCGAGTAACCAAGATCAGAATTGTCGACAGGAACATCGCGCCATCCCAAGACAGTCATACCGGCTTGCGCAACTTCGCTATTTATTAAATCGATCAATGCCGCTTGCAGATCTGCTTGCTTCGGCATGAAAACCATGCCGATGCCATATTGGCCCTCTTCGGGGAGGGTAATTTTTTCTGCGGCGGCAACTTTTTGCATAAATTCATGCGGAATTTGGATCAAAATACCGCAGCCGTCGCCCGCTTTCGGATCTGCACCGACCGCACCGCGATGTTCAAGGTTCTCTAGAATCGTAAGGCCGTCGCGGACAATGTCATAGCTTTTGACGTTTTTGATTTGCGCAACAAAACCGATCCCACAAGCATCGTGTTCGTTGCGGGGATCATACAGACCTTGTTGACCGACCTTACCACGGCGCGTAGCTGTTTCGCGCGGCGTTTGTGGCGGCAGGATCTCTTGGTTCTTACTCATCTCAATTCCCTTATCAAACCTTCTCAAATGCATGTCGGAGCGACTTTGCCCTCGTAAGCTGCCTTACAAGCCCATGATCGCTACAGTCAAAAAAACCGGCTCCCGCCGTCCTCTCCAAATAGAATTATTTGGTACTTTTCTAGTTCATCAGTTGCCGTAATATGCCTTAAAGGGGCATAAAACTCAAGTAAAATGGTCAACAATACTGACCTAAAATAGGGGGTGCGACAAGGATACCCACCGACAGTTTTGTCGAGTTTTGGTCTGCATGGCGCCGTATTTCGGCTGTAAAACTTATAATATTGCTAGCAAAAAGAGATCGACAGGTACGGCTAAACAGCTAAGAGCCAACCTTTTTTGAAGGTTGGCTCTCGCATCCCGGTGACCTTATGTATTGTTTTTATTAAGTTTTTATTATTTTCCGCGACGAATAGGAATTTTTCGGCTTTTTTCGGTTTCCGGCACCAATCGTTCAAAATCGACGCTCAGTATTCCATCTACAAGTGCAGAGCCGGTGACATTAATGTTTTCACCCAATTGGAAGCTCTGCTCGAATTTACGCCGCTCAATTCCCTTGTGGATATATTTTCGGCTTTCGCTCTCGGCGCCTGCGTTACCCCGGATTTTGAGATAATTGCCCGTCGCTTCGATTTCGAGGTCTTTTTCGGAGTAGCCCGGAACGCTGAGGCTAAGCTGGTAGCGGTTGGCACCGATTTCCTCAATGTCGTATGCGGGGGTGAAGTATTTCTGCCCAGATTGATCGACTGTGTCAAAAAAGCTTGCCAATCGGTCGAAGCCGAGAGAGGGGCGGTAGAGGGGAGTTAATCCAAATCCAGTCATATTTTTGTCCTTTCTTTTTCATTAAGCTTGTTTGAGTTGCGGCGTTATACCGTCTGAGTTCGAGATAAGAACCCGCAACTATGGCAACAAGGTCTTGAAAATAGGAAAATTTTTCCTAAGAACGAAAAAAGTATAGAAATCTGCGATCGGCGTGTCCCCGTCGCGATTAGGGGTTATTACAAGCTCGTTGCAAACACCCAGATAATCCCTGCTGGCGCCACAATGCGCCCGAGCCAGAGCCAAATCACAAACATTAACCGAGAATTGCCAAAGGCTTCCTCTAGACGTGCCGCCGAGATAGACCAGCAGCAAAACAGGATGACCAATAAACCGCTCACTGGCATTAATACGGAGGAGGCGAGATAATCTTTAAGATCGAATAGCGTGCGGCTTGCCAAGAGCGGCGCCTCGCCCAAGCGGTAATCAGCTAAAATATTGAACGAGAATACAGTTAAGAGGCCAAGCGCCGTGTTAGAGATGAGGATCAGGGCTGTGGCTTTGCCTCGCGACAGGCCGAGGCGTTGTGCTGCCCAGGCAATCGTAACTTCAGCCAGGGCAAGGCCCGATGAGAAGGCGGCGAAAAATACCAGAATAAAGAAGGCGATGGCGATGATATAGCCTGCGGGTATCGCCGCAAAAGCCACGGGTAGGGTGATGAAAATGAGCCCGGGCCCCGCGGCCGGATCAAGTCCCTGGCCAAAAACAATAGCGAAAATGCCAAATCCAGCAATGAAGGCGATCAACGTATCGGCTATTCCAATGGTGAGCGCAGCCGTACCGATTTTGATCGAGCGATCCATATAAGCGCCATAGGTGATGAGAATAGCTGAGCCGACCCCGACGGAGAAAAAGCCTTGCCCCACGGCCGCGAGAACGGTCTCGCTCGAAATTTTACTGAAGTCGGGCGTCAATAAATAAGCCAAGGCGGCATCAGCGTCGCCGGCGATCCAACCATAAGCGGCAATACCGAGAAGCATAACAAACAAGGCCGGCATCATGAAGCCATTGGCGCGCTCGAGCCCGCCTGAAATGCCCCGTGTCAGGACCACAGCAATCAGCGCCACGAACAGAAATTGCGCCGCGATCATCTCGCCTGGGTCGGCGAGGAGCTGATTGAACAATCCGTTCGAGGCCTCATTATTGAGATTGCTAAAGCTGCCGGCGGCGGCGCGGTAGAGATAGGACATCACCCAGCCGGCAATAACACTATAAAAGCTGAGCAGCAGATATGAGGCCAGCACTCCAACATCACCGCCAATGCCGAACCAAGTCGGTTTGTTTTCCTGCCGTGCAATAATGTGCAGGCTCTCAACAGGGCCGGATTGCCCCAGCCGTCCGAGAATAATCTCCGCAGCTGCGACGGGGATGGCGATGGCGAGAACGGTGATGATGTAAATCAAGACAAAAGCGCTGCCGCCATTGGCACCGACCATATAAGGGAATTTCCATATATTGCCGAGCCCGACAGCGGCACCGATACACGCCAGCATGAAACCATAATAAGATGACCAATGTTGTTGTGACGCTTCGCCCGAGGCTTGCATTTTATTCTCCCGATCTGCGATCGTAGTTTGCTTATTTTCGAGCTTTCGGTCAATAATCGCGCAGATGCCATCCAACTATAAAGACGACAAGATGAAGCCATACGATATTCACTGGGATGCCCCCGCCGCCTTTGCCACCACAAAAGAGTTTCCAAAACCGCGCGGGGCAGAAATCGGTATGTTGCATGGCGAGGACGGTGCGCCCTTGCGGACGGCGCTGTTTTACCCGCCGGCCTCGGTCAAGGTGCAGAAGGGGGGGCTGGTTCTAATGACCGGCTATTCCGAATATATCGAAAAATATGTCGGTATTGCCAAACTGTTTGCCAAGCAAGGTTATGTGGTCGCTCTGCCGGAGTGGCGCGGCCATGGTCGATCATTTCGGCCATCGCGCGATAAAAACCGCCTTCATCTCGACGATTTTGATATTAATTGTCGCGATCTGCACCAGCGCCTTACCCGCTTGTGGGAGGTGGGCTTTCCCGAAGATAGTGTTGCGCTGGCACATTCGATGGGTGGGCAAATTGCTGTCCGCGCGGTCGCACAGTGGCCGAGCCTATTTCGGGCGCTGGCATTGTCATCGCCAATGCTAGGCATTCGTTTGTCGCAATTCCAGCAAATGCTGGTGCGGTTTGTGGGCGTTATCTATCGCCTTCGTGGCCAGCTCGATAGTTATATTTCGGCAGATCCCGCGACACGCAATGCGACCAACCCTTTGCTGAATTTTGTGACCCATGATCAAGCATTGTGGGACCGCAATGAGGCTTTTCTGGCCGCCCATCCTGATATGCAAGTCAATGGCCGCTCGATCGGCTGGACTTTGGCAGCGATGCAAGCGATGCGCGATACAGCTCGCAAAGCATTTTTGCGCCGCGTACAAACGCCCATTTTTATTGGTAGTGCTTCGAATGAAATGTTGGTGAGCAATGATGCCATCCGCCGCGCTGTCGCTTATTTGCCGCGGGCATCGCATAGGCATTACGAGGGTGCGATGCATGAATTGCTAATGGAACTGCCGCCTGTTCGCGAGGCTTTTATCGCCGATTGTTTGGCGTTTTTTGACGCGCATTAAGCTCTATTTAGCGCACAACTGAGCGAGAATTTCTGCATGCAGGCGGGCATCGCCAGCGGCAACAATATCGCCGCCTGTCGTGACAGCTTGTCCTTGCCAGTCGGTTACAACGCCGCCAGCGGCCTCAATAATAGGGCGTAAGGGTAATATGTCATAGGCACCGAGACCGCATTCGACGACGGCATCAATGTGACCCGCCGCCAGTAGCGCATAATTGTACCAGTCGCCGCCCCAGCGCACGAGGCGGACGCGTTCGCTCAATCTTTGCCAGCTCGACTGTTGCGATGGGCTTTGAAACAGCGCCGGCGATGTCGCCGTGATCACCGCGTCCGACAGGCCAGAACAGCGCCGCGTTGCGATTGCGTGGGTGTCGTTGCCGTGACGCAAAAAAGCACCCGTTTGGTCGGCCCAGAAACGATCACCAGTGATCGGCTGATCTGCGACCCCGACGACGGGCCGATCGCCGTCATAAAGCCCGATTAGGGTGCCCCATGTCGGTAAACCAGTGATATAGGCGCGCGTGCCGTCAATCGGGTCTATCACCCAGGTCATGACTTCCGGGGTCAGTGTTGTCGCACCGGAAAATTCCTCGCCCCAGATCTTGTGGTCGGGATATTGGGCGGTGATACTGGCTCTGATGATGGCCTCGGCGTCGCGATCGATTTTTGTGACGGGGTCAAAATGATCTGTAGCTTTGTTTTCAACGGCGTTGGTTTTACGAAATCCAGCGCGCGTGACCTCGCCCGCTTGACCAGCGAGGTGGTGCGCAAAAGCCGTAAAGGGTTCCATGGTTTACTCGGCCGCCTTAGTATCAGCTGTGTCGGATACTGGCATGATATCGCGCCAAGCAGTGGTTAGCGCCGCGACGAGGCCCGACAAGTCAGCCTTGAGGCTATCGAAATTTGCCGTCATCTCATAGCTAGCTTCGTTCATATATAGCGCCCGATTAATCTCTATCTGAATGGCATGTGAGGCCGTATGGGGACGACCGAAATGGCTGGTGATATAACCACCTGCATAAGGGCGGTTTAGGGCAATGGTGTATCCGCTGCGCCGAAAATACTGGTTGACGAAATCGGTGATACGCTCACTGCAGGCGCGTCCATGACAGTTGCCAAGCACAATATCGATTTGCGCTGAACGGTTGCGCGGGGCGCTATTGCGGGTCGCTAGCGACGGCATTGAATGCGCATCGACAAGCAGTGCCGTGCCAAAGCTATTGTGTAAGCTCGTCACTTCGCGCTCGAGCGTGGCATGAAAGGGGTGGTATATTTCGCGCATGCGTTGCGCAATATCATCGATCGATAATTTATCGTCATAGATCGGCGTATCCTCGGCGACAATGCGCGGAATGGTGCCAAGGCCAGCTTGTACGCGGGGTAAGGATTGTTCGCGATGTATCGGTAAGTCATCTTCCACCAAATTGGGATCTATCTCATTAGCGCTACGATTAAGGTCAACAAAACTTCTTGGATACCGTGCCGAGATGAGGGTGGCTCCGAAATTGGCCGCCTCGGAAAATAATGCATCGACGTACATATCTTCCGATTGACGCAAATCATGAGCGCTTAACCGCGATACGGCCAAAAAGGCAGCGGGATAGTCGCAGCCGCTATGTGGTGAGGTCACAATAATGGGTGCCGCACGCTCAGCCTTCGGCCGGGCGATGGAAAAGGGCGTTTGGTAGAGTTTTGCACTGGTTTCCGTCTCGGTCATGGCTTTGATATAGCACTTTAAGCAGGTTTTTAAATGTTTTTTAAGTTGCGTAAGTTCGATTTCGATCCACGCCCGCGCGAGGGGGCGTAAATAATCTGCTCTTGCGCTTGGCATGCGCCAAAAATATGCTATACGAAATGCGCTGTGGGGGCGATTAGCTCAGCGGGAGAGCACTACCTTGACATGGTAGGGGTCACTGGTTCAATCCCAGTATCGCCCACCACCGGCCTGATCTTGTGGCCATTTCCCCTTTAATTTGCTGAAAAGATTCTTGTTCTATTTGACCTAAGGGCAAAGCTTCGTTTGTTACGTGTTACGACGCCTTTGGGTGCGGGAACCTGAATTAGCGCGCTATCGTCTCCTTTTTCATGCAATCTGGAGCGCGATATTCAATTTTGATTGTACCGCCATCTGAGATCTCGAGCGCGAATTTACTTTTATCAAAGCCGATGTCTTTATTGGCGAAGAAGTCGCTCAATTCATCAGCATAACAGTTTTCCCCACCTGCGCCACTGACAAGAGCTTGCAAAGCACCGAATTCGGCGCTCGAGAGGCTGAAATCCTGCCCGTTCAGCAAGATGACTTTTTCCGGGCTGGCGGTCTCCTCACTCTCGCTGCAAGCTACAAGGGCACCAATAATAAGTGTGACAGCAAATGGGGCCATAATTCTACGCATGATCTTTTCCTCAAATTTCATAATCAAATTTCCTCTGGTTTCGCTCAAACCCGCAGTTTCCTGATGTATGTAGAGCAATCAGCGCTAGCGGCAAAAAAATGATCATATGAGTTGACATTTGATAATTACTAACTATCTAAACGATAGATTTCAGAGAGGAGCAAACTAATGACACTGAAACATTTGATTGCTGGCCTGGCGCTGGTAACCTTGAGCACACCGGCCATGTCGATGGACGGTATTTACGGCGAATTGCGCTACAATGTGCAGGTCTCGGACGATTTTGATGTTCGCGATAGTGCATTTACCGGTACCGAAGGGGTTTCTTCGAACGCCAGCGGTCTAGATTTTGACAGTGACGAAAATTTGGGGTTTGCCATCGGATATCGCATGGGGATGCATAATTTTGCTGTTGCCTATGAAGTGATGGATGCTCAAATATCGATCGGCGAACTTGTCGAGTTTGATGGTGGTATCGCCGACAAGTTCCCTCTCAGCGGTGGAGTTGATGTCGATAGCTTTTTTATAGAATATTCAGCGCACTATAATTTGAGTGATAATACGACCTTATTTGGCCTTATTGGTGTTGGCCGCTCTGACATCGAAACCCCACCACTCTCGGCAGCTGGCTATTCAAATGTGACGTGTAGCGACGATAAGTCTTCAACGAGTGTGCGTTATGGTATTGGTGCACAGCACGATGTGAGCGAAGCTGTGGGGCTTAAATTTGTGCTGCAAAACACGCGTTATGGTGATTCTGTTTTTATTGATCGTGATGATAATACGGACGCATGCACGACCCGCAGCACGACACAGTTTAAAGACATTGAAAATACCGAAATTGGGCTCGGCTTGATCTATCGGTTCTAAGATCATCGGATCTTATGATTGACGAAAAGGGGGCGTTAGCCCCCTTTTTTTATTCATCGCTTCACCGCAGAGCGATAGCGCCGAGTAACAACTGACTGATTTAAGGCACTCAGCTTGCTTTGGGGTAACAATGGGTTACCCGCTGGAACCTGCGCAGCGCACTGAGAAGAGCAATCCTCTCCAGCTACTCAATAAGTCGGGAGGGGCTGCTCTTGCGTGGTAAGCTTATTCGCTAGCTGGTTATTCAGCCGTCGCGTCAGCGTCAGGCATGGTGCTATCAGCAGTGTCGGATCCGGCTTCTGCATCAGACATAGCGCTATCAGCAGTATCCGCTCCGGCTTCTGCAGCAGTCCCTTCAACCATTTCGGCTGCTGGTGCCTCCGCATCTTTTTGCGTTGCGTTGTCGCAGGCCACCAAGAATGATCCACTTGCCAGAAGGATCAAGACTAAAAACACATTTCTTAAAGTTAACATTATTTGCTCCATAGGGGACTTGCCCCAACTTCGGGACGATAAATTATGCGCCCGCGCTAAGCAATTCGTATGTGTGCAGAATAATGCGTCTCTATTTTGAATATTTTGCTTTATTAAAAATAATTCGCTTCATGAGAGATAATACGTCGTCAAATTTTGTATAAGTGCTGGACTTATTTTGCCACTTTCTGTCGTGTTTCCGTGGTTGTGCTGACTAATTGCATTTCGGCAATGCGCCAGCCCTTACCCGGTTGATAAACAACCTCATCAACATAGGTGCCCATAAACATCCAGATTTCGGTCGGCGTGGTATCGTGCCAGGCCTGCACATAGCTTTCCATGTGAGCCCGGCCTCTCACGGGTTCACAGCTTGGTGACAGCTCGAGCTCGTGAATATCGACAAGCTGCGTGCCAATGAGGTGCTGGGTGGGGCCGTAAGGCTCGAGCACCGCCAGCACGATGTCTGCCCAACCGTCGGGGCCATCGGCGGTGAGCGGCTCACCGCCCGGATTGCTAACGCGGTATTTGGCATCTGCCGTGAAGGCTTCGTGATAGAGAGCTCGGCCCTGCGCGATCGAGGCCGTATCGGCGCGACCGATCAGATCTGTCGCCTTGGCATATTTCCGCCGCAAATACTCGATTTCGAGTTTTGCTTGTGTCTCGGCCATGGCCCTGTTGCACGATGGTGTTGCCGCTGGTGCGGTTGCAAAAATCGATAAGCTGATATTTGCCAAAACGGCTAGCGCTATTGCCCAAATCCCCCGCATGATGCTTCCTTTCTTGCATGTGAGACTGTTACTTGCCATCCAAGCATGAATGGTAAAAGCTGTAACTAAGATAAAGGCTAGGCGATTGGGTAACTCGATTTTCGGGTCGCAGGCCAATTGCCAAGAGGGGGGAAGTGTTGTGTATAAAATTATTATGCCGTTGCGGCGCAAACCCGGCATGAGCGTCGAAGCATTTCGTAACTATTATGAGACCTATCATCGGCGGATTGGCGAGAAATACCTTGCTGGCTACGCGACGCGTTACATGCGCCGCTATACCGATGCCTTACCAGATGCTGATGGTCAGATGCAGGATCCCGATTTTGATGTCTTACTGGAAATTTGGTTTCCCGATGCTGAGACCTTTCAAGTCTGTGCAGCTAGGTTTGTGACGCCGGAAGCCGAAAAAGAGATTCGGGAGGATGAAGAAAAGCTATTTGATCGTCGCCATATGCCAACCTACGCCTTGCACGAATGCGAGTCTGAGCTAACATCTGCGTGAGATCGAGTAAGAGAGTAGAAGCCCATGATACGACTAAGATTTTTTGGCGGCGCATTGGCTGCCTTGTTTGCTGTTGTGCTCGTGGTCGCCTGTTTCCCGCTGCGGCAGTATGATCTGGTTATTGCTGGCGGGCGGGTGATTGACCCCGAAACGCAATTCGATGCAATTGCGCATGTTGGAATTATTGACGATAGAATCGTCAAAATTTCCGAGACGCCGTTACAGGGCGAAGTATTGATTGATGCCAGTGGCGCGATCGTGGCGCCGGGCTTCATTGATATTCACTCGCACTCGCCGACACCGCTCGGGGCTTATTATGCGGTTATGGATGGGGTGACGACCCAACTCGATCTCGAAGCTGGCGCCTTTCCGGTCAGCGATTATGGATACATGTTGGCAGATGGCGCTGTATTGAATTACGGCGCTTCGGTTAGCCATATGGCGATCCGCATCAAAGTGATTGAAGGACGCGATCAGCCCTATCTGTTTTCAGCCAAGGGTGCGGTTATGCCCGGGGATGCTTTTACGCGGCAAGCGACACCCGCTGAGATTGAGGCTATGCGTGGCTTGCTCGAAGAAGGGCTGCGCGCGGGCGGGCTTGGTATCGGTTTGCTTCTGGATTACATGACCTTGGCCGTCTCCGATGCAGAATTGCAAATGATTTTCGAGGTGGCGGCGGCTTTCAATGCGCCAATTGCGGTGCATGTTCGCCGCGGTCTGCCTGGCGATCCTACTGGATTGCGGGAGATATTGGCGCTTGCCGAAGCGACCGGCGCGCCGGTGATGATTTGCCATATCGGGCATAGTGCCATGCAGGCGGTCGGCGATTGGCTGGCCGAGATCGATGCAGCTACGGCGCGGGGCGCCCGTATCATTACCGAGAACCTTTCCTATGCTGCTGGCGGTACAGCGATCGGTGCTGATGTCTTCGGTCGCGATTGGCGCAAGATTTTTAATATTGATTATAGCGACGTGCAGTGGACCGAAACCGGCGAATGGCTAACAAAAGAACGCTGGGAATATTTTCGGAAGACCAATCCAGCCGGGATGATCAATCATCACTATGTCAAGGAAGCCTGGATGGAGACGGCGTTTAAGTGGCCGCGCATGATGGTATCATCGGATGTTACGCCGAGCTTTACCCGCGATCGTTTGGCTAACCCCAATATAGCCGGCACCTTTGGCCGCTTTCTTGGGCATTATGTTCGTGAGCGCCAGCTGATGAGCTGGCCGGAGGCTTTGGCGCGCACCAGCCTGCTGCAAGCGCAATGGCTCGAGACGATCGCGCCAGCTTTCAAGCGTAAAGGGAGGCTACAAGAAGGGGCCGATGCCGATATCGTGATCTTTGATCCCGAAGCTATTCGCGAAACGGCTGATTACGGGAAGCCGTATCAGGAATCGCGCGGTATCAGCTGGCTTGTTGTAGCTGGCCGTCCTCTCGTGGAAAATGGCGCACTGGTGCCCGAGCGTTTCCCAGGTCAGCGTATCCTAGCGCAATGAGCGTGTTTACTCCGCGGCACCGATGTCGAGCGTTGCGGTGCCTTCCACCAATGCGATCAAGGTTTCCGCGTCGAATACATAATCAACCGTTTTATCTTCCTTGAAATAGGTCACGGCGCCGTCCCCAATAAACAACATTTCGGTCGGGACTTCGCAGCGCGCCACGAAATGTTCAGCAAATAGGGGCTCGAAGCCGTATGTCCCTTCAGGCGCAGAGCCGACTTCATATAAAAGCTCGCCCTTGGTGATAAAGAATTGCCCTGTTCCCTGATGACGATGCGGTTGGAAAGCGGCACCTGGTTCCATTTTGACATAAAGCGCCCAACCACCGCTTCTGCGGCAGGCTCGCAAAACTTTGAACGAGGTTCCTCCACCGACATCGAGCCAGTCCATTTGGTGAATATTGGCGAGAATATCCCCTTCGGGGGTAGATACCATTTGCTGAAGTCCCATAGTGACCCTCCTAACTGTGAAGAAAGCTTACGAGGCGATTTTGCCGCTGGCAACATAGATTAAAGGGCAGATTGGTGTTTAACGGCGTTTCTGTTGCAACGCCGCGTGTAAAAACTGAACGGCTTGTGGCGTTGCAGCACCGGCGCAGACACTCAGGGCTTGCGGAAGGACGATGCGTTTTTCAGGTGCGTAAGCCGCTGTCAACGCCGGGTGAGAGAGAAATTCAGCGCCACGGCTCTCGCTTATCGCGGCGGTGTTTTCCAGCAAGAGAATATCAGCTTCAAGAGCAATGGCGCGCTCGATTCCGATCCGCTGCATGCTGTTGCCGCGCACTGCGGGTATGCCGCCGGCGCGTTTTATAATGTCAGTTAAAATATGGCCATCGCCAATGGTCAAGCCGCGCCTGTGTAATGACAGCACGCGGGGCGCCGTTGCGAGCGGGGCTATGGTCGCAAGCGCTTGATCCAAGGTCGCGAGATAGGCGCGCGCCTGTTCGGTTCGATTGAGCCTTTCACCGAGCCGCAGAATTTCCATGCGGGCGTAGTTAAAATCTTGCGCTGCATCCATGATGAAAAGATCGATGTTCAGGGCCGCGATTTGCCGAAGGCGTAAATGATCCGAATAGGGGCTGGCGATCACCAGGTCGGGTTCGCGCGCGATGATATCCTCAATGCTGCCAGTACTCATTGGGAAATTAAGTGCTTGCTCTGCAAAAGGTGACATGTCGCGGTCGCGTGCCAAAGGCGATAGAGCCAATATTTGCTCTGGCGCGGCAAAGGCCATGAGATAGGGATCGGCGCACATATTAAGGCTGACAACACGGGGCCGGCGCGTGTCGTCCTGCGCTAGGCTCACGTTTGATGAAGCCAGCAGGAGGATCAGCAGAAATAAAGGCCTCGCAATCATGTATCTTGATTGCCATGGCTGATCCGCTCTGTCCAGCGTCGCGCGCGCTTGTCGTTGCTAACCAAGCAGTCTAGCTTATCGGCATGAAACGCATTGGGCCTTTATATCTGATCGCCGTGGTGGCGCTCGGTCTCGTATTGTTGCTATCGCTGTTAAGCGGCGAAGTCGCTTTAGCGCCATCCGAATTATGGCGCGGCCTCAGCGGCTCTGACGATCGGCTAGCGACAATTTTAACTTGGGATATTCGTTTGCCGCGCGGCGTATTGGCCATGCTGACGGGTTTCGGGCTGGGTGTGACAGGTGCGGCGGCGCAAGGCTTGTTGCGTAATCCGCTGGCCGAACCTGGTATTTTGGGTGCATCAAACGCCGCGGCGTTGGGCGCTGTGATCGCGATTTATCTTGGGCTTGCGGCCACGACCTCCTTTTGGGTCCCGGTCGCGGCCATTGTCGGCGCGCTGCTATCGGTGGTGCTGTTGCTCGCTTTAGCAGGGCAAGGCGTGTCTTCCTTGCGCCTTATTCTGGCTGGGTTTGCGATTAGCGCTTTAGCGGGCGCTGGTATTGCGTTGGCTCTCAATCTGTCGCCAAATATGTTTGCTGCTCTGGAAATTGCCTTCTGGCTTTTGGGTGCAGTTGAAAATCGAAGCTGGGCGCATGTGCTGATTGTTTTACCGGGCTTTGTTATCGGTATGGCTCTGATTTTGGCCAACCGTCGAGCTCTCGATGCGCTGGCGCTTGGCGAGGATGTTGCCCGCAGTCTTGGGGTCGCTTTTCGGCGTTTACGCCTGACCATGACATTGGGAATTTCCTTCGTGGTTGGTAGTCTTGTGGCGGCGACGGGTGTTATTGGTTTTATCGGGCTTTTGGCACCGCATCTTGTTCGCCCGCTGACCGGCGGCTTGCCATCGCGCACGGTTCTGCCCTCGGGTTTCTTGGGTGCGATTTTAGTGCTTCTTGCCGATAGTTTAATCCGCTTGTTACCGACCCAGAGTGAGTTAAAGCTCGGCGTTGTGACGGCCTTTCTCGGTGTGCCTTTGCTCCTTTATCTCTTGCGCCGCGAGACGCTGGTGCAGGATATGACATGATGACTGCTTCATCCCTGTCCATCAATCTACAAGCTGTCGACTATGTCGTCCCAGCGCGACGCGGCGTTCATCCGATTGTCAGGGACATAAATTTGCAATTCGCGATGGGTCACTTCAATGCCCTGATCGGGCCAAATGGCGCCGGCAAGACGACCATTTTGCGCCTGGCTTGTGGTTTACTATCGCCAACACAGGGCACGGTCACGGTGCCGAGCGGGCGATTTGATGAGCGTGCCTGGCGCGCGCGACATCTTGCTTATCTGCCGCAATTTCAGAGCGTGGCTTGGCCGCTTTCGGTACGCGAGGTTGCCGCATTGGGCTTATATTCTTATGCCGAAATGACGCGCGGCGAGATCAAAGCACGGGTCGATGCCGCTTTAGAACGCTGTGGTGTGGTTGATTTACACAATCGGTTGATTACTGAATTATCGGGTGGTGAACGGGCGCGCGTGATGCTGGCACGCTTATTGGCAAGCGATGCCCCTTTTTTGCTCCTCGATGAGCCCGTGCAATCGCTCGACCCCGCTTGGGCGGTCGGTCTGATGACCATTTTGGCGCAAGAAGCGGCCGCAGGGCGCGGCATTATTTGCGTGATGCACGATCTCAATCTCGTGCGGCATTATTGCGATCATGTGGCATTGGTCGGCGCCGGCACACTGCATGGCTATGGCCCGCCAGCGCAGATTATGCGGGCTGAGATTTTGCGAGAGGTCTTTGCAACCCCATTTCAAGAGCGCGACGGCTTTATATTGCCGCAGCTGGAACCGCTGCCGCGTTAGCTTTGTGCGTCTGCTACGGCGTGCCGCCCCGCGAGGAAGCCGAAAACCATACCTGGTGCGATCGTTCCGCCAGGCCCGCCATAGGTCATCCCCATGGCCGAGGCCATTACATTGCCCGCCGCATAGAGACCGCGGATGGGCTGGCCTTCGGTATCGAGCACGCGCGCGGACGGGTCGGTTTGCGGCCCACCTTTGGTTCCCAAGGCGCCGCTTTTAATTTCTACCGCAAAGAACGGCCCTTTATCGAGCGGCCCGAGGGTTGCGGCAGCGCTACCACGACGTTTGGGGTCACCCCACCAAACGTCATGTGCCGCTTCGCCACGGTTAAAGTCTTCATCGCGGCCTTTGGCAACTTGTTCATTCCAACGCGCAACGGTTAAGGGCAACTGCGCGGCATCAATGCCGAGTTTATTGGCTAAGCCCTCCAGACTATCAGCGCGCGTCACCCATTGGGGTGGCGGTTCGCCCGGTGTGCCCGCAATCATACCGAAGCCATAAGCGTCGATATAGCCCTGATCAAAGATCAACCAACAAGGTAGGTTCTGATAATCAAAAGCTGTGACATCTTGTTCGTGAAAAGCGGCGCCAAAGGCATTGTAATTTGCTGCTTCATTGACGAAACGACGACCTTTGCGGTTCACCATGATCGATCGCGGTAAGGTGCGTTGACCAGCGACCAATGAGACACCTGTGGAGACCTCCTCGCGGGGTACTTCCATCACTGGCATCCACCAGGCCTCACGCATATTCCCGAGCATGGCGCCGACTTTCATCGCCATTTTCAAACCGTCTCCCGTATTGGTCTGGATCGATACGGGGTGCGTCATTGGCCCGCGCAAGAATGCTCGCTTGAAGTCTTCATTATATTCGAAGCCGCCCGTAGCCAGAATAACTGCATCGGCTGCAACGTCGACTTCGCCGTCATCGGAGACCAGTTTAACACCTGTCACGCGGCCATTTTCATGCATCAGCTCTTTTGCCGCATAGCCCGTTTTCGGCTCAATTCCGCGGTCGAGACAGCCGCGCAAAAGCCGCCCGATAAGAGCTTGGCCGCTGCCGCGTTCGTCATGAATGCCGCGGCGATCAAATTCTTCCTGATCAATTTTCGGCGGTACGGCTTGCCCTAATGTTGTGTCAAAAATGGAGATGCGTGGTTCGGGGTAATAGGGTGATTTGGTAACACGGTCCGACCATTCACCAAGTTCATCAAAAGGATAGAGTGGACAATCAACCGCTCGGCCGCCATCCGGCTTTCCACCTGGATGTTCGGCATGATAGTCCGGAAATTCAGCGATTGGGCGGAATTGCACCGGCGTATTGTCTTCGAGCCAACGCATCATTTCCGGGCCAGCATCGAGAAAGGCCTCGGCCATCGGTTGTTCGATCAAGCCATGCGACATGGACATTAAATAGGTAAGAGCTTCTTCTCGGCTATCGGCAATCCCCAGTTCTTGCTCATGATGATTGTTTGGTATCCATAACATTCCGCCCGACCATGCTGTTGTGCCGCCCACTTTCTCGTGTTTTTCATAAATCGATACTTCGGCACCAGCTTCATGGGCTGCGAGCGCCGCCGTTAAGCCCGCGCCGCCCGTGCCCAAAACAACAATATGCGGTTTTGTATGTTTAACTTTACTCATCTCTTTACCCCTCTAGCGATGCGCTGCGATGCGGGCTTCATCGGCGTGGCGCTCGGGCCAAAAGAATTGTAGCGACGAGCGTTTGATTCTCCAGATGCCGTCTTGCTTGATATAGTCCTCGTCATAAAGCGCGTGCCAAAGGATCGAGTTGCTGTCGGGTGCGCGGAAGGTCTCAATATCAAGTAGGTAGCAGACGCCGCGCGCCTCGCTATCGCTGTCGAGCCAGACCAGATGATTGGTGTTGTAATGCAGCGAGGAAAATTTTGGTCCCAAGTCACCAACGAAAACCTGCTTGAAATTAGCCAGAATTGTGTCACGCCCTTGCCAGCTACCATAGGGCCCGAACTCGCATAAGGCATCCTCGGTATAGAGATTGGCAACGCGATCGAGATCGCGGACATCCATATAGTATGAATATTCGAGCCGCATCCGCCGAATTTTTTCGATTTGCAGATGCTCGTGCAACTCTTGGTCCATGTTTTCGTTCATTTCCTCTTCCCCCACTGGAAAATTCGGAGAAACCTCTGTAATGTCACGATCGTGCCACGGTCCTTTTTATTTCGCCAGCCTCAGTGACATTGGGCTAGCTTAAACATCAGGGGCAACAATAAGAATTCGGAGACAGAAAAATGCCTGAAATCCAAGATGTTAAAAACTATCTCGCGCCACGCGCTGATTGGAACTTAGCCGAAATTGAAGCTCTGTTTGACCTACCGTTTAATGACTTACTGTTTGTGGCTCATAGCGTACACCGCGCCAATTTCGATGCCAATGAAGTGCAAAAGAGCACCTTGCTATCCGTCAAGACAGGGGGCTGTCCGGAGGATTGCGGTTATTGTAGTCAAAGTGCCAAATTTGAAACTGGAATTGCGGCCAGTAAATTGGTTGATATTGAGGCTGTGCGGTCGGGTGCTGCACGCGCCAAAGCGGCCGGCGCGAGCCGCTATTGCATGGGGGCAGCGTGGCGCTCGCTCAAGGACCGCGATGTTGATGCGATTGCTGAAATGATCGGCGTGGTCAGCGATCTCGGTATGGAAAGCTGCATGACGCTGGGGATGCTGACCGATGAACAGGCCCAGCGGCTGAAGCAGGCTGGCCTCGACTACTACAATCACAACGTCGATACATCTGAGGAATATTACGCCGAAGTTATCACCACTCGGACTTATGATGATCGCCTTGACACAATTAAAAAAGTGCAACAGGCGGGTATTAAAGTTTGCGCGGGGGGCATTTTGGGCTTGGGTGAGACGGTGCGCGACCGCGCCAGCATGTTACGCACTCTGGCCAATCTCACGCCGCAGCCTGAGAGCGTACCGATCAATAAGCTGATCCCAATCCCTGGCACGCCGCTGGCCAAAGAGGGTAAGATCGACCCCTTGGATTTTGCTCGCTGTATCGCCGTTGCGCGGATTACGCTTCCGCGTTCGGTGGTTCGTCTATCGGCTGGCCGTGAATGGATGAGCGACGAGATGCAGGCTCTGTGCTTCTTCGCTGGCGCCAATTCGATCTTTATTGGCGAGGCATTGCTAACGGCGCCCAATCCTGAGCTCGAAAAAGACGAAGCCTTATTTGCCCGCCTGGGGTTAAAAGATATGCCCGCGCATCGAGCGGCCGAGTAAATTAACCTCGCTGAGGGCGTACGAGAAATTTCTCGCCCGTATGTTTTGGTAAATAGGCGGCAATTGTCTCTGGTTGTAACATCTCGATGAGCGACAGCTCAGCCGTATATGTGCTTGCAAAGGTGGTTTTGATCTCATCAGCGACGCGTTGGCGTAGGCTGGCGGCACATTCGGCGCCATATTTGCCGAGCTGGATCATCAACAGCCAGCCGCCAATGCTCCAATTCATCCCATAGGCGCGGTTGAGCGTTGTTGGGGTTAACTCCAGATTACCATAGAGGTAGACCTGCTTATGAATGATCGAGCCATAAGCATCGAGATTGGCGGGATCTTTAATCGCAATGCGCTCCATCGCGGTAAGCATGTCGCTGGCTAAGTGTCCGCCGCCTGTAGCGTCAAAGCCCATCATAGCACCCGTGGCTTCAATGGCCGCTTCAAGTTGCACCATGTAATCGTCATCACTGCTATTCACGACGTGATCCGCACCGAGCTTGAGGAGTAACTCTTTTTGCTCGGGCTTGCGGACGATATTGACCAAGGGGACATTATCTTTTTGGCAGAGGCGAACCAGCATCTGCCCGAGATTGGAGGCGGCGGCTGAATGCACCAAGGCGCTGTGATTCTCTCGCTTCATAGTTTCCAGGAAGGTTAGAACTGTCAGCGGGTTAACGAACGATGAAGCGGCCTCAACGCTGGTCGTAGCGTCATGATGCACGAGGCAATCGGAGGCTGCGACCACATTATACTGGGCGTAACAAGCGCGGGTTAAAATAGCGACGGTTTTCCCGAGCAAGGCTTGCGCTTCAGGTGCATCCCCTGCCGCGATAACCTTGCCAGCCCCCTCGTTCCCGACAGAAATGGTTTTGCCGAGCCGTGCCGTCGCTCCGGCTAAAAATGCTGGCGCTATCGGCGCTGTCAAGCAACGCGCAGTGGCATCATAATTTGCCCCCTTCATGCCCGCTGGGCCAAACAGAACCCACATGTCGGATGGGTTGATGGGTGCAGCATCTATTTCAACAATAACCTCATGCGGCTTCGGCGTCGCAATTTCGACATCGCGGAGCTCAAGCTTGAGCTCGCCTTCTTTGGTGATTGTTGAAAAAACTTGTGTGCCATGCATGTCAGATGCTCCTCTTATATTAATTCCAGGTTAAGCTATACACCCCACCATATTTGTGTGGTAGTTTTGCTTGTTTCCATGAAGGAAGCAAATGTTTAAAGGCTTAGGCTTTCTGGGGGTTGAGCATGGCACAACTAAGATCGATTATTCTCGGTGCAACCGGCTTGGTAGGTGGTGCCTTGATGCAAACCCTTGCCGCCGATCAGGGCTTTGCTCGCCCCGTGACGTTGACCCGCAAGCCCGCGTGGCAGGATATTAGCGATAATCATGTGATAGATTTTGACCGCCTTTCGGAGGCGGCGGATTACTTTGTCGGTGATATCTTGTTTTCCTGTCTAGGTACGACGCGCCGCCGCGCTGGATCATTAGCGGCGCAGCGACGTGTTGATGTCGACTATCAATTGCAGGCGGCGGAAATCGCTAAGGCGCAAGGGGTTAAACATTATTGTCTTGTCTCCTCAAGCGGTGCTGATGCCACGTCTAAAAATCCGTATTTGCAGATGAAGGGCGCCCTCGAAGAGCATATTACAAATTTGGGTTTTGACCGTGTGACGATTTTACAGCCCTCGCTCTTGCTCGGCCCCCGTGATCATTTGCGCGTTGGCGAGAAGATCGGCAGTTTTATTTTGCCGTTGTTGACCCTCTTACCCCCGCTGCGGGCCTATCGTCCTATTCCGGGTGAGACGGTTGCTAAGAAGCTTGCGGCGCGAGCCGCAGGGGTGGGGCCTGCTTATGAGGTGTTGCGGCTCGATGAAATTTTCGAGTGAGCAACAATTTTATATTAAGACGGTTGGTCCATATTGTGTGAGAAAACACCAATAACAATCACGCCCATGACGATCAGGGCTATGCCAAGGAGGCCAGCGATATCGATTTTCTGATCAAATAGTATGCGGCCGACAAGGGCGATGAGGACAATGCCTACGCCCGACCAGATGGCATAGATTAAACCGATCGGGACTATGCGCACAACAATCGAGAGCGACCAAAAGGCGATTACGAAGCTCACCACCATGATAAGGATGGGGATGGGGCGGGTAAAACCGTCGGATAATTTGAGATGCGTGGTCGCAATCACCTCCCCGATAATTGCAATCGCAAGATAAAGCCACCACGGCATATTGCGCCTCCTGGTAAATTGGGTTTTGTTAGTCCTGATGCTAGGAACATTATCGGAGACGCGATGTCAAATCCAATGATCTCTATGCCGCTGGCCTCAGAGGTGAAGCTAGTTGTCTATGTCCCCGAGACACACAAACAAGCGGTTAAAGAGGCCTTGTTTGCCGCTGGTGCGGGCGAGCAGGGGGTCTATGACATGTGTGCTTTTGAAGTTTTGGGGGGTGGGCAGTTTCGCCCCAGTGGTGCTGCGAACCCGCATATCGGGCAAGCCAATAGGCTAAGCCAAATTGCCGAATACCGTGTCGAAATGCTGGTACCGCTTGAACGGCTGGGCCAAGTCATCGCCGCCTTGCGCGCCGCGCATCCCTACGAAGAGCCAGCCTTTGATATTTTGCCGCGACTTGACCCGGCTATTTCCAGTTAGAATTGCCGAAGGTCCGCAAGGTAAATAGGAAGTTAATCGAGCTCGATGGCTTGAGATCACCGATCTGAGCATTGTCTTTGCTATACTTAATTTCAAACAGGGTGCACTCATCGCCATACCGCAACGCCAACGCTTGATTGACGGCTTTGCCAGAGCGCAAATTCTCGCGACGGCTTCCAACAAGGCTCCAATAATCTGTAAGGTTATACTCTCCGAAATAGGAGACTTCCTCGAGGCGATCACCGATTTGGCCGCGTTCGTAGAAACTGTAATGCGTCGACAGGCGTGCTCGCGCGAAAGCAAGCCCAATGCGGCTTTGATTACGCAACACAGTGCCGCCATTTTGGTCGAGACGCAGATTGGACTGCAGGTCCAGCGGGCCATAGTTAAATTTGGCTTGGGTGACGAAGTTAGACTCGTTGTCGCCATAGCCCGAGGATGCGGCGAGGTTATTTACGTCGAGATTGTAAGACTGGCCTGCAAACAACTCGGCGCGCATGCCATTGGTGTGATCGACCTCGTAAGCAAGCCCGTAATTGGCGCGACTGGTTTCGAGGCCGGGTGTGTTGACGCTAAAGAGGTAGGCCGTATCGAGGTCGTAGCTCGCGCCACTGCGCAAGAATTGTGACCGGAAATTGCGGTCATTGGCGGCGCCGATGATTTGCATTTTGGGCGTCAGTCGCTGGGTCGTGGTCTCGCCAAATTTAATCAGAGGATAGTCCACACCGAGCGCGGTGACGTTAGAGGCATAGGTTTCATCCTTGGTGAGCTGGCGATTGCTGTCGGAGGCTTTGGTTTTGTAGCTGAAGCCATCCATTTGCGTTTCGTTGGAGAAGCTCCAGACAAAACCATTTTGGTCGGTGTGCTCTTTTTCCCAACTCAACTTCGATCGTAGCTCGGTCAGGTCCGCACCGAAATCGCGGATTGAATGAACGATTTGGTTAGTCATGGATAATTTGCCGCCCAATGGCTCCATGTCGAATTTATGGCTATGGGTGATCAGCGGCAGCGCCTTATGCACCGTGCTATAGGCGTAGTTTTCCGTGACATAACGGTAGGAATACATGTCGAGCGTAATATCGCCGCGGTCGTAGCGGGTTTTGAGCTGGACATTGCTCGTCAGCGTGGTTTCATCACTAATACGGTAGCGATCGAAAAACAGATCGTCTGTTGGCTCGAGAACATCGAATTTCATCGACCATGTGTCAAAAGCAAATTCACCTTTGGCAATAACGCCACCGCGAAAGCTGTTTTCGCCATCAATGGTGGCCAATTGATCGTCTGGCTCGTTACCAATCAGGGTCATGTCATAATGCCCGTTTGGTGTTAAGTGCCGCCAGTCAATGGTCAGGATAACCCCTTCATCGGTTGTAACTTTCGGCGTGATGGTGGCATCATAATTTGGCGCAATGTTCCAAAAATAGGGCGCCACAATATTGGCGCCCAGCCGCCCATCTTGTCCGATCATTGGCGGTAAAAAGCCGGATTTCTTCTTCACCTCAGGCGTGGGGTGCTGGAAATAGGGGAGGTAAAAAACCGGTAGACCGTAAATATCTAGCGTATTGTGCCAATAGCTGACTGTCTGGGCTGTGTCGTCAATCGTTGTATCGCGGGACGACATGCGCCAAAGCGGCGCCTTATTAGGATCTGCACATGGTTTACACGATGTGTATTTCGCCTTTTTCAGTTTCATTTTGGTGCCGCCAATGCGTTCGCCAAAAGGCGCTGTGGCATAAGCCTCATCTGGCAGCTCGACGCGCAAGGGCTCAAATGTGCCGTCTTGCATACTATTTCTGAGCTGCGCTTTATCGCTATAGATGACTGTGCCGTCGGACATGACGACCTTAATATTGCCAAGCGCATCAATGATATCGTCGGGCTGGTTCCATTGCACTTGATCCGCGTCCATGACATTGCCCTGGTAAAGAATGGTCACATTTCCATCGGCCAGCGCGATGTCGCCCGATTGATCAAAGCTTAAGCGGTCAGCTTCAATCTCGGCTTTATCTGCTGCCGCGACGGGCAAGGAAAGGAGCGCAAGGCTAGAGACAATAGCGGGAATGACAAGCTTCAAGTTCATTGACGGTCACCTAATTACATACGCGCGGGAGTGCACCACCCAAATTTACAGAGCAAGCTAGCATTATTTCATCTGGTAGTGTGTTTTTTTTGGCTTTGGGTAAAAATACGCGAAATAGTTTGACCACTGGATAGCCGGATGTTTTCAATGCGCTTTTTTCATGCGCCTTCTCAGGAAGCTGATCACAAAATAGTAGGATGGAACGAAGCCAATAAAGACTGCAATGCTAGCAGCTTCGCCATATCGTGTCGTCGTAAGGTAACCAATCCAAAATGCACCCACAGACGATAAAACCATTACCAGCAGTGTGCGACGCGGTGAAAATCCCATATCCATTATTTTGTGATGTAAATGCGTTCTATCAGGGGCCATGGGAGACCTTCCGTTCGCTAATCGTCGGACAATGATGCTTGCTATGTCAGTAAGTGGCATAGCAATGAGCCATAGGGCTAGGCTGGCGGGAATGGTTTGCATGTTTGGCAATCTATCGACCCCTTGCGTGGCGACGATTATCGTCACCGCGATGAACAGTCCGATCAACATTGAACCGCTATCGCCGAGAAAAATTTTTCTGCCATTAAAAACTTGCAAATTAAAGAGTAAAAAACCAACCAAGGCACCCGAAATCAAGGTCGACCAAATTACGTAATCGACTGGAGCATTTCCGTAGAGCAGGTTGAATGCCAGATTGGCATGGGTTAGCGTTAGAAGGGCTAGCCCGGCACATAGTCCGTCGATACCGTCAATAA
>CBFHZM010000003.1:0-25763 GCA_965660195.1 Alphaproteobacteria bacterium
GGTTGTCGTGATCCCGCCCCAACAAACCGAGTGGGCGTTAACCACCGGTTCATCACCTGGCGCCAATGCTCTGCGCTATGGTCAGCTCGGCATCTTTCATATTCTCTCGGGCTTCGATCATTTACTATTCATCACCTTGCTATGTTTCATCGCCCGCCAGCGCCTGATTATAACCATTACGGGTTTCACGCTGGCCCATTCGGTCACTTTGGCGCTGGCCAGCCTCGGCATGGTTCGCTTATCAGTCGCTGCGGTCGAAGCCAGCATTGCGCTAAGTATTGTTTTTATGGCCGCCGAGCTGATCCGCGCTGATCGACAGACTTTGATGTGGCGCTATCCTTTTTCGATTAGTGCTGCCTTTGGCTTATTGCACGGATTTGGTTTTGCGACTGTGCTGCGCGATATCGGCTTGCCCGAAGGCCAAACAGTCTTGGCTCTCGGGGCCTTTAATATTGGTGTCGAGATTGGGCAGCTAGCCTTTATTGTTACGCTTTTTATCATACATCGCCTCCTTCTAACGCTGCGTTTGCCGCTACCGTCGATGCCGCAGATTGCTTGGGCTGCTGGGCTGGTAGCGGCGTTTTGGATGTGGCAACGTCTGGCGCTCGCTCTGTAATCGACTTGTCGCTTTGCTGAAAAGGCCTTATGTCTGAGGTGAATGAGATGATAGGCGCAAGCGGCGCCGACGGGGTTAGCGCGATGACACGTTTTTTTATGGCTGTGATTTTCCTGCTTTTGCCACATGTGGCGCAAGCTGCATCGCGCGCCTATGATTACGCATTTCCTTCGATTGATGGTGGCGAGCTGACCTTAGACAGCTACAAGGGTAAGGTCATTTTGCTTGTCAACACAGCGTCGCAATGTGGCTTCACCGGGCAATATGAAGACCTGCAAGCCGTGTGGGAAATGTATCGCGACAGAGGGCTTGTTGTCGTCGGCGTGCCGAGTAATGATTTTGGCTCGCAAGAACCTGGCAGTAATTCCGATATTAAAAGCTTTTGCGAAACCAATTTTAATATTGATTTCCCGATGACTGAGAAAGTCGTGGTTGTTGGCGATCGCGCGCACCCCTTTTACCTTTGGGCACGTGAGGTACTCGGCGAAAGCGCTCGTCCAAAGTGGAATTTCCATAAATATCTCGTGGGGCGTGATGGCGCTCTGATCGATTGGTTTTCGTCGATGACAAATCCGGCCTCGGGTAAAATGCGGCGTGCCATCGAGAATGCATTAAGTGAAAGCACGCCAAAAATGTCGCTGACGCCGATTGATTAGGTGCCGACGCGACCATCCTTAGCCAGCGCGCGGGGAGAAACATTTTTCCAGTATTTAAAGAACCGGCGTGGTGGCGTCTTGCTGTCTGTATCGACGGGATGAATAAAGGGCTCCGGGTCTATTACCGTAAGGGAGTAGTCTTTTGCCAGTGATGCTATCAGCGCTCGGGTCTCTGGGTTCTGTGCTTTCCATGTCACCACTTGGTTTGCCTGTTGCATCATCGTCTCGAGCGTTGGGCGGCGTGCGCCGGAAATAATATCAATCGGCAAATCTAGTAAACATTCATAAAGAAAGACGCGTCGTTTAAGACTATAGAGCTGTTGCGCTAAAAACGCTTCGTCCCAAATAAAAACAGCGCGCATGTCCTGTGCTTCGGGCAAGTCAACGGGAAGGCGTAAAACGTCTTCGTGGAGCCACAGTAAACGGGTCATGACGCAGCCTCTGCTGGCAGATTGGGAAATAGCCGCGCTTGTAACGTGTCGTAACTCTCATCGAATATTGCATTGCTCGGACAATCGAGATCCAGGTCGGCGCTAGCAAATTTACGCATATTATCGAGGTTAAAAATATATGGCTTGTTCGCAAAGGTGCTGGCGACCCACTGCCAGGAAAAATTATTGCTCGCGGGATCGGCATCCAGCAAATGATAGAGAAACCATTTTGCGCCGGCTTGCCATTTGATCTGCCGCCAATGCACGATATAGGATGCCAGATAGAGGCGTATGTGATTATGCAAATATCCGGTCTCAAGCAATGTTGCGATAAATTGGTCGATCACAGCGATGCCAGTTCGCCCAAAAGCAATATCGTCCGGTAATTCAGCATCGTAGTCCGACGGTTCGAAGCCTGTTTTATAGGGTTCTATATCCTGCCACACGAGCTCTGGCGATGCCGTGTAAAGTTGTTGCCAAAAATCACGCCAGGCGAGTTGCCGAACAAACCCCTCCGCGCGGGCGGCGCCGACTTGGTCGAGGGCTTGGTTGCGCAAGGCATTGAGCGTTAATAGACCGTGCCGGATGTAAGGAGATAGCTGTGTTACCGCGCCGTCAAGGTGATTGCGCGTTGCCCCATAGCGCACGACATCGAGTTCGTCGCAGCGGCGTGCGATGGGCGCCAGGCCGCCACGGATCGGCGACGCCGTCTCATCGCTGGCGGGGTGCACTTGATCGCGTAAATAGGCTACGAGCTCGTCGCGGTCAGAAAAAGTTTTTCGCATGAGGTGGACCATCGTGTCGAGATAGGCCCCTTGGCCTATCCGTCAAACTATGATTAATGTCTGAAGAAAAGGATGTGCCATGCTGATCGCGCTTTCTGCCGTTCTCCCGATTATGATGTTGATCGCCACGGGTTTAATCGTGGTGAAGCTTGATTGGGTGTCAGAACAGTTTCCCCAAGTTTTAAACCGCTATGTCATGCAGATTGCGGCGCCGGCTTTGCTATTTCGGAACACGGCAATGACGCCATTTCCCGATGAGCCGCCTTGGGGGCTGTGGCTTGGCTATTACTGCTCGATGCTTCCAATTTTTTTTCTCGGCTATGCTTTGGCCCGTCTCTGGGGGCGCGGCTACAGCCATCAAGACGGCTTCGTCATTGGTTTTGGCAGTAGCTTTTCAAACACGATTATGTTGGGCATTCCAGTCATTTTAACGGCCTTCGGCTCGAAGGCGGAAGCACCGCTGTTTCTTATCCTAGCCTTTCACGGCCTGTATTTTTTAACCTTTATGACTTTATGTATGGAGTTGAGCCAACCGCGCGGGCTCGATTGGTCGATGTTATGGCGGGCCACGATTGGCTCATTGGCGCGACAAAATGTATTGCTGGCAATTATTATCGGCGTCAGCTACGGCGCCGTCGGCTTTACCTTCACACCTTTCGTCGATCGCTTCCTCAGCCTGCTTGGCGATTCGACGATCCCTGTCGCGCTGGTGATGACCGGGGCTATTCTGGCGCGGGTGCGGGTCCGCAGTGCGATTAATATAGCGCTATGTGTGGCGGTGCTAAAAATTATCCTACAGCCACTTTTGACCTATTGTGTAGGGCGCTATGTGCTTGGTCTGCCCGATCTCTGGGTGGCGGTGATGACAGTGCTGGCGGCGATGCCGTCTGGCTTATTTACGAATATTTTTGCCGAAACCTATCATGCGGCGTCCGAGGAGGCGTCCAGTATTATTGTCTTATCTACCGGCGCCTCCGCGGTCACCTTAACGATTGTTCTCAGCCAGTTTGCTGAGTTTCTCGTTTAACTTATTTGCCTTTCCAGACGGGAGCCCGTTTTTCGGCAAAAGCGGTCGCTCCCTCGCGGGCGTCTTCGGATGTGAAAACGGGCCCCATGATTTTGCCCTGCTCGGCCCAACGCTGATCATGTGGCCAGCTGGCATAGTCTTGGATAATTTTTTTCGATGCAGCCACCGCAAGTGGGCCATTGGCAGCAATGCGGCCTGCAAGTTCGATAGCAGCGTCGAGCGCTTTGCCTTCATCAACGACTTGGTTGATGAGATTGATCTCATAGGCCCGCTGGGCTGTGATGAAGTCACCTGTCAGCGCTAGCTCCATGGCCAGGCGCGGGGCAACCTGATCGGGCAGGCGAATTAGACCGCCGGCGCCTGCGACCAAACTACGCTTAACTTCCGGAATACCGAATTTTGATGTCGACGCGGCGACAATGAGATCACAGGCAATGGCCAATTCGAAGCCGCCGGCCAATGCATAGCCTTCAATGGCTGCGATAAGCGGCTTAGCCGGAGGTGCTTCGGTTAGGCCACCAAAACCACGACCTTTAACAGAGGGGGTTTCGCCAGCCAAAAAGCCTTTTAGGTCCATGCCTGAGCAGAAGGTGCCTCCAGCGCCAGTGATAACAGCAACCCGAAGCTCATTGCTGGCGTCAAGCTCGTCAAGCGCCGCGGCAATTAATTCAGACATATTCTTATTCATGGCATTTTTGGCTTCTGGCCGGTTCATGGTGATGGTCATCACCCCGTTATCACGGCTAATCAGAACTTCTTCGCTCATAGTGCATCTCCGTTTTGCATTACTTATTGATGCTTGACTGTGCCTTCTTTTAACAGCAGATGCAATTGCGTCAGATTGCCTGTTTTTAATTTATATGATTAATTAATAGGCATTAATATTTTCAAAGAACATTTATGATTAATTAATAGGCAATTAAAGCGCGGATAATCTCTAAATTTGGTCGAAATGACGCCAGTAAAAGTTGGCACACCTCCTGTATCTAGTTTCGTGACTGGTTGTAGAGAAGGAGTAAACACATGTCACAACGGAGCTTAAAATTCTTACGTAATGGATTACTGGCGGGGTCTTGCTTGATGGCGATGACTGCACCGAGCTTAGCGATCGAGGTTGAAGGTAATGCTGCTGTATCAAGCAATTATATATGGCGGGGTATGACGCAGACCGATGATGCCGCCGCCGTAAGCGGTGGGTTCGACCTCTCAACGGAATCTGGTTTCTATGCCGGGACCTGGGCGTCAAATATTGATTTTGGCGATGCAGCGAGCTACGAGCTTGATCTCTATGCTGGGTTCGCGGGCGAATTGGCAAGCGGTCTTAGCTATGATGTCGGCTATATCGCTTATCTATACCCCGATGCCGGTACATCAGATTATGACTTTGGCGAAGTCTATGCCTCGCTCGGTTACGGCCCCCTCTCAGTGACCTATAGTTATCAGGTCGACGAAAGCGCCGATAGTTATGCCAATGACAGTAACTATCTGTCGGTGGATTACGAGATCCCGATTACCGAAGAATTTACTGCCAGCCTGCACTATGGCTATTACGACATCGAAGCCTCGCCCGAGCAAACCGATTACAGCCTGACACTCGCCAAAGGTGATTTCAGCCTAAGCTTTATCGGTACAGAAGATGTAACCACAGATGACGACACCAAAGTCGTGCTCGCTTACGGGTTCTCATTCTGACGGGCGGCAAAAAGGACACTTAATCTGAGGGGTAATCGAAGCGGTTACCCCTCCCAAGGAAAGGATCCAAACATGAAAATGATTGTTGCGATTATCAAGCCGTTCAAGCTTGATCCTGTGCGTGAAGCCTTAACGGCAGTTGGCGTTGAAGGCCTCACGGTGAGCGAAGTGAAAGGGTATGGTCGGCAAAAGGGACAAACTGAGATTTATCGCGGCGCCGAATATGCCGTCAACTTTCTGCCCAAGGTTCGCCTCGAGCTCGTAGTTGCTGATGACAAGGTCGATGAGGTTCACGATGCCATTATGGCGGCGGCCAAAACCGATAAGATCGGCGACGGTAAAATTTTCGTCATACCTGTTGAAGCGGCGACCCGTATCCGGACGGCCGAAACGGGCGATGCTGCGCTCTAAAGATTTTTGAAGCTAAAGGAGCTCTCCATGTTTAAGTTAATGCAAAAAATTACGCCCCTCGCGCTCCTCGGTGCGTTGGTGGCGGGTCCGGCAAATGCCGCTGTGGAAGGCGAAACTGCATTTGTCTTTAATACTCTCTTATTCCTCGTTATGGGCTTTTTGGTCATGTGGATGGCTGCCGGTTTTGCCATGCTCGAATCCGGCATGGTACGATCGAAAAACGTCGCCACAATATGCCTAAAAAATATTGCCATTTATTCGATTGCCGGGATCATGTTCTACATTGTCGGCTATCAGCTGATGTACGGCATTGACGAAGGCGGCTATATCGGCAGCTTCTCGATCTGGGCCCCTGATAATACGGCTTATTTGGGCGAAACCCCTGACTTTGGGGAAGGTGATACTTATGCCCCAAGTTCCGACTGGTATTTCCAAATGGTGTTTGTTGCGACTGCCGCGTCGATTGTTTCAGGCACGCTGGCTGAACGCATCAAATTGTGGCCATTCCTGATTTTTGTCATCGTGCTGACGGGTTTGATTTATCCGATCCAAGGCGGATGGCAATGGGGCGGTGGATGGTTGAGCGAAGCAGGCTTTTCTGATTTCGCGGGTTCCACCCTCGTTCACTCAGTAGGTGGTTGGGCTGCTCTCACTGGGGCGCTTATCCTCGGCGCACGCAAAGGCCGTTTTACCGCCAATGGGAGCATACCCATGCCTGGCTCATCAATGCCGCTAGCAACCCTCGGGACCTTCATCCTATGGCTCGGTTGGTTTGGCTTTAACGGTGGATCGCAATTGGCCCTCGGCTCGGCTGCAAATGCCATCGATGTGGCGCAAATCTTCATCAATACCAACATGGCAGCGGCTGGCGGCGTTGTTGCGGCTCTGATCTTCACCCAGCTGGTGTTTGGCAAAGCGGACCTAACGATCGTCCTCAATGGCGCCATTGGTGGCTTGGTGTCGATCACAGCTGAACCGCTCGCTCCAACTGGCTTGCAAGCGATTTTGATCGGTGGTGTCGGTGGTATCTTGATCCCACTTGCTGTCATAGCGCTTGACAAGCTGAAGATCGACGATGTGGTCGGTGCAATCCCAGCTCACTTGGTCTGCGGTATTTGGGGTACGCTGGCTGTTCCGCTGACGAATTCGGAAGTGACATTTAATAGCCAAATCCTGGGCGTCACCGCGATTGGTGCCTTTGTTATTGTCACCAGCACAATCGTCTGGTTCGTCCTGAAAGTTGTCACTGGCATTCGGGTATCGGAAGAAGATGAAATTGCCGGTCTCGATAAATCAGAACTCGGAATGGAAGCCTATCCCGAATTCACCAATGTTTAGCGTTTGCTAAGCGCGCGCAGTTAATCCCCCGACTGCGCTTCCAATCCCCCGGGTTCCCTCCCGCCCGGGGGATTTTTATTTGTCCGGCCCAGCGTTGAAATCGACTTCATCAACCAAGCGGCTGGCAACTTCAATAAAGCCATTGATCTCAGACAACGGCATTGTATCGGGATTGAAAAGGCCCCAATTTGCGACATGCGGCGCTACCGCTACCGATGGATTGACGGGGTATTCGTAATTGGCCGCGGCATAAATTTCTTGCGCATCCTGCGATGCCAGAAATTCCATCAGCTTGATGGCTGCTTCGGCGTGCGGGGCATGCGCTGCCAGCACGACACCTGAGACATTGGCGTGAACTTTGCCAGCATCGATATCAGGAAAGATCAGACGCACTGACGCCGCCCATAATTTCTGCTCGGGTTCTTCGTTATTATTTTCCATAGCACCCATGTAATAGGTATTGCCAATGGCGATGTCGCAAATGCCAGCATAAATATTGCGCACTTGGGCGCGATCATTGCCGGCAGGTTTGAGCGCTAGGTTTTTTTTCAGGGCGGTTAGCCAATCGCGTGTCCAGTCCTCGCCGTGATGCGCGATCATGGCCGCGAATAGCGCAATATTGTAGGGGTGTTGGCCGTCCCGAATGCAGATGCGTCCGCGCCATTCGGGCTGTGTCAGATCGGCATAGCTCAGCGCTTCCTGCGTGACCCGTTCGCGGCTGGCATAAGCAATTCGCGCCCGCCATGTCAGGCCGAACCAACGCCCCTCCGGATCACGCGCCGAAGCCGGAATATTATTTTCGAGGGCGGCAGATTGAACGGGCTGAGCATAGGCACTTGCTTTTATCAAATTAGCGAAATCGGAGGTCAAAACCAAGTCGGCGGGGCTATAGGCCCCCTCATTGGCAAGTCGTTCAATCAGGCCGGATTTGGCGAAGATCACTTGCGTTTCAATACCAGTTTCTTGGGTAAATTTCTCAAGTAAAGGCGCTAGGAGGAAGGGCTGGCGATACGAGTAGATATTGACCGTTTCGGCCGATACAGCCTTTGGCACGGCGAGGGCGACGACGAGCAAAAGACTAGCAAATAATTTGATACTCCGGCTTTGGGTGAGTACGAGGCGGGCGAGGCGCATTATTTCATCCTATTAGTGTTCTGGCACGTGCGAAGCCATTCATAGGATATATATTGAGAATGATTATCAATATCAAGTAAATTGTAAAAAAGTTATACGCGCTCCTAAAATTCTTGCGCCTCAAACATCAGTGACGTCGCGGAAACCTAAGATATCGCCATAACGGGTTGGAAAAATCCGCCGGATTATGTCGACCATATGTGCATCGCGACCGATCAAGATCCGGGCTTTGCCTTTTTCAACACCCTTCAAAATTGTTTGTGCGGCTTGAATGGGGGTTGATTTCACCATGCTTTTGAAACTTGCTGCAATTTCCTCGCGGCGTTCCGCAGTGTCCTCGCCTTGCGGTAAAATCGCATTGCGGGCGATCGGGGTATCAATCCCACCCGGATGGACGCAGCTAATTTTAACGCCCGTACCATACATTTCTTGTCGCAACGCCTCGGTAAAGCCATGGACGGCAAACTTGGCCGAATTATAAGCGCCTTGATTGGGCACGCCGATGAAGCCAAATATAGAAGAGATATTGGCGATATGGCCGAAGTCTCGCTGGATCATCGCAGGCAAAAAGGCTTGCGTGCCGTGTACAACGCCCCAAAAGTCGACATTCATAACGCGCTCAAAATCCTCAATTGCCAAGCTCTCAACGGGTGCAATATTAGCGATGCCAGCATTATTGAGGACAAAATCAACCCGCCCATGCGACTCTAGCGTCTGTTGCGCTAGGTCATACATGGCCTCACGGTTGGAGACGTCGAGCTGAACAATATTGGCGGCTGCTCCCGCCTCACGAACCAGCTCTTGTGTGGCCTCGAGATTTTCGCGATTAATATCGGCCATGACCAAATGTGCTACGCCATTGCGGGCAAGTTCGAGCGCCGTGGCACGGCCTATGCCGGAGCCAGCTCCCGTCACGACGCAGATTTTATTTGCAAAATAGGTTGTCACGTGCTGCAAGCCTACGCTCTGCCGTCAGCCAGCTTACGCCGCCGACGATCGAGCGGTTGATAGGCGAGTGCCGCGTGCGTTGGGCAGTAAGGACTACCGTGTCGCGCGCGCGCCCCACAGAAATGAAAATCTCTCTGCCCTGGGTCGCCGATCGGCCATTTGCAGGTATGCTCATTAAGGTGCAATACGCTGGCGCGTTCTTCGGGGCTCAAAATCGGCTGCGGTGGCGCGAGTGGCTCTTTATAGTTTTCCAGACTATCGCGCGTGTAACTTGCGGTTGCTTCTACTGCCTCGCTACTTTTGAGGCGGGATTGCGATCCGACGCGCGCCGTCGTGACCCGTGCTGGCGTTGCCCGACCAGATAAACCGAGGCGGTGTACTTTGCCGATTACAGCGTTCCGCGTGACGCCCCCCATTTGCCGCGCAATTTGACTGGCGCTGAGCCCTTCAGTCCATAATTTACGCAGTAATTCTACCCGTTCATCTGTCCAAGACATATTAACCTCCAACGATTTTTCTTCCACATATAGTGGCTAAGTGAAGTTAATCTACGAGATATAGGGACATCATGACCAGATGCGGGAGCGTTATTATCCACAATATCGAGCAGTTTTCCCCTGATAAACGCCCCAAAATGGCTTCGCGGCAGCTAACCAAGCGCTTGCGCTCGTAACAAATATGTCTAATTTGCTGTCATGGATCATATGCCCCCCAGTCCCGACAACGTAGCCGATACGCGTCCTTATGCGAGTTTCGGTCAGCGGCAATTCGGCGCCATTAACTGGATGGGGGTTTGGACGCTCTATGTAAAGGAAGTATTGCGGTTTTGGAAAGTCGCGATGCAAACGCTGGCCGCCCCGATTATCACGACGCTTCTATTTCTCGCGATTTTCTCGGTCGCCCTTGGTGGTCTGCGCCCCGACATTAACGGTATTCCATTCGCGCAGTTTCTAGCGCCTGGCCTCATCATGATGGCGATTGTGCAAAATGCCTTTGCCAATAGCTCGTCGTCGCTTTTGGTCGCGAAAGTACAGGGCAATATTGTCGATATTTTAATGCCGCCTTTGTCGCCAGGTGAACTTGTTTTCGGCATTGCTATGGGCGGTCTGACACGCGGTATCTTTGTTGGCTTGGGCACGTTTTTGGGCATGGTGTGGTTTGTGCCATTTTCATTGCATAGTGCTGCGGCGCTAATTTTCTTCGCTTTTAGCGCGTCGCTATTGCTGGCCTTGTTGGGCTTGATTGGCGGTATTTGGGCAGAAAAATTCGATCATCTCGCAACAATCACGAACTTCATTATCACGCCCTTATCATTTCTATCGGGAACTTTCTATTCGGTTGAACAATTACCACCGCTAGCCCATAGCTTTACGCAGTTTAATCCGTTTTTTTATATGATTGACGGCATTCGCTATGCGTTGACAGGACACGCGGAAGGCAATTTGTTGGCGGGGGTTCTGACATTGCTGGCACTCAATGTTATTTTTTGGCTTCTCAGCTATGAAATGTTACGTCGCGGTTACCGTATCAAAAGCTAGCAAAACCTTGCTTCGAGCTTGAAAAACGGTATTATGAGGGAACGAGCCGCCACAAGAGGCGGCTTTTTTAGTTGTGATCGTTTTTATAAGCATCAGGATGGAGAAGCGTCGTGTCAGATCACGTCATGCCAACCTATAAGCGTCTGCCTCTGAAATTTGCCAAAGGGGTCGGTAGCTGGCTTGAAACCGAAAGTGGGGAGCGTTACCTCGATTTCGGCTCGGGAGTTGCTGTGAATACGCTTGGCCACGCACATCCAAAGTTAACAGCTGCCTTGGTCGAGCAGGCCGAAAAACTGTGGCATGTCTCCAATCTATATCGCATCGCCGGCCAGGAACGGCTCGCCGACCGTTTGTGTGATGCAAGTTTTGCCGACCGTGTATTTTTCTGTAACTCGGGCGCCGAGGCAGTCGAAGGCATGCTTAAGACCATTCGGAAATATCATGCCTCTGCCGGTAATACCCAACGTTATAAGATCATAACCTTTGGCGGTGCTTTTCATGGCCGGACCTATGGTGCTTTGGCGGCAACAGGCAATGCGGCCTATCTTGATGGTTTTGGGCCACCACTCCCAGGCTTTGTCAAAATTGACGCGCTTGATCTCGATACGTTGGCGGCCGCCATTGACGATGAGACGGCGGGGATTTTAATTGAACCAGTGCAAGGTGAGGGCGGTGCGCGCTCGGTTGGGCCAGCTTTTTTGCAAGGCCTGCGCGCTTTGGCCGATCAGCATGGCTTGCTTCTAGCTTTTGACGAGGTGCAGTGCGGTATTGGGCGGACCGGCGCTTTGTTCGCGCATCAGTTGTTTAACGTCGAACCAGATGTCATGGCAATCGCCAAAGGCTTGGGGGGTGGCTTCCCCATTGGTGCTTTCCTAGCGACCGAAGCTGCCGCGGCAGGTATGGTTGCGGGCTCGCATGGGTCGACATTTGGTGGCAATCCGCTCGCGGCCGCCGTCGCGAACGCGGTTCTTGATGAGGTCTTGAGTCCGGATTTTCTCGATGGGGTACATCAGAAATCTGCCTTTTTGCGGCAAGGTTTGGCACGTCTCTGCGAGACCTTTCCAAACGTAGTGGATGGTGTGCGCGGCGAAGGCTTGCTGATCGGCCTACATTGCGTTGTCACCAATACGGACTTTGTTGACGCCTTGCGGGCGCAGAAACTTTTAACTGTGGCGGCGGGCGATAATACGGTTCGCCTCCTGCCGCCGTTAAATGTAAAGCAATCTGAACTGGAAACCGCGCTACGGGCTGTTGAACTGGCCTGCACTGCTGCGGTTTAGTTGCAACACCTAACCCAAGAGAGAGGACGGATTATGGTCCGGCATTTTCTAGATCTTTCAGATTTAACGCCGCAGGCGGCACGGGCAATATTAGATGCTGCGCATGCACGTAAAGCCCAACGCGTTGGTTTTAGCCGCGGTATGCCCGATCCCGACCAGCCTTTGGCGGGAAAAATTCTGACCATGATTTTTGATAAACCCTCAACGCGGACACGTCTGTCTTTCGATATGGCGATGCGGCAATTGGGTGGGCAAGTGATCATTCTGAATCAGTCTGACAGTCAGCTGGGTCGCGGCGAGACGGTGGCTGATACGGCTCGCGTTGTATCACGTTTTTGCGACGCGGTGATGATCCGTACTGGCGCCCATGACACGCTGACGGAATTTGCCGCGCAGGCTGATGTACCTGTGATTAATGGTCTGACGGCGCATAGCCACCCATGCCAAATTATGGCTGATATTCAGACCTTTGAGGAACATAAAGGCCCGATCAAAGGGAAGAAAATTGCTTGGTTTGGGGATGGCAATAATGTTGCGGTCTCTTTTGTCCATGCCGCCGCATTGTTTGACTTCGAGTTGGTTTTGGCCGTCCCCGAGGAATTTATGCTGCCGCGCGAGGTGCTGGACTGGGCGCACCAAATTGGCGCTAAGGTTACATGCACGTCAGATCCAAAAGAAGCCGCGTTGGGGGCGGCTGCTTTGGTGACCGATTGTTGGGTGTCGATGAGTGATGATCCTAAAACTGCCACTGCACGTGCCGCTGCCTTTGCTCCATATCAAGTTAATGAGGCTCTGATGGCGCTCTCGGATGACGCGATCTTCATGCACTGTCTGCCAGCCTATCGCGACAAGGAGGTCACGACCGCCGTGATTGATGGCCCCAACTCGGTGATTTTTGATGAGGCGGAAAACCGCTTACATGCGCAAAAAGCAATTCTAACCTATTGCCTGAGCGAGGTCCCGTAATGGCGTCTTATTGCGATCGTGTCGTTCCTTTTCTGATCAATGATCTTAATGTCGCTGGACGTTTGGTACGGTTAGATGGCGTGTCGACAGACATTCTTCAACGTCATAATTATCCCCCGGCTGTGGCCAGCCTCTTGAGCGAGTTGCTGGCGTTGGCAGCGTTGTTGGGCAGTGCGCTGAAATTTGACGGGCGTTTCGTAATCCAAACAAAAAGCAAGGGTCCGGTTTCGATGCTCGTGGCCGACTATACCTCCGAAGGTTGTATTCGAGGCTATGCCCAATATGATGCAGCAGCGGTTGACGCAGCCAGTAATTTTGCAAGCCTTGTCGGAGAGGGCTATGTTGCTTTTTCGGTGGATCAGGGGCCGGATATGGAGCGCTATCAAGGGATTGTGCCGCTTGAGGGCGATACGCTGGCAGATGTCGCATTATCTTATTTTGAGCGTTCCGAACAAATCCCAACTTATCTGAAGCTCTGTGCTGGATCCATGCATCTTCCTGGCTCTGAGACGGGATGGCGCGCTGGCGGTATTATGTTGCAACAAATTGCCCGTGACGTTAGCGTCGCGGCGCATAGCCTGTCGCAAGATGACTGGACGCGCCTTGGTTTGCTGTTATCGACCGCCTCGAGCGAGGAAATGCTCGATACCGATCTGGAAGAGGCGGACTTGGCCTATCGACTGTTTAACGAAGACGGGGTGCGTCTACTAGATAGCAAATCGCTGTCTTTTGGCTGTGGCTGCTCGGCAGACCGCGTCAGCGCAATGCTCTCTGGCTTGCCCGAAGACGAACGGGTCGACATCAATAAGGACCCCTCGATTACGGTCACCTGCGAATTTTGTAGCACGGCATATGAAATTAAGACCCCAATATAAAATTGGAGTTTGGGCGAGGCCTCCTATATGATTAGGGTATATTTTTTGACGGTTTAATTCTCGCTGTCCCGTTTAATGGGTGCTGGCGGTCTGGAATTTGGGACGGTCGCGGAAGGTCGTGTTGCCAATGAGATTTCTCGAAGATCAACGAATTCAAAAGTTAAGAGAATTGCTCTTAAAGCGATGGGGGCAGGCACGACGGCAGCACTATTTCACTCCGGCCGCTGTTTTCGGCGCGTTTGTTCTGGTGTTTATTTTGCTGATGGTCACAAAACCGCAGACCAAACCCTATGAGCCTGTGCAGCGCGTGTGGGCCGTCAGTGCACAAACAGTAAAATTTGAAGACGTGAAGCCCAGTTTTACCGCGTTTGGTGAATTGGCGCCGCGTCGAGAAGTGAATTTGCGCGCCCTCGTTGCTGGAGAGGTAATTTCCACAAGCGCGAAATTTGAAGAGGGTGCGCGTGTTGAGGCACAAGATGAGCTTTTGCAAATTGACCCCTTTAACTATCAAAATGCGCTGGCCGATGCCGCGGCTCAATTGCGCGGAGGCGCGGCTCTGTTGAAGGAGCGCAAAGTTGCGCTTGATTTGGCAAAGGTCGAATACGAACGGGCCGAAAAACTGATTGCGAAGGGAACCGTAGCGCAAAAATATGTCGATGACCGTAAGCTCGAATTAACCATCGCAGAGTCGCGTTATGTCCAGCAACAAGCGGCAGTTGATCGCTTAGAGGTTCAGGTGGCGCGCGCTAAACGTGATCTCGAGCATACTACGGTGCGGGCGCCATTTGCTGGGCATTTGAGCAATGTTGCCGCGCGCGAGGGACGGTTACTTAACCTCAATGACCAAGTCGCGACAATAAGCGACGCTACAGCTTATGAAGTAAGATTTAATTTATCGGATGCGCAATATGGACGTTTCATTGAAGCGGAAACTGCGCTGATTGGACTGCCAGTGAAAGTTGTATGGCGTATTGGCGGACAAGAAATTGAATTGCTGGCGGAGCTGACCCAGGTCGGCGCCCGGATTTCGCAAAGCACACGTGGCGTTGACCTTTATGCGCGGATTTTGAGTGATATTCCAGCGACGTTACGCGGTGGCGCCTTTGTCAACGTTGTCCTCGAGGCGGGCACGGTTGAGAATGTTGTAGAGGTCAGCCGCGATGCTCTTTATGGCGATAAAAGACTTTTTGTGATCGTCAATGGTCATTTGCAAGCGCGGAATGTCGAAATTATCGGGGAAACCGATGACACGATTTTGATCCAAAGCGGTGTCGCAGAGGGCGAGCAAATTCTATTGACGCGGTTCAATGAAGCCGCCGTCGATGTTGCAGTTAAAGTGGTCGCTGAATGACACCCGATCGTCGTCCGCGCACTATTATCGAACTTTTTACGCGGCATCCCAATGCCTCCAACTTGTTGCTGATTAGCTTTATTTTCTTTGGTCTGTTTGGGCTGAGCCGTCTGAATACGCAGTTTTTCCCGACGGTAACAATGAACGCGGTTACTATTAATGTGATGTGGCCGGGGGCTGCCGCTGGCGATATCGACCGCAATATTGTCGAGACCATTCAATCCGAAGTTCGTTTCATTGAAGGGGTAAAGGAGCTGAGCTCTAAGGCCCGTAGCGGAATTGCGATGCTCACTGTTGAGTTCCGACGCGGCACCAATATGCAAAAAGCCAAGTCGGAAGTCGAGGCGGCGGTGAACCAGATCACCACATTACCGAAAGATAGCGAGCGCCCGATTATCGCTCAGACCTCTTGGTATGAAGATGTCATTAGCGTCTTGGTCTCGGGACCGTTTGATGAGCGTGCAATTAAGTCTTACGCCAAAGATATTCGCGACGGCTTGCTTGAGGCGGGCGTTGACCGCGTGACCTTCGAGGCTTTGCGCGATGAAGAGATTTGGGTCGAAGTCCTCCCCTCACAATTGCGGCGCTATGATATGACGGTAGGACAAATCGCGGCGCGTATTTCAGAGTCGAGCCTCGACGTCCCTGGGGGCGTATTGCGAGGCGATATCGAACGCCAGGTGCGGGCTGTCGGTCTAGCGCTAAACGCCGGCGATGTTGGTGAAATTGAGTTGCGCGCTGACCCCGATGGTAGTCGTCTGCTGGTGCGCGATGTTGCCCATGTCCACGAAACCTTTGACGCCAATGAGGGGACGGGCTGGTCGGGCGAGAACCGCGCAATTCGACTTAATATCATGCGGACGGAGAGCTCGGACTCGATTAAGACGTCAAAAATTGTTCAGGATTACATCGCCAAAATTAAACCAACCTTACCGCCCAGTCTCGAGGTGAAAACCTTCGATGTCCGCGCCAATAAAATTACTCAACGGATCAATGTGTTGGTTGGCAACGGCGCGGGCGGTATGGTTTTGGTTCTGGCGACGTTATTTTTATTTCTCAATGCGCGGCTTGCCTTTTGGGTGGCTGTCGGAATCCCAGTCTCGATGCTCGCAACTTTTGGCTTTTTATGGGCCTTTGGGATGAGCATTAATATGTTGTCCATGTTCGCGCTGATCATGACCGTTGGTATTATCGTCGATGATGCCATTGTGGTTGGCGAACATAGTGCGACCCTGGCCGAGGATGGTCATGGTGGCATGGCAGCGGCTGAGGCTGGGGCACATCGTATGGCGATGCCGGTAATCGCTGCGGCGTTGACGACTTTGGCAGCCTTTCTGCCGATGTTGGTGATTGACAATTCCTTTGGCGATATTGTTCGGCCTATTCCTTTGGTCTTGTTATCGGTGCTGATGGCGAGCCTGGCTGAGTGTTTCTTTATCCTGCCGGGGCATTTGCGGCATGCCTTAAGTCAGAAGCCGTCTCGGCCAATAGCTTTTAAGCAACGTTTCCTTAATTGGTTTGAAGATTTTAAGGAAAACCGTTTTCGCCGTTTTGTCGAACGCTGCTTTGACCAACGTTACACAACCCTTGCCGCTAGCTTGGGCGTGTTTCTGCTGTGCATTGGCCTTTTAATGAGCAATCGCGTGCCGTTCCGTTTTTTCCCGTCCCCTGAAGGCGAGGTCGTCAATGCATATGTTTTCTTTCAGCCAGGTACGCCGCGCGATCAAACCATGGCCGGTTTGCGCAAAGTCGAAGCAGCGCTTCGGGCAACGGAAGAAAAGCTGACCGAGGGTAAGGGAGGTTTGGTGCAAACCATCTTTACCCAAGTGGGCCGCACGCCGAGTTCGTTGGGTGACGAGCGCGGCTATGTTTGGGCCGAATTGGCCCCCAGCGAAGAGCGCGATATTCGAACGCGCGAGGTTTTGAAGGTCTGGGAAGAGTTGATTCCCGATATGGGAGACATGCGGAGGATATTTATCCGCGAAACGCGGTCTGGCCCGCCGAGTGATGATATTGATATACGCCTTGAAGGTAATGACCCCCTGATCCTCAAACAAGCGGCGATGGAAGTCGTTGATGCTTTGGGACGGTTCTCGGGTGTTAATCGGCCAACCGATAATTTGTACTACAACAAGCAAGAGTTGTTGTTGCAGGTAAATGAACGCGGTGCGGCGCTAGGCTTTGATAATCAGATGATAGGGATAGCGGCGCGCAATAATCTCGAAGGTGCTATTGCCAAGCGCTTTGCGCGGGTCGATGAGGAGGTCACGATCCGTGTTCTGCAGCCGCGTCAAGGCGAGCGGCCTCGTCGCCTCGAAGATATTGACCTGCAGGTGCCTGGTAGTAAGCCGCCGCGTTATGTGCCGTTGATCGATGTTGTAGATATTATTGAGCGGCCTGGGTTCTCCACCATTAGGCGCGTTGACGGTAAGGTTGCAGTTTCGGTGACAGCCGATTTTGACCCCAATGCCGGCAATCCAAATAACGTTCTTGAAGTAATGAAGACGGATATTTTGCCGGATATTTTGAGTAAGTATAATTTAACCTATTCTTTCGGTGGCCGTACCAAAGACCAAGCCGAAACTATGGGTAAATTACTGACTGGTACAGGCCTCGCCTTGGTCTTGATTTATCTCATTTTGGCCTTTGTTTTTGCTAGTTATACGACACCACTTATCATTATGTCGGTTATTCCCTTTGGGCTTGTCGGCACAGTTCTCGGGCATTTTGTACAGAATTTTGATTTGACCTTTCTATCAATGATCGGCCTTTTGGGGCTCTCCGGCATTTTGGTTAATAACTCGATTATTTTGATAAGCCGCATTCAGGAGCGTCAGCGCGACGGCGAGCACGAACGCGAGGCTATTATTAATGGGATTATTGATCGCTTCCGAGCTGTGATACTTACGTCAATGACAACAGTGCTCGGCCTTGCGCCGCTTTTATTTGAAACCAGTGTGCAGGCGCAGTTTCTGCTCCCCATGGTGATTACGATCGCTTGGGGGTTGGCTTTTGCAACTATGATTGTGTTGATCTTATTGCCCGCCTTAATGGGCGTTAAGAGCGACTTGCGCGCATTTCTAAATAGGCGTCGTCTGCGTGCAACGCAGTCCTTGGCGGAATGATTAACCGCGGCGCCAGAAACTAGGCAACAGCATCACCAAGACGGTGAAAAACTCCAAACGACCCAGCAACATGCCGGCGCTTAATAGCCATTTCGCGCTATCAGGGAGCGATGAATAATTACCGCTTGGTCCAACGATTTCACCAAGCCCGGGGCCAACATTAGCGATTGCTGCAGCTGCAGCGGAAACGCTGGTCATCATATCAAGACCGATAAAGCTTAGGGCTAACGCCAGAAGCGTAAAGGAAACAAAGAAGACGAGTGTCAAAGAAACAATACCGGCCGCGACGCCGTCGGATAATAATTTGCCATTATAGCGCAAGGGAAAGACGCCGCGCGGTACGGCGAGCTGGCGCAGGTAACGTTGTGTTGTCATAAAGGCGACCTGCAAACGAAAAACCTTAATTGCGCCTGTCGCCGAGCCGGTACAGCCGCCGATCAAGGAAATGAAAAATAATGTGGCGGTGGCCACCGGCCCCCAGACATTATAGTCGGAGGCAGCGTAACCAGTTCCGGTAAGGACCGACAAGCCATTGAAGATAATAAAGCTGATGCCATCATTGGTTTGCGCGAGGGTAATCAAGATCAAGCTTGATAGCGCACAGATCAATAAAAAAGACTGAATTTGGCTGTTTTTGAAGAACTGTGCCGGACGTCCTGCAACCAGCTGAAATAAGCTCAAATAGGGAACTGATGACAGGAGCATGAACAAAATTGCCACCACATTTATCAGGCTACTGTTGAAGTAACCGATGCTTGCATCGTGGGTTGAGAATCCACCTGTTGAGACTGTTGTCATGGAATGCGCTATCGCATCGAACGGGCTCATGCCGGCTAAGAGGTAACAGAGAGCGCACAAAAAGGAGAGGCTCAGATAGAGCTGTAAAATAGAACCCGTTATTTGTTGCGTCCGAGGTAATATTTTTTCCGACGTGTCAGAGCTTTCGGTTCGGAAAAGCTGCATACCACCAATGTTCAACATTGGGAGAACGGCAATCGCCATAACGATGATGCCGACGCCGCCGAACCAATTCAGCATCGCGCGCCAGAGCAAGATGCCTTTGTTCATGTTGTCTAGGCCCGATAAGACCGTTGCCCCCGTCGTGGTTAAGCCAGACATCGCTTCGAAAACCGCGTCGGTAAAGTCCAAACTAACCTCGCTGAGCATGAAAGGTAGGGCTGAAAATAGCGTTAGCGCTAACCAAGAAAAATTAGTCAGCAAAAAAGCTTGCCGTAAACCCAATGGCGGCAAGGGCCCGCGATTGATCAAAATCAAGGATACGGCAATAAAAGCTGTCAGGCTTGCGCTTATCAAAAAGCTCCGCCAATCCTTGGAGTCTGTCAAAATATCGGCCAAAAGAGGTAAGGCCATGCCTACAGATAAGGCGGCGAGCAAGTAGCCGAGGATCAGATAGACGGTCCGATTTTCACGCATCATTCATCCGGTTAATGCAAAATTTTCTTGGCATAATCACTATCTAGAGAAAACAGAGGGATTTCAATTTCAAAGCGCTCGCCGCTTCGGGTTTCCATCAGATAGCTTCCGCGCATCATGCCGGTAGGGGTCGATAGGGGCGTCCCCGATGTATAGGCATAAGATCCGTCGGGGCCCAGAATGGGTTGCTCCCCGACGACACCTTCGCCTTTGACCTCCTGTACGCGACCCATGCCATCCGTAATAATCCAATGCCGCGAGAGCAGCTGAACCGTCTCTTCGCCAAGATTGGTAATGCGAATATGATAGGCCCAAACAAAATACTGGTTGTCGGGTTCGGACTCGTTTTCCAAAAATCGCGTTTCGACAGAGACGTGAATATCGCGGGTGCGGGCTTCGAACATGTTACAAGCGACCCGCTTTAGCCCCGAACATCAAGTGCCTGCGTGAAGTCGTCAATCAGGTCTTGCGGGTCTTCGAGCCCAACCGAAAGCCGTAAACTGCCAGGTTTAATGCCAAGTTCTAGTTGCACCTCTGGGCTCAGCCGTTGGTGTGTGGTTGTGGCTGGATGCGTCGCCAAGGTTTTTGTGTCGCCAAGATTATTCGAGATGCGGGCAATATGCAGGGCATTTAGAACCGCAAAAGCATCGCTTTTACCGCCTTTAATATCCAGCGCGATCAGATTACCGCCGCGCGCCATTTGTTTTTTGGCAATGGCGTGTTGCGGATGATCGGACCGCCACGGGTAATAGACGCGCTCGACACGCGGATGTGCAGCCAGCGCATCGGCTAAGACTTCGGCATTGTTGCAATGGGCGTCAACGCGCGCATTCAACGTTTCCAGTGATTTCAGCATCACCCATGCATTGAATGGGCTGAGCGCTGGACCTGTTTGGCGCAAGAAATTGCTTAACTCGTCTTTAATAAAATCCTGGCGCCCGAGAATAATTCCGCCCATGCAGCGACCTTGACCGTCAATGTGTTTGGTTGCGCTATAGACGACAATGTCGGCCCCCAAATCCAAAGGCTTTTGCAAGATCGGGGTGGCAAAAACATTGTCGACGACCAGACGAATATTATTGGCCTTGGCGATTTCGGCAACAGCGGCAATGTCAATGACTTCGAGCACTGGATTGGACGGCGTTTCAAGGAAAAACAGCTTGGTATTGGGTTGTATCGCCTGCTGCCACGCTGCTAGATCGTTGCCGTCGATCAAGGTTGAGGTGATGCCATAGCGCGGCAATAAGGTCTCAACAATGAAGCGGCAAGAGCCAAAAAGGGCCCGCGCCGAAACAACATGATCGCCTGCTTTTAGTTGTGACAACATGGTTGCCGTCACTGCTGCCATGCCCGTCGCCGTGGCCCGGGCGTCGTCGGCGCCCTCGAGCGCAATCATACGCTCTTCAAACATACGCACAGTGGGGTTGCCGAAGCGGGAATAAATATAACCGTCCTCTTCTTCTTTAAATCGAGCTTCGGCCTGCTCGGCGCACTCATAGACATAGCCTGAGGTCAGAAACAGGGCTTCACTGGTTTCGCCAAATTGTGATCGCGTTTGCCCGCCATGCACGAGCTGGGTTTGGCTGCGCCATTTTTTATCTTTTGTCACTGTATCGCTCCGGATTTTGTGGCCCGACACCAGTCGGGAGGCAAAATCATGTAAAAACCCGTGGAATGTGAAGAAAAAAGCGAGAAGCGTCAAGACAGGACGCATTCGAGTTCGTAATATGTCGCGCAGAGGATGGGACAGTCAGCGCGAAAGGCGAAGAAAAGGGAAATCATGGAGACGGATGAAGCTGCAGGGACAATGCATGTGAGCCAGCCGATGAGCCTGTTTCCGGACGATGACCGCCCGCAAGACCCGCCGACGCGGCAAGGGCAAACCCACGCCATAGGGATACTTCCCGCGCATGGCATTACGGGCATGATGCGCGAGCAACAAATCTGGGCTCCAGGTGGAGTGCTCGAGGATCAAATTCAGCCAGCGAGTCTAGACCTCAGGCTTGGGGACACCGCCTATCGGGTGAGGGCCTCTTTTTTACCTGGTGCCAAAGGGCAGGTGATGCAGAAAATTGAGGGGTTGGCCTACCATAAGATCGACCTGACGCATGGTGCAGTTTTGGAAACTAATTGCGTCTATTTGGTTCCTTTGATGGAAGCGCTGGCTTTGCCCGAGCAAACCGCTGCCTTTGCCAACCCCAAAAGCTCGACAGGACGGATCGACGTATTCACGCGCGTAATCTGCGATTACGGCACAGAATTTGATAAAATTCCGGCTGGTTACAAGGGCCATCTTTATCTGGAAATATCGCCCCGCACTTTTCCGATTTTGGTTCGCGCTGGCTCGCGCTTGTCGCAAATTCGGTTCCGGCGTGGCGGTAAATCGCACTCGGACGCCGAATTACGGCGACTTCACAAAGATCATACATTGGTGGATGGCGACGCCAATATCGACAATGGGCTTGCCTTATCGATTGATTTACGCGGCGAGGGTGGCTCGGCACCAATCGGCTATCGCGCCCGCCGTCATGCAGGCATGATTGATGTCGATCGCAGCGCGGTGTTGGATTGGCGGCAATATTGGGATGCTATTTTGCCCGATGGATCGTCACGGCTGATTCTCGATCCCGATGAGTTCTATATTTTGGCGTCGCGGGAAGCGGTCACAATCCCGCCGACCCATGCCGCAGAAATGGTTCCGTTTAATCCTCTCGTGGGGGAGTTCCGCGTGCATTATGCGGGCTTTTTTGACCCAGGCTTTGGCGCGCGCGAAGCGGGAGGCTCGGGTAGCCGCGCAGTGCTTGAGGTGCGCTCGCGCGAAGTCCCCTTTATTCTCGAGCACGGGCAAATTATCGGCCGCTTGGTATATGAGCGTCTGACCAAGGCGCCCGAGAAACTTTATGGCATTGCCTTGCAGTCGAATTATCAGCAGCAGGGCTTGCGCTTGTCGAAGCATTTTAAATGATCGGCGCGGTCGCATCTGGCGGCGCGGCGATCCTGCTCTGTCTTATTGGCGGCTATGTCCTCAAAGCAGTGACTGGCTGGTTTGTTCCTGTGCCCGTCTGGGGGCTGGTTTTATTATTGGTCTGGTTTGCTGTTTTGAGGCGCGTGCCGGCTGGTATTCGTCTCGTTGGTGAGTTTTTGCTGCGGCATATGGCACTGTTCTTTATTCCGCCAACGCTGGGTTTAATCGGTATGGGGCCGCTCCTCAAGCAAGATGGTCTGGTACTTGGCTTGGCAATTATTGTGAGCACGACACTTGGTTTGGTGGTGACGGCGTTCGTATTCAATGTTTTGCGCGGGCGTGAAGCATGAGTTTGCTAGCTGATAGTTTGGTTGCCTTTTGGGCTGGCCTCCCGGCTTCGCCTGAGGCTAGTGGTATTGGTTGGGCTGTCTTAACGCTTGCTATTTATCTGGGGGCGCTCGGGCTCAGATCACGTTTTGGGGCCTTTGCGTGGAATAGCCCACTCCTGACATCCGGTAGTGTGCTGGCGTTAATTTTGCTCACAGCCGATATTGAATATGATGCCTACATAGAGGGAAGTGACTGGTTGGGATGGCTCTTAATGCCGACAACTGTAGCCATGGCGATCCCGCTTTATGATCAACGCGCTATGTTGCGTAGCTTGCTACGGCCCGTTTTATCGGGTGTTGTCGTCGGCTCACTGACCGCGATGGGATCGGCCTTATTGGTTGCGGTGGCGTTAGGGGTCAGTCCTGAGAGCTTTGCTTCGCTGGCGCCAAAATCGGTCACAACACCGATTGCCATCGGCATTGGCTACGAAATTGGTGGCGTGTCGGCTTTGATCGCGGCTATTGTCATTGTCACTGGCCTATTCGGCATCATCATAGCGCCGATGCTTTTTAAACTCTTTGGCCTGACAGATCGCCGTGCCCAAGGGATAGCCTATGGCCTCGCGGCGCACGCAATAGGCACAGCCGAAGCCCTGCGGCTCGATCCGGTCATGGGCAGCTTTGCCGCTCTTGCGCTCGGTATTAACGGCATTTTTAGCGCAATATATATTCCTTTTGTGATGCGTCTACTTGGATCGGGTTTATAAATAGGCTAAGACGAGATTACCGCGGGTGTAGCTCAATGGTAGAGCAGAAGCTTCCCAAGCTTAAGACGAGGGTTCGATTCCCTTCACCCGCTCCAGCTTTCCCAGCATAGATCAACAAACATCATATGACCGGCTGATGCGGCGTTTTAAACCACCGCATATTGCGCGTTAGAGTTTGGTAGAGCGCCAATAAAAGTGGCGGTAGTTGAAGCGCGTGATACAGAATGAGAAAAATAAGGGGGCTCTTTAGCTTTGGCCTACCGGGAAGCGCGTTCAGTCGCAGGAGACAAAAAATACGTCCGCTATAGATGAAGAAGGATAGCCAGCCAAGCCATGTCGAGGCGAGATAGGGAACGATATGACCAATATCGATCGCGAAAAAAATCAAAAAAGCGACATGCGCCAGAGGAGTAAAAATGCGGGCAATGAAACCCACTAAAAACAGCAGGGTCGACAGGGCGCCAACTTGCCAAAAGAAATTGATGGGGTCTCGAAGGTGAACGAGTAGTGTTTGTAAATACCCAGTTGACCAACGCGTGCGTTGGGAAAACCAGTCACGAAACTTAGCGGGCGCCGTCTCATAAACAGGCGATTTGAGGATCTCTATATCATAGCCAAAGCGCGCCAGACGAATACCGAGATCGGCGTCTTCTGTGACATTGAAAGGATCCCATGCGCCGACCTTGCGCAGGACGCCCGCGCGGAAAAAATTACCTGCGCCTGAAAGTGGCGTTGGTGCACGACAGGCTAACCAGGCCGGCAATAAGAATGTGAATTGCATTGCATACTCTATCGCAAATAGATACGCGAGGGGCGATGCTCTATAGTGGGTAATTATGAGCGGGGCTTGTAGGCATGCGAGTTTGGTCGAGCTCGCTAAAAACCGCGCCGAGACCTCGCGCAATAATTCAGGATGCGGCCTATCTTCTGCGTCAAATATGCCAATGATCGACGATGATGCCAGGGTTAAGCCGTAATTGCAGGCGCGCGGTTTTGTCTGCGGAAGACCTTCTGGGACAATGCCCAAACGCACATGGCTTGGCCAAACTAACTGGTGAAAGGCGGCTTGTGTGGCAAGGTCGTTTTGTTCGATCAGGATAATAATGTCACATTTTCTGGCAGGATAATCGAGGGTCGAAATGATATCTGCTAGCTGCGGCATCATATTGGCCTCATTATGAAGGGGAAAAAGAAGGGTCATTGTTAACAGGGCATCATCGTCCGCCTCGATCACAGTGGAACTTGGTCGCTGCAGCGACATAATGAGGCCAACCCAATAAAAAAACCCTTGAAGGCTGCAGAAAATAAATAGCCCAAGAGGAATCACATACGTCGACGGCGCGTTCGCGATGATCGCATGAAGCACTGTGAGGCAAATGACAACCCCGCTATTCCATTTGCAAAAGCGAGCATTGCTCAGCCTAGGATAGCAGTGTGACAGTGGATTGAGGTCTATAGGATCTCGCCTCAATATTGCCGAGCTCTCCTGAAACCCTTCCTGAGGCAGTTCATGATTCTTCATGATGTTTAGAGCTAAGGCCTAATGGCGCCCGCCGCCACGCGCTCAAAAGTGCATTAATGCAACGATAAACTTTTTAGTATTTGCTGGCGTTTATCGCGAGAGCGGTGCACGCAATAAGGCAATCAGGCGCTCCTCATGCGGACTGCTCTCGACCAACCCGAGTTTGATGGCTTGCATCTCTGCGCCACAAAGCGGGGCTTGATAGCTGGCAAATAAGCGATCCCAGATTGACAAGCCGAAGCCGAAATTGGCGCTATCGGGATAGTCGACAGCGCGATGATGCATGCGGTGCATGTCAGGGGTGACAAAAAGCCAACATATTTTTGCGTCCCAGCTACGCAGCGACCAATTGGCATGATTAAAAAGGGCAAAGCTGCTGAGCAAAATCTCGAATAAAATGACGGTAACGGGAGATGCGCCCAGCGCGGTGATGGCGGCGAGCTTGACGGCGAGGCTAAAGACCGCCTCGCTAGGATGAAACCTTAGTGCTGAGCTGGTGTCGAGGTCCTGGTCGCTATGGTGCATCTTATGTAAACGCCATAGCCAAGGTAAGCTATGCAGCAGCCGGTGCTG
>CBFHZM010000003.1:25773-60547 GCA_965660195.1 Alphaproteobacteria bacterium
GGCCATAGATAATGAGATCGAGAAGCATGAGGCAAATCAGGGTTTCAGCCCAGATCGGGAACGGCAAAAGGGATGTTAAGCTGTATCCCCAAGTCTGTGTTTGAAGCCAGCCAGCATAACCGACCAAGCCAACCGGAAACACGACCCGCAAGATCAAGGTATTTAAGAGGCCAAATAGAAAATTGATCGTCCAACGCCGTCGGCGCGTCAAGTGGCGCGAAATTCTTGGAAACACGGCCTCGAGCAGGGATAGCCCGACAAAAACCCCAATAAAAACAGGCAGGCGAATGAGCTCCAGAGGTTCTTGCATCAGGCGTCGGTCAGCGGGTCGAGACGAATACGCGCCGACTTTTCGATTGCGGCACGGGTCAATTTGTCGAGACTAAAATGATCCGATAGAAGGTCGAGAAACCGCATTTCTTCGGGCGCAATTTTGCCGTTGCGGGCAATAAACTCGACCACAATGGCAAAGCAGGTTTCGCGCTCTTTAGCATTGAGCCGCCGGGTTGTTAGCGAAAACATGCTCTCAAGCCCCTCCGGCCCCCCGATCAACGCCAGTCCGATTTCCATCATGCGGGCATAATCGTCGCTACTATTGGCTGCAAGAGCTGGCGTTGTGTTGGCAATCGCCTCGATCAACGTAATTTCCGCGTTTTGTGGAGCACCATCTACTGCGGCGGCAGTTAAGAGGCACAAAATGATAGCATCTTGTGCCGTATGGACGAGTTCTTGCGGCGCTGACTTTTGCATGCGACCAGTATGTCGCCAGCGCGCCTTCTCAGCAAGATAAGTTTGTCGGTATATGTGCAAAATTATTGACTTAGTGGCGCTGGCTGATAGTTTCCGGCGATAACCACAAGGAAGGAAGGCCCATGGACCTGCAGTCGCTGGCTCTCGAGAGTAAAGCGTGGCCGTTCGAGGAAGCGCGTAAAATTTTGGCTCGTTTGGAAAAAACGGGGCAGAGTAAAGTCATCTTCGAAACCGGCTACGGCCCAAGCGGTCTGCCGCATATTGGTACATTTGGTGAAGTGGCCCGTACGAGCATGGTGCGTCACGCTTTTACGGTTTTAGCGCCAGATGTTGAAACCCATTTGATTTGTTTTTCCGATGACATGGATGGTCTGCGGAAAGTGCCTGATAATATTCCGCAGCCCGACATGCTCGCACAATATCTTGAGCAACCTCTGACGCGGGTACCGGATCCTTTTGGTACGCATGCGAGCTTTGGGGCACATAATAATGCGCGTTTACAGGCTTTTCTCGATAGTTTTGGCTTTGACTATGAATTTGCCAGCGCCACGGAATATTATTCGAGTGGTCGTTTCGATGAAACCTTGTTGCGCTTACTGGAAAATTATCAAGCCGTGCTTGATATTATTCTGCCGACACTTGGGGAAGCGCGGCGCCAAACCTATAGCCCATTTCTTCCTCTGTGCCCGATAACGGGGCGGGTATTGATGGTGCCGATGCAGACTATCGATCCGCAAGCCGGCACGGTGACGTATTTGCATCCAGATACTAATGATCTGACGACGACGAAAGTTACGGGTGGCGCGTGCAAACTGCAATGGAAGGCCGACTGGGCGATGCGTTGGACAGCACTCGGCGTAGATTATGAAATGGCGGGCAAGGATTTGAGCGAGAGCGTTAGCCTTTCGTCACGCATTTGTCGGGCGATCGGCGGACAACCGCCCGAGGGCCTGAGTTATGAGTTATTTCTCGATGAAAAAGGCGAGAAAATTTCTAAATCGAAAGGCAATGGGATCACGATTGAAGAATGGCTCTCATATGCGACACCGGAGAGTTTGTCGCTGTACATGTTCCAAAGCCCGCGCAAAGCAAAGCGCCTTTACTTTGACGTCATTCCTAAAGCGGTTGATGAATATCTGACTTGGCTCGAGAAGTATGCTCAGCAAGATTTAGCAACGCAATTAACCAATCCCGCTTGGCATATTCATCAGGGCACGGTGCCGTCGCTCGACATGCCTGTGAGCTTTGCGCTTTTGCTCAATCTTGTCAGTGCTTCGAACGCTGAAACAAAAGATGTTCTGTGGGGCTATATTCGTAATTATGCCCCCAATGCCTCGCCCGAAACGTCGCCCGTGCTCGATAGCTTATGCGATTATGCCGTAGCCTATTTTCATAGTTTCGTGAAACCAACCAAGTCATTCCGCTTGGCAAGTGAGGCCGAGGCGACCGCAATGACTGATCTAATTCAACGGTTACAAGCCTTGCCAGCGCATAGCGATGGGGAGACGATACAAAGCGAAGTTTATGCCGCTGGTAAAGCTGTTTTTGACGAGAATTTGCGCGATTGGTTCCGCGCCCTTTACGAAGTGTTGCTAGGGCAAAGCCAAGGCCCCCGCTTTGGTTCTTTCGCAGCGCTTTATGGTTTGCCCGAGACGATAGCATTGATCGAAGCGGGGTTGCGCGGCGAGTTTGCGTGAGGTGACGCCGCAAACCCGTCCCGCCTTTGTTTATAAAATTCTGCCTGCAGATACCTGGCACGCTGATTTGCGGATCGTGCCCGCGACGCCGCTCGACGTTAAAGACGGTTTTATTCACCTCTCGGCTAGCTATCAAATAGATGGTGTCCTGCAGCGCCATTTCGCTCCTAATCTTGACGTCATCTGTTTTCGGTTTTCGTGCCATAGGCTGGGGCAGCAGGGCGATGGCGAAGCCTTGCGTTGGGAAATCAGCGGAAATGGAGATCTCTTTCCGCATTTTTATGGTAATTTGCTAGCGTCTTGGAGCGACCTCTATTACCCTATGATGAATAATCCAGCGTCCCGCGAGATTCTATTGCGGCATCTGCAAGAACGAGAGTTAGATGAACCTTTATGAAAGCGTGATACGGCCCCTGATGTTTCGCTTGGAAGCTGAGCAAGCGCATGATTTGACCTTGCGCGGCCTCAGACTGGCAGCGCGCGCTTTACCAAACCCAGCACCGGATGATTACATTTTGGCGATTGAAGTGCTCGGCCTAAAATTCGCAAATCCGTTTGGCCTGGCGGCCGGCTTTGACAAAAATGCCGAAGTTTATAATGCAATGTACAAACTCGGCTTTGGTTTTTCCGAGGTTGGTACGCTGACGCCGCAAGCGCAGATCGGCAATCCGATACCACGGATTTTTCGTCTCCCTGACCATGAGGCGGTGATCAATCGGCTCGGCTTCAACAATGGCGGTCAAGTTAACGCCGTGGAACGGCTTCGCGAGACTCCGAAACGCGGCCTTGTCGGCGTTAATATTGGCGCCAATAAAACGGCGACCGACCGGATCGCTGACTATGTTACTGGCGCGGCACGCTTTAAAGATTTATGCGATTACCTCACCATTAATATTTCGTCGCCTAACACGCCGGGCTTGCGTGATTTGCAAGCCAGCGCGCAGCTCGATGAGTTGCTGGAGCGGGTCATGGCTGTGCCACTATCTTGTCCCGTCTTGGTGAAAATTGCGCCCGATATCGCTGATGAGGATATTGCTGACATTATTGCTATCGCTAAAAAGCATAGGATCGCGGGGCTGATCGTCTCGAACACGACCATTAACCGTGATGGTTTGGCGGGTGAAACCATGGCATCGGAACAGGGTGGTCTGTCAGGGCGTCCTTTATTTCAACGATCAACTGATTTGTTGCGCGAGATTTCCTCTCAGGCGGGCAAGGATTTAGTGTTGATAGGTGTTGGTGGTATTGCCAGCGGCGATGACGCCTATGAAAAAATTCTCGCAGGGGCGAGTTTGATTCAGCTCTATACCGCGATGATCTATCAAGGGCCTTGGGCCATCAAAGTCATGAAACGCGAATTGCGCGACCGCTTGCGGGTTGACGGTTTCACACGGCTCGCCGATGCGGTTGGTGCCAAGAAATAGGGAAGGTTCGATGCTGAAAATTTATCACAATCCGAGATGCTCAAAATCGCGTCAGACGCTGGCATTGATTGAGGAGGCTGGTCAGGCGGTTGAAATTATTTCATATCTCGACACACCGTTGCGCCGCGAGGAGATCGCAGCTCTAGCCAAAGCGCTTGGATGCGGACCCCGTGATATGATGCGGCGTGGCGAGGCTCCCTATAAAGATCTAGGTTTAGCTGAGGCCGATGATGCAGCTTTGTTTGATGCTATGGTGGCGCATCCGATTTTGATCGAACGTCCGATTGTGCTGCGGGGTAAAAAAGCCATTATCGGCCGCCCGCCCGAGCGGGTACGGGAGCTACTTTAATAGGATGACGGAGACGCCGCGGCAAAAGCAAACCAGTTTGCGTGCACAAAAACGGACTCAAAACCGTGATGCCATTTTGCGCGCGGCCGTGGGGGTTTTTGGTGAACAGGGCTTTGGCGCGACCAGTGTGCGCGACATTATCCGTCGAACAGATTTAGCGACTGGTACATTTTACAATTATTTCGACAGCAAAGAAGATGTCTTTAAGGCTTTGGTCACGCAGGTCGGCGAGGAATTGCGTGAACGCCTGCGGACAGCACGCGGCGCCGCCGATAACCTCAGCATATTTGTTGAGAATAGTTTTCAGATCTATTTCACTTACTATGCGGAGCATCCCGATATTTTTATGATGCTAAGGTCGAACCAGACTTATAACGGCACTATCATAGGCATGGAAGATCATCAGGCACGGACTGGCTTGCACGAGTTGCGCGCGGATATTGCGGCGGCGCGGCGGCAGAATATTTTCCCTGATATTGATATCGATTATTTAACCGCTGCGATTGGTGGTGTGGCTTTTGCCCTGGTCGGCGAGATGATGCAACGCCGCCCGATCGACCCCGATGCGGCGACCATTTTCGCAACACAGTTGTTTTTGCATGGCTTAACTGGCTATGATCAGCGGCATCATGCGCGCAATGATTAACGTAAGAGATAGGAACCCCCATGAGTATGCAACGCCTTATTGTTTCCTTGCTGAAAAACCTACCAAACGGCTTAGTGAAAAGTTTGGCTGGGCAGCCGCTGGTAATCGACGGCAATACGCTCGATCCGAATATTCAAATATTGGCTAAGCTTGCACCACCACCACAACAGCAATCAGTGCAAGAAATGCGGGCGGCCGTGGCGGCGAGTTTTAAGAACTTAAACGCTGCGCGGCGCAAATCAGTGCATGTCGTCGATACTAGCTTTAAAGGGCCGGCCAGTGATTTGCCTATCCGTATTTATGAGCCCGATGGCATCGAACCCGATGCACCAGCGATTTTATTTTTCCATCAAGGCGGCTTAGTGCTGATGGATCTCGATAGTTGCGATACATTCTGTTCGATCATGGCTGACGAATGTGGCGCCAAAGTGATTTCCCTCGATTATCGGCTCTGCCCCGAGCATGAATTTCCGGCCGCGATTGAGGATGCCTTCGCATTATGGGATTATGTTCAAGACAATGCTGCGGGTCTCTCGATCGACCCAACGCGTGTCGGGCTTGCGGGTGACAGTGCAGGCGGGCTAATTACCGCTAATGTTGCTATTAAGATGCGGGGTGAGCGTCGCAAGATCAGACCGCGGGCGCAATTGCTGATTTATCCATGGGTGACGACAGATTTGGAAGATCAACCTTCGCTCATCAGTTGTGCCGAGTGCTTCCCACTCAATTCGGCTACGATGGAACTGTTTAATAATTTGGTTTTCCCAAATGAGAAAAACCTGAAGTCACCGCTGGCCAACCCGCTCAAGGCACGCAGTTTGAAAAACTTACCCCCTGCGATTGTCGCGACCGCCGGCTTTGACCCTATCCGCGATCAGGGTAATGCTTTCGCCGCCCGCCTTGCGGCCGAAGGCAATATGGTAAGCCATCATTGCTTTACGAGCCTCAGCCATAGTTTTGTTGCTTTGGGCAATGTTAGCAAAGCGGCCGAGGCCGCGAGCATACAGCTGGCAAAAGAATTGCGGGGCTTGTTACGCGATTAACCCAGTTTGGCGAGCGCCGGAAAAAGATCGAGCAAATAGCTCGCCAGCGCTTGCAGACTGCCGGTCAAGATTAAGGCGCCTGTCACGACAAGCAAAGCACCGGCACCAATTTCAATTTTTCGTAAGTGGCGATGTAAGCTTTGTCGCGTGGCGAGAAAACGATTGACGCTGAGCGCCGCTAAAATGAAGGGGATACCTAGCCCAAGCGCGTAAACGCTCAACAGTCCAACGCCAGCAACGACATGATCGGTACCGGCAGCAAGGGCGAGAATGGTCGCCAAGATCGGTCCGATACAAGGCGTCCAGCCGAAGGCAAAAGCCAACCCCATTGTGTAGGCCAGTAGTTGCTGCGCGGCGCTGGATTTTTCGCCATCGAGCTGTGGGCCAGTACTACGAATCTCGCGCGTTAAAAGCGGAATCTTAAGCCAACCGATCATATGTAGACCAAAGACAATAATTAAGGCGCCGGCGATTTGGCTCAAACCAGTTTTATATTCTAGCAGCAGGCCACTAATGGCTGAGGCGGTTGCACCAAGCAAAATAAAGACGGTGCTGAAGCCAAGCACGAAAGCAATTGTGCCGCGCAGAACCCGACCGCGACTAGCGGCGGGGTTCTCGGTAAGCTCTTGAAAACTCATGCCTGTGGCGAAGCATAAATACCCTGGGACCAGCGGCAATACGCATGGCGAGATAAAACTTAGCACGCCGCCAGCAAGCGCTGCCAAGACCGCGAGGTAATAACTCTCCATGCTTAACTCCGTCGGAAGAGAATGGCTGTGCCCCACCCCATTGCAACCGCAATGGCTATCCCGAGCATACCGTAAATCAGGGGCATGCCATGAGCGAGACGAAACAGAAAGTTCTCAACGTCAGCATAGTCGACGTCGAGCTGGCCTGTTTGCATGGCGGTGAGGCGGCCATTTTCAAACATATAAAAATCGATGTGGTATGTGCCGCGCGGCGTTCCAGCTGGCAACGAGATCTGGCTGCGGAACAGACGATTAGACATGATCTCGACGCCCCTGTTGTCCTCAAAATAAAGCCCTTGCGCACGTTTCAGGCGCGCATGCGCATTGATAAAATTTGTTAATTCTTGAGCGGGGGCGTCAATATCACTTGCCCGAATGAGTGTTTCAATCCCAATGCCCTCGGCCGCAAGCGTTGCGAGGGGTGCGATTTCGGAGATTGGCCGATTGCTCAACAGCGCATAATACACAGGCGCAAGGCCCAAGCTTGTCGGCGCGCCATTGACCCAAAGTCCAGCTTGCCGCTGTTTTTGTCGCACTAGAGCCGTCGCGGCCGGCCCACGAATGGCGATCACAATATCGGCGGAGCTTTCACCGCTGAGGGCTCCGAATAGCAATATTTTTTCACCGGTAAAATTAGTTTCAATAGAAATTTTATCGACTGAGAGATCCGTCACCAAGCGTGTTACGTCGGCAGCGTCTAAATTCGCGCGCGCACTGTTTAAGGACAGGAGGACAGCAGGTAACGCCAAAACGCATTTCAGAATATGTGCGCAGCTCATCGAAATAGACCTGCTTCTGTCAGGGAATATAATTCAGTTGGGTATTTCACGAGATCAAATAGTAATTTGCCACCGACCAGCAATACGATGACCGCTAACATCGCACGCAGCTTTTCGCCTGGGAGGCGTTGCCCAACCCGAGCGCCAATTTGGGCACCAACGACGCCGCCAATGATTAACAGAAGTGCCAAAACAATATCGACGGTTTTATTTTCGACGGCGTGCAAAAGCGTAACCGATGCCGTTACAAAGATGATTTGAAATAAAGAAGTACCGATCACGACATTGGTTGGCATACGCAACAAATAAATCATCGCTGGCACCATAATAAAGCCACCGCCGACACCCAAAATGGCGGATAAAACCCCGACTCCGAATCCGATCAGTAGCGGTGGGTAGATGCTGATATAGAGATGGGATTGTCGAAAGCGGATGCGCGGCGGTAATTTCAAGAACCAATTATGTTGCCCAGGGCGCCGCGTGCGCAAAGCTTGGCCCCGGCGCGCTGCCAAAATGGCTTGCACGCTCTCGCGCAGCATCAAGATGCCTATCGTGCTGAGCAAAAACACATAGCTGAGAGAGATCACCACATCGATTTGGCCGAGCGACCGAATGAAGTGAAATAGGCTGACGCCAACAACAGACCCGATAATGCCGCCCGTCATTAGCACTAAGCCCATGCGGATATCGACAGCACGTCTTTGCCAATAGGCCAAGCCACCAGAGACCGATGAGGCGACAATTTGATTAGCTTCGGAAGCCACCGCCACCGCCGGCGGGATGCCATAAAACATCAAGAGTGGCGTCATCAAAAAGCCACCGCCGACGCCAAACATGCCCGAGAGAAACCCGACCAAACCGCCCATGCCCAAAAGCACCAGTATATTGGCGCTCATCTCAGCGATTGGCAGGTAAACTTGCATATTTTAACTTTCCTATCCTTGGCGGACATGCAGTTCTTGTTGGGTAGCATGTTCGTTGCGAAAATTCTAGCGCTTGACCTTGCGGCAGTTCCTTGCAAATCATGACCACGCTGATATTTCAACGTGTACGCAGGCGGATGCGTTTCCGGAAAAAAGGGAAGTTTATGAGTAGAACAGCCAGGATGCGTCGCACGACAATTGATCTCAGCGATGGGCGGGTGTCACTGTGCATGTGGCGCGGCCCCGAGAATGCACCCGTTTTGCATTGGGCTCATGCCAATGGGTTTAACGGCCAAACCTATGCACCGCTGTTATCGCAGCTTTCTGACCGTTTTCATGTTTACGCTTGGGATGCGCGCGGTCACGGCCAAACGACACTTGTCGCCGATCCCAATCAATTGCGCGATTGGAATATATATCGCGAGGATATGGTTCAGGTGATCGAGGTTCTAAGGGAGCGCCACGACGCGCCGATCTTAATGGGCGGTCATTCCTTGGGGGGTTGTGTTAGCGTGATGACAGCAGCGCAACGTCCCGATTTGGTCAAGGGTTTGGTGCTGGCCGACCCCGTGATCATTCCGTTCCGCTACAAACTCGCTATGCGACTGGCGTCTTTACTAAGGCCACGTGGCGAGGGAATGAAACTAGCCGGCATGGCGCGGCGGCGGCGCGCGCTTTGGCCTGATATTGCGACCCTGAAAGCCGCCTATACCGGCCGCGGCGCCTTTAAAACTTGGCAAGCACCATTTTTGACGGCCTATCTGAAGGGCGGGACCTTGCCGACCGAAGATGGTGTGAGCTTGGCATGCGCTCCGGCTTGGGAGGCGGCAAATTTTGAGGCCTTTCGGCATGATAGTATCGGGCCGGTTAAGCAGCTCAGGGTACCCTTCACCTTATTGCTGGCTGAGGTTGGCTCAACGACGCGTGTGCCAGATTTGTTTGCGGCCAATGCCGCGCGTCGTACGATCCAGCGTGTGCCGAACACCAGCCATTTTCTGCCGATGGAAGTGCCCGAGCTGGTTACGGCTGCGGTGCGGGATTTGGCTGATCACCTTGGGCTTGCGCCGGCGGTTTAACGAGATCGATATAGGCGCCATAGCCAGCCGCTTCCATCTCTGCCAGCGGAATGAATTTGAGGGCGGCAGAGTTCATACAATAGCGCATGCCTGTCGGGGCTGGCCCATCGTCAAACACATGCCCGAGATGGCTCTCGCCGTAACGTGATCTGATCTCTGTGCGGGGGATGATCATTTTCCAATCGGTGCGTTCGACGATGAAATTTGGGTCAATTGGACGGGTGAACGATGGCCATCCCGTGCCACTTTTATATTTGTCGCGCGAAGAAAATAGTGGTTCGCCCGAGACGATATCGACATAAAGGCCGGCTTCCTTATTGTCCCAATAGCTATTCTCAAATGGGCGCTCGGTGGCATCGTTTTGTGTAACGTCATATTGCAGGGGTGTCAGCAACTGGCGCAGATTTTCGTCCGATGGCTTTTTAAAGTCGCGCCAAGGCTGAGCCGCGACAATCTGTGGCACGATGCTGAGAAATATTGCGAGCAGAGCGATTTTGACGACCCATGGGGTGTAATTCGGTATGGCGTATATTCTTTCGGCGATAAGCATTCGTCTACCTTTCGACAGGACAGATTTTCTAAGTTTGCTTAACTATAAGGAAAAATTAAGGCAAGTCCTACGGGCGAGGTATTATCCGCCTGAAGCTTGCATCGATGAGAGAGCAAGGCCGTCCGCTGCTGTTTTATTGTTCTTTTGATTTTTGTTTTTCTTCAGCGGACGACCACTTGATTATGCCTTGCCGATTCTTAAATTTTCGTTAGTCTCTGGGCCAAGGTTTGGCATCTCGGTGGTGCCACCATTTGATTAAACAGAGAGGAATCCATTATGACACGTGAAGCAGTTATCGTTTCTTCGGCGCGCACAGGTCTCGCAAAATCTGGCCGCGGTGGTTTTAATATAACCCACGGGGCCGCCATGGGCGGGCACGCTATCAAACACGCTATTGAACGCGCTAAAATTGAACCTGGTGAAGTCGAAGATGTCATCATGGGATGCGGCACACCAGAAGGTGCAACGGGCCAGAATGTTGGGCGTACGGCGGCCATTTGGGCCGGCTGTCCAGTGTCGACCTCGGGTGTCACAGTGAACCGCTTCTGTTCCTCGGGCTTGCAAACGATTGCCATGGCTGCGGGCCGGGTTTTGAACGAGAATGTGCCGATTTGTATCGGGGCTGGGGTGGAGTCCATTTCGCTCGTCTCGATGGGTGGTATCAACCTCAATCACTTCACTGAAGAAAAATTGATGGCGAGCTATCCAGCATTATGGATGCCGATGATCGAAACGGCTGATATTGTTGCCTCGCGTTATAACGTGTCGCGCGAATCGCAAGACGAATATTCGCTGCAAAGCCAGCAACGTATGGCGGCCGCGCAGAAAAACAACCTGTTTGCCGACGAAATCGTTCCTATGGCAACAAAAATGAAAGTCAAAAATAAGGAAACGGGCGAAGAGTCGGTGGTTGATTACGTGGTCGATCGCGACGAGTGTAACCGGCCGGAAACAACGCTTGAAGGTTTGTCGTCCCTGCCGCCCGTGCGTGGTGAAGGCAATTTTATCACTGCGGGTAATGCCTCGCAGCTTTCAGACGGTGCTGCTGCCGTGGTTGTGATGGAGGGCAAAGAAGCCGAACGCCGTGGTCTCGAGCCACTGGGTGCGTTCCGCGGGTTTGCTGTGGCTGGCTGTGAGCCTGATGAAATGGGGATTGGCCCAGTTTTCGCCGTGCCACGTTTGCTTGAGCGCCATGGTTTAAAGGTTGATGATATTGACCTTTGGGAGTTAAACGAGGCCTTTGCTAGCCAAACGCTGTATTGCCGTGATCGTCTGGGCATTGACAATGAGAAATATAATGTCAACGGCGGCTCGATCGCGATTGGTCACCCCTTCGGTATGACGGGCGCCCGTCTGGTCGGCCATGCGCTGATGGAAGGCAAGCGCCGAGGCGCGAAAAATGTTGTTGTCACCATGTGTATTGGTGGCGGCATGGGCGCTGCTGGGTTGTTTGAAGTTTTCTAATTGACCCTTTTTGTTATTATGAAACCCGCGGCGGCGACGTCGCGGGTTTTTTAATGCGAGACAGTTTTTTTATGCTGAACACGTGGAGGCCGCGCATGACAATAACAGGCAAAAATATCGCCATTTTTATTTTACTTTCTGCCGTTACTATTTTTCTGACCGTCTGCTGGCTGGCATATCAAGCGGTCGGCTGGACAGGATTTGATCGCGTGATTGCCGAATCATGGGGCTTGGTCACGCTCTTGGATGTGTTTTTGGGCGGCGTGGTGATGTCGATTGTGGTTTTTCTGAACGAAGATAAGGCCTGGCGGGCCGGATTATGGACTGTGGGCATATTTTTGCTCGGCCACACGATCTCGGCGTTCTGGTTACTGCAGTATATTTTTCGGACGCAACGCCCGACGCGGCCTTAAGCTGTCTCTGCTAAGTCCCCGTTAATTGTATATTTTTTGCTTGAGAGCAAAAAAAATAAAAAACTCAGCAACTATCCATTGACGAATAACGCGGTATTAGACACTATATCTTGTGGTGCTTCGCTCTCCTCAATTAGGTAGATTTGTCTTAAAACACTGTTTTTTATAACAAAAAACCAAAAAGAGTGAGTGTGAGCGTAAATTGGGGTGCTGGCCTGTTATCCACATAGTTAACAGGGTGAGAGCCAGTTTAAAGACGTAAGGCAGATAAACATGTTGAACAACTCGGATCAAACGTCGGATACAGATAAACACCGTGACGAAGTCGCGGCGCAAAAACAGGTGCAAGACGTGTTGAATAAATTAGCCGAACGGCCGAAAGGCGCGCAGAGTGATGAACCGCGTATGGATTTTGATACGGGGCATTCTTCCGTTCAATATAATGCCCGCCCGGTTGTTCAAACCGATCCGAGTCGCGATGCGCTTTTGACTGAATTTGGAAAAGCGACATTGCTCGACCGCTACTTATTGCCGGGTGAAAGTTTTCAAGATTTGTTTGCGCGCGTAGCTTCGTTTTATGGCGATGATGAAGCGCATGCGCAACGCCTCTATGACTATATTTCGAAACTATGGTTCATGCCTGCGACCCCAGTTCTGTCCAATGGCGGTACCGATCGCGGTTTACCGATTTCCTGCTTTTTGAATGAAGCTGATGATAGCCTCGGCGAGATTGTCGACTTGTGGAATGAGAATGTCTGGCTAGCGGCGCGCGGCGGCGGCATTGGCAGTTATTGGGGTAATTTGCGTTCGATCGGCGAGCGCGTCGGCCAAAATGGCAAGACCTCAGGGATCGTACCTTTTATTCGGGTGATGGACAGTTTGACGCTGGCGATTTCGCAAGGCTCGCTCCGACGTGGTTCGGCCGCGGTTTATCTACCGGTCGATCATCCTGAAATTGAAGAGTTTATTGAGATCCGTCGTCCAACAGGGGGTGACCCGAACCGCAAAGCGCTTAACTTGCACCATGGTGTCCTTGTCTCGGATGCTTTTATGCGGGCGGTGGAGCGCGATGAGGAATGGGCGCTACGAAGCCCGAAAGATGGCTCGGTACAAGCTAGCTTGAAAGCGCGTGACTTGTGGATCCGCATGCTGACAGCGCGGATTGAAACTGGCGAGCCTTATATCGTGTTTAAAGACACGGTTAATAATACCCGTCCCGAGCACCAAAAATTGCTCAATCTAGAAGTGAAAACATCGAATTTATGCTCTGAAATCACTCTGCCAACCGGTGAGGACCATCTCGGCAATAAACGGACAGCGGTCTGCTGTTTGTCATCGCTGAATGCCGAAAACTTCACGGAATGGATGGGTGATGAGCAGTTTATTCCTGACGTTATGCGCTTCCTCGATAATGTGCTGGAAGACTTTATCCAACGCGCACCAGATGAAATGGCGAAAGCAAAATATTCGGCGCAGCGTGAGCGCAGTGTCGGGCTAGGGGTGATGGGTTTTCACTCCTTCTTGCAGGCCAATATGGTGCCGTGGGAATCGGTGATGGCGAAAGTTTGGAATAACCGGATTTTCTCGCATATTAAAGAACAAGTGGATATTGCTTCTCGCCAATTGGCGGAAGAGCGCGGGCCATGCATGGATGCCGCCGAATGCAATATGATGGAGCGTTTCTCGAACAAGACGGCGATCGCGCCGACCGCCTCGATCTCAATTATTTGTGGCGGCACCAGCCCTGGAATTGAGCCGATTGCAGCCAATAGCTTTACCCATAAAACTTTGTCGGGCTCGTTTAACGTGCGCAACCGCCACCTGACAAAGTTGCTCGAAGAAAAGGGTTATAATACGCAAGATATTTGGTCCTCGATCGTGACTTCGGGTGGTTCGGTACAGCATCTCGACTTTCTGACGGATGATGAAAAGGCCGTGTTTAAAACGGCCTTTGAGATCGACCAGCGTTGGCTCATCGAGCTGGCCGGCGACCGCGCAGAGATGATTGACCAAGCGCAGTCCTTGAACGTTTTCTTGCCAGCGAATATTCACAAGCGCGATTTGCACCAAGTGCATTTTCAAGCGTGGAAGCGGGGCGTGAAGAGCTTGTATTATTGTCGCTCGCTCTCAATCCAACGCGCCGAGCGCGATGAGACGAAATTTGCCCCGCCCGTGGCAGAAGCCAATGACTATGAAGAGTGTCTGTCCTGCCAATAGGCACCTAATACTATTTTTGAACAGGAGTTTTGAATGTCACTTTTGGAAGATCGTGTAGTCTACAAACCCTTCCGTTATCCATGGGCCTATGACTCGTGGTTAACCCAGCAACGCATTCACTGGTTGCCGGAAGAAGTGCCGCTGGCTGAGGACGTCAAGGACTGGCACAAAAAGCTGACGGGTGCAGAGCGCAATCTGCTGACACAGATCTTCCGCTTTTTCGTGCAAGCTGATGTGGAAGTGAATAATTGCTATATGAAGCACTATAGCCAGGTGTTTAAGCCGACTGAAGTGCAGATGATGCTGTCGGCGTTTTCTAATATGGAGACGATCCATATTGCGGCCTATTCGCATTTGCTTGATACGATTGGCATGCCTGAAGTCGAATATGAGGCCTTCCTCAAATATGCCGAGATGAAGGATAAATATGACTATATGCAGGAGTGGGGTGTCGAGACAAAATCCGACATCGCCAAGACCTTGGCTGTTTTCGGCGGCTTTACCGAGGGTTTACAACTCTTTGCGAGCTTCGCGATTTTAATGAATTTCCCGCGCTTCAATAAAATGAAGGGTATGGGGCAAATCGTTACTTGGTCGGCGCGCGATGAAACCTTACACACAAATTCGACGGTGAAATTGTTCCGGACCTTCATTGAAGAAAATCCCGAAATCTGGAACGAAGAAATGCAGCGTGATCTCTACCGTGCTTGCGAAACCGTCGTTACGCATGAAGACGCCTTTATTGATCTCGCCTTTGAAATGGGCGGTGTCGAGGGGCTCGAAGGCGATGAGGTTAAGCAGTATATCCGCTTTATCGGCAATCGTCGTTTGAGCCAATTGGGGCTTAATCCGATTTATGACGTCGAGAAAAACCCTCTGCCGTGGATGGACGAAATGCTGAATGGCATTGAACACATGAATTTCTTTGAGGGCCGCGCCACCGAATATGCCAAGGCGGCAACGGCAGGCACCTGGGACGAGGCTTTCGACTAAGAACCACGACGCGCACAGGGCGTGATTGTCTAAATCATTGGGGCGAAGTCCGAAACCGGGCTTCGCCCTCATGGTTTTTGGGTCCTCTACAATGGGGTATGAGAAAGAGGACACCATGCTGAAAGACATTTTACTCGGCCAAGCAACGGCGCCCATTGAAGCTGTTGGCAAAGTGCTAGATTCGCTGTTCACGTCCGATAAGGAACGCCTCGATAAGCAAGTGATCCTGAGCCGTCTCGCGACCCAGTCAGAAATGGTGCAGGCTGAGATCAATAAGATCGAGGCGGGGCAGCGAACCCTGTTCGTCGCCGGTTGGCGCCCGTTCATTGGTTGGATTTGTGGCGTCGGGCTAGCCTATAATTTTATTCTGCGCGATCTCATGGCCTGGCTCTTTCTCCTGAGCGGTAAGGTGGTGACATTGCCGTCGCTCGATATTGAGGCGCTGATGACCTTGCTCTATGCCCTCCTCGGGCTAGGGAGCTTGCGCACCTACGCGAAAGTGACGGGGCGTAGCCGCTAAGCCTCACCAACTATCGATAAAAGGCCGCTTCTTGGGTCGGTTTTTCTGCCCGACGGGCATGCTTTTGAGCCCACGCAGGATCCAGCTTCGTGTTTCCAGCGGATCGATGACGGCATCAATTTCATGTACTGATGCGACCGAAATGGCCTTGCCGACCTCATAGAAGCTCGCCAAAAGCTTATCGAACAGGGCTTGCCGACTTTCCGCATCGGGTTGGGCATCGAGCTCGCGCTTGTAGCCGAGGGATACGGCGCCCTCAAGCCCCATTGGTCCGAATTCGCCGGTTGGCCATGCGAGACTCATTTGCGGCGCATGAAAACTACCCATTGCCATGGCCTGTGCCCCGAGGCCGTAGCCTTTGCGCAAGACAATCAGGAAAACAGGAACCGATAGCGATGCGCCCGTCAGCAGCAATGATGACGCACGGCGCACCGTTGCTTCTTCTTCGTGCTGCGGCCCAACCATAAAACCTGGCGTGTCGCAAAAAGACAGGATTGGCACATTAAAGGCGTCACAAAGTTGTAAAAAGCGCGCGGCTTTTTCTGCCGCAGCGGCATCGATGGCCCCCCCCAAATGGGTTGGGTTATTGGCGATAAAGCCAAAGGGGCGCCCTTCGATGCGCAGAAAACCTGTGATCATACCCACACCATAGTCGCGGCGCAGCTCAACCAAACTGTCGGTATCGGCGATCAGGGTCAACGCCGCCCGCATATCGTAACTGCGCTTGCGGTCTTGCGGCACGATATGGCGAAGCTTACGTTGGTCGGCGCAACTATGGGCTGGCGTCTTGCCTTGAAAAAAGCCCAGCAGGGTTTTGGCTTGCGCCACGGCTTCGACCTCGTTGGCGACCACGAGATCGACAACACCATTTGGTGCCTGTACCGATATCGGGCCAACCTCTTCGGGTGCATAAATGCCAAGGCCGCCACCCTCGATCATCGCCGGTCCGCCCATGCCGATCGAACTATCTTGGGTGGCAATCGTTATATCAGCGCAGCCAAACAAAACGGCATTGCCCGCAAAGCACCGCCCATTGTTAATGGCGATCCGCGGAGCGACACCGCTCGAGCGGGCATAGGTTGCAAAGGTCATAACGTCCAGCGCCGAGGCCTGAATTTTTGTCATGTCGGTATCGCCCGGGCGGCCACCGCCGCCTTCGGTAAAAAATACGGACGGCACGGCCCAATCATGCGCCAGCTCTAAAACCCGGTCGGTCTTTTTATGGTTAAACGCCCCTTGCGTGCCAGCGAGCACCGTATAGTCATAAGCCAGAACGGCCACACGGCTTGCCTCATCCCCAAATTGTTTTGCATTCACCGTGCCGAAGCCTGCCACCATGCCATCGGCTGGGGTGTTATCGATCAGGTCATCGAGCGCGCGCCGCGAGCGTTGTGCGGCGAGGGCTAACTGCCCGTATTCGATAAAGCTACCCGCGTCGCATAGATCATCAACATTTTCGCGCGCCATACGGTGGCCTCGTGCATGCCGTTTGGCCACAGCATCGGGGCGGGCGGTATCGTGTGTTTTTGCCAGCCGGGCTCGTAGTTCTTGCAGAGTATCGGGAATGAGGTCGAGGTCTTGTTCGGCTTGTGCTTGCGTTTGGCTGTTGCTCGCGGCGTTGCTCACGTCAATTGTGATGACCCGAGCCTTTTGATCATGCACTTCACCGGCGGCAACATGGATCGCCGAAACAATCCCATCCGTCGTCGCCGCGATAGGGTGATGCATTTTCATAGCTTCCAAAATCACTAAATCTTGGTTTTTGCGGATCTCTGCGCCGACAGATACCAGCACGCTATGAATAACCGCCTGCATCGGCATTTGAATGGTTATGGTTTTTTTGATCTGTGACATCGACCCCTCGCACGTTTGGCTTAACAGGGCTATGTTTAATTAGCACCGCCAAGATTGCGAAGACGATAAAGCCGTAACGAGAACATGGCTAGGGCTAATGCAACAACAACCCCTAAAGTGTCACCAATCAGATAGCCCCAAATGGTCTGCAAATGAGAACTGGCGGAAATAAAATTCTGATAATTCAGCGTATTGGCAACCGAGTTTAAAATAGAGGCGATAAAGCCAATGACAATCAGCTTGCGCCAATTCATATCTGGCCCTTCGTCTGCAAAAATCGGCTCACCCGATAGCCGCAATATTTCGCAAGCCCAAATTGCCACACTGCCACCAATAAGGGCAGCAATAAGATAATGTTGTATCAACAATTTTGCGGGATCGAAAAGCATATAGCCGACGACAAAATGCGCCACCACCATTGGAATAAGACTTCGCCAACCATAAAGCCAGGCCATTATCACACGCACACCGTGCGGCAAAAAAATAAAGCAGGCAAACTCTGAGAGGCTTGGGAATAAGGCTGACTGCAGAGGCATGATGATCAATTGGCTTGCAATAAAGCCTGCGCCATAGAGGCCCGTTGCCACCAAGATCAAAAGCCAAAAATTAGGTCCGACGAGGCAGTTGAATACACGCGATAACATTTAGAGCACTTTACTTGACAGTTGAGACCAATTAACGGCTTTCGACTAATTTATAAACTCCGGTTTTGCGACCTTCGATGACTTCGATATAGCCGGCTTCAAGCAAGTTTTTCAGCGCCCGATAATAGGTTGGATCTGTGAGATCACGGCATATCGGGTTACTTTTGACATCGCGCGAATTAACTGGTTTTCTGCTGTCAGCGACGATCATGCTTATGGCGCTCAATACGCGACGCTCTGGTTCGGAAAGTCCGTCGAGGCCGAGATCTTGCTCCATATCGCATAAAACGCTCATTAATTTGCCAAACGCATTTAGTTCTTTTAGTCGCATGAACCACCTATTTGAGTAAATTTGAAGTCCCCATAAAATTCTCACAAACAAAGGTGGAAGGCAACCCAAGTAAAGGCCTTGATGCGGGGTTGGTGCGAGCTTTTTCTTGTTGTGCTGACTGTTTTCATCAATAGTAGGTCGTAGTTTATGGAGGTTTGCATGCGTAAAGAACAAATGTCAGCGGACTATATTAACGGTCTCGATATTAGTGATGCTTTTAAGGACATTTTGAAATTGGCGATTGAACAACCCGTCGATTTGATGCGGATGGAAACGCCAAAGACAACGGATCAATGGCGCGACGCCATTGCGGCGACTGATGCTGAGCGCGAGGGAGAGGTCAAGCAACTTCTCAATATGTTGCCCGTGAGCTATGCGCGCGAGGCGTTGGGTGGGGTGCCAATTTACCGGATGACACCGGAAACGCCGCATCCTGATTTTGCAGATTGTATGTTCTTGCATTTTCATGGCGGCGCTTATGTGTTTAGCGGCGGTCTGTCGTGTTTGGTCGAGCCAGCTGTGTTGAACATGTATCTGCCTATGACCGTCATCAGTGTTGATTATGCCATGCCGCCAGACCATCCGGCGCCACGGGCGATCGAGGATGGCTTAAATGCCTATCGTGCCTTGCTACAAGAAATACCGGCTGAGCGCATTATCACGGGGGGGACATCAGCTGGTGCTGGCTTGATGTTTGCCGTTCTACAAGCGGCGCGCGACGAAGGTCTGCCAATGCCGCGGGCGAGTTTTGCTGGCACGCCTTGGGTCGATATAAGTTGTACGGGTGACACGCTCACGAGTTTTGAGGGGCTTGACCGCGTTCTGGTGACCTATCACGGCCTGCTGGGTGGGGCCGCGAAACTTTATGCCAATGGTATGGATTTAAAAGACCCGCGTGTTTCGCCGCTTTACGGTGATTTCACTAATATGCCGCCGTGCTTTTTGGTCAGTGGGACGCGCGATATGCTTTTGAGTGACACGGTTCGACTGCATCGCAAACTACGCCGGGCTGGCGTACGCGCTACCTTAACTTTGTTTGAAGCGCACTCGCATGCTGACTATTTGTTTGGGGCGATGACCCCAGAGGCGGGCGAGTTGTTTGCCGAGTTTCACCAATTTTTGACGACGTGAGGTTTTATGCTGACGCCCGCCGATGACTTCCCGCTGCATCAAACGGCCGATCCGATTGCCTTTGCAGGCACGGATCGCAATTTTTATGATCGCTTTTTCTTTAATGGCTACGACGTAGACCAGGAGATTTTTTTTGCGGTCGCACTGGGTGTTTATCCGCAGCTCAATATTATGGATGCGAGCTTTTGTTTGTTGCATGGCGGGCGACAAATTAATTTGCGCGCCAGCAAGGAAATGAATTTAGATCGCTTGGACCTCACTGTCGGACCGATCACGATCAATATTATAAAGCCTCTGCAGCTCACCGAGATCACTGTTAATTCGCCTGAGCATGGGCTGGTTGTCTCACTAAGGGCGCAGGCGCGGCACCATGCGATTGAAGAGCCGCGCTTCACCCGTCGACAGGGCGCGCGGGCTTTTATGGATTATACTCGCGCCACCCAGAATGTCAGTTGGGATGGACAAATCGAGGTAGCCGGCGAGATGCTGACCGTCACGTCTGACGCTTGTTTTGGGACCCGTGATCGCAGTTGGGGAGTCCGGCCCGTCGGCATGGCTGACCCGCAACCTGTCGTGCCGCCGATGGAACAACAGTTTTACTGGCTATGGACGCCGACCAATTTTGCGGCCCATAGCCTTTATTTTCATACCAATGATGATGCCGCGGGCGCGGCATGGAACCGCCGCGCCGTGTTGGTCGATCACGAAACTGGCAGTATGACGCATTTCGATGGTATGGCGGTAGAGACCGATTATGACCCAGCCAGCCGACGGGCGCGAGAGATTACTTTGCGCATGGCTAGCGCCATGGGTGAGATCGAAGCCCGCATAGTTTGCAAGCCCGTTATTTTCTATATGCATGGTCTCGGCTACGGGCATCCCGAGTGGGCGCATGGTCGCCATCACGGCCCGCTTCGTGTGGCCTGCGATCGGATCGATTTAGACACCGCGGAAGCGGATTTGCGCGCCGGACAAATTCATCATTTGCATATCCAGGCCCTGAGCCAAGTTGAATTGGACTTGCCGCAAGGAAATGTTAAAGGCGCTGGTGTTGTCGAGCAATTATTCATCGGCCCGCATGCGCCAAGTAGCTTTACGGGCTTGCTCGATCGGATCACGCCATGATCCCCGACCATCCCGCCAAAATGCCACTGGACTGGTTGGCTGAGAAATTGGGGCAGGCACCGTCGGCGCTGCAGGGCATGTCTTTCGCGCCGATTGGAACGGGGCAGGTGGGTGACAGCTACCGCTTGCAACTGGACTGGGCCGCAGGTCTCGCGGCGCCGGCGACGATTGTTGCCAAATGCCCAGCCGAAAATGAAACCAGCCGGAACACCGCGCGGCATTTGCATAATTATGAAGTTGAGGTGAAGTGGTATCAAAATTTTGCTGCTGCCGCGAAGATTCGCACTCCTAAATGTCTGTTTGCCGCCATTGACCAGGATATCGGCAATTTTGTTTTGCTAATGGAAGATGTAGCGCCGGCGCAACAGGGCGATCAGTTGCAGGGAGGTTCGATTGCCCAGCTGCAACAAGTCTTGGATGAATTGGCGCATTTGCATGCCTTTAAATGGAATGACCCAAGCCTAATGGCGATCGACTGGTTGAATTATTCCCGCGGCAACCGAGAATTTATTCGTGGCTTTGTACCAGCGATTTATCCCGAGTGGCGGGCCCGTTATGAGGGCCGTATTGCAACCGACATTCTCGATATGGGGGCGGCATTGGCAAAGCGTTTCGATGCCTATCTGGTAGAGCGGCACCATGTCACAACAATTGTGCATGGCGATTGCCGGCTTGATAATGTGTTGTTCTCAGACCCTTCGGGGCGGGCGATTATCGTCGACTGGCAAACCATCAGTACCGGCAATCCAATGTCGGACGTTGCCTATCTGATCGGCACCAGTTTTACTGATGCCACGGCGCGCGCGGCACAAGAGCAGTCGCTGGTGCAATATTATTGTGAGCGGCTGGCGGCAAATGATGTCGGCGATTACGCCACGGCGCGGGATGATTACCGCCTTGGGGCCTTTGGTGGCTTTGTTATGGCGGTGGTGGCCGCCATGTTGGTAGAGCGCACCGATCGTGGCGATGAGATGTTTGCCGTCATGGCCGAACGCTCGGGTGCACAAGTTTTGGCCTGCGATAGCCTGTCTTTATTATAAATCTGACCAGAAACTGGTGCTGCCGGAGAGAATTGAACTCTCGACCTCTCCCTTACCAAGGGAGTGCTCTACCCCTGAGCTACGGCAGCGACGACCGACTTTTGCCATAGGGGGCAGAGCAAGGCAAGTGCCAGTTTCCGCTGTGTCTCGTAATTTATCCCCGCCGCGCTTTTGAATTACCGCGGTCCCGTCTAGACGCTGGGTGGTGAGATGGTTTATGTTCTTTTTTTGTTCCCTTACGTTGTGGTCTGATGTCATCAGCTGTTACATTGTCGTGGTTACAGGCGCGCCGCTTGCGTCTTTGGGTTTGGTGCGAAGGATGTAGTCATTCGGCTCAGCTCGATGTGGGGCCCTTGATCCACCGTTTTGGTGACTACCCCGTCCCGCGCTTGCGGACGCAGCTCTATTGCTCGAAATGTGGCGGCCGTGAGGTGTTTGTCCGCCCCGATTGGCCGCGTCGCGGTGTTGTCTCGCGTGCGCATGGGCTCGATGTCGCGGCCGCAGACACGGACTTGACCCCGAGGCCGCCGCACGGCAAACAGGAGGGATGAGCAAAAACAAACCGTCAGAGAGCGACCAGCGCAAAGAGCGTCTTGCAGCCGCTTTGCGAGCGAACTTGCAACGTCGCAAGCAGGCGGCACGTCAGCGTAAACAACAAAATGGAGCGAAAGCCGATGGATCTCATCAAGATTGACGGGGGCATTCCACTGCAGGGCGAGATTGCTATAAGTGGCGCAAAAAATGCTGTTTTGCCCCTCATGGCAGCGAGCCTGTTAACCGAGGATCCCTTGATCTTGCAAGGTACGCCGCGTCTGGCGGATACCCGCACATTGGCGCAGGTGCTCAATTATATGGGCGTGACCGTCGAGGAGTTTGGCGAGGGCGCTGGTGAGAGCCTACGGCTTGATGCCCGTCATGTTGAGCGATTAGAAGCGCCTTATGAACTGGTGTCGAAAATGCGCGCCAGTTTTTGGGTTATCGGACCTTTGCTAGCCCGGTTTGGACAGGCGCGCGTATCGCTTCCCGGCGGTTGCGCCATTGGGACGCGGCCGGTTGATCTATACCTCAAGGGCTTGACGCTCATGGGTGCGCAGATCGATGTCGAGGATGGCTATGTTTTGGCCTCAGCGCCTGCTGGCTTGACCGGCGCGCGGATTGATTTGCCTTTCGTCTCGGTCGGTGCGACGCATGTCCTAATGATGGCAGCGTGTCTCGCCAAAGGCGAGACTATAATCACCAATGCAGCGAGCGAGCCCGAAGTTGTTGATCTCGCTAACTGTTTGGTGGCTATGGGGGCTCATATTGATGGCATTGGCGGGCGCAGTTTACGCATTATGGGGTGCGAGAAATTATCTGGAGCGACGCATCGGGTGATCCGTGATCGCATTGAGGCGGGCGCCTTTGCGCTGGCAACGGCGGCCACACAAGGGCAGGTCGTGCTAAAAGGCGTGACAACGACAATGCTCGGAGCTTTGGTTCCGACCATGCGTTTGAGCGGTGCAACGCTTGACGATGTCAATGGCGGTGTGGCGGTCCGCGGCCTGCTCGATAGACCTAAGGCGACGCCGGTGACCACCGAAGCCTATCCCGGATTTGCTACTGATTTGCAGGCGCCTTATATGGGCTATATGTGCCGTGCCGAGGGGGTAAGTCGTATTCGGGAAACAATTTTTGAGAACCGCTTCATGCATGTGCAAGAGCTAGTGCGGTTGGGGGCAAAGATCGATTTGCACGGTGATACGGCGATTGTCACTGGCGTATCGGAATTGCGCGGCGCGCCGGTAATGGCAACGGATTTACGCGCCTCGATCACGCTGGTTATTGCGGGGCTGATGGCCAAGGGCGAGACCACGATCCGCCGTGTCTATCATCTCGATCGCGGCTATGAGCGCTTAGAACAAAAACTGTCGGCTTGTGGCGCTCGCATTTGGCGAGAAAAAGAATGACTAAGCCGCTGAAACTAATTGCCCAAGCTGGTGCGGATATTGCGGTTATCTCCGCCTATCTACAAGATGCCGTCGTGGCCCGCGCCGATATGGCTTATCTCAAGGAGCAGCGCGTCTTTGCGCTCGTCGGTAACCGCTATAAGTGGGAAGAACCTGAGGCGCAATTAAGGGTGCGGATGGGGCTGCGCTGTCATGGCGTCGCGGCCGTGCAATATAAACCGCTGGCGCCGCAAGCGGGTATTTTAAGCCTACTGAGCTTGTCCTTTTACCCAAAGACGGTGACATCCCCCGAGGGGCAGTTGCATTTGGTTTTCGCCGGCGCGGGCGAAATCCGCTTGGATGTTGAGGCTTGCGAGGTCATATTAGAGGATATTGGCGAACCATGGCCAGCCCGTGGTCGGCCGCAACATGATGTCGATGATACCAATAGCGCCGACGGGGGCTAGAGAGGTTGCAACAAGGCGAACGGAATGAGTTGTAAAGTAAAGCTTGATCTTCAAGACGAAGATTTTGAGAGCGGTTTCGCAGCCCTCTTAACGATGAAGCGCGAGCAATCGGATGATCTGAACGCGCAGGTGGCCACTTTAATTCAGCGTGTCCGCAGTGAGGGCGACACGGCCCTGATCGCCCTTACGGAACAATATGATGGTCTGAGCCTGACAGCCGCCGACATACGTTTTACGGACGCCGAAATTCAGGCTGCCGAGGCGGCTTGTGATGCCAAGGTCTTGGCGGCGTTGGATGTGGCAGCCCAGAGAATTACTGATTTTCACGCGCAGCAAAAACCCGAAGATGCGTTTTACGAAGATGCCGCGGGTGTGAAGCTCGGGCATAAGTGGACAGCCGTTGAGGCCGCCGGCCTTTATGTGCCGGGCGGGACAGCCAATTACCCTTCCTCCGTCTTGATGAACGCTATACCGGCTAAGGTCGCGGGCGTGCAACGGATCGTGATGACGGTGCCGACTCCGAAAGGCCAGGTCAACCCACTGGTACTGGCGGCGGCTCGGCGTGCTGGTGTTGATGAAATTTATCGTGTTGGAGGCGCGCAAGCTATTGCTGCTCTAGCTTTTGGGACCGATAGCATCGCGCCCGTTAATGTGATTGTTGGTCCTGGTAATGCCTATGTGGCAGCGGCCAAAAAGCAGGTTTATGGGACGGTCGGGATCGACATGATTGCGGGTCCGTCAGAAATTCTGGTGGTTGCTGATGGCAATAATAACCCAGATTGGATTGCCGCGGATTTACTGAGCCAAGCCGAGCATGATGCCGTCGCGCAATCGATTTTGATAAGTGATGACGCTGATTTTATGAATGCTGTGGGCGAGGCGATTGCGCGACAACTAACGACATTGGACCGCGCTGCCATCGCGTCGGCGAGCTGGCAAGATTTTGGTGCCATGATTTTGGTCAGCAATATTTATCGCGATGCTCCCCTGTTGATAAACAGGCTAGCACCCGAACATCTAGAGCTTGCGGTCGAACAGCCGCATGACCTCGCCGCCGAGATCACCAATGCTGGTGCTATTTTTCTTGGTCGCCATACGCCAGAGGCGATTGGCGATTATGTTGCGGGCCCAAACCATGTGTTGCCGACGGCGCGTGCTGCGCGTTATGCCTCGGGCTTGTCGGTGATGAATTTTATGAAGCGGACATCGCTCGTCGAGTGTTCTCCCGATGCGCTGGCGGCGATCGGGCCTGCGGCCATGACTTTAGCAGAGGTCGAGGGTCTGGATGCGCACTATAACTCGGTCGCTATTCGCCTCAACCGACACACGGATGGCTGATGAGCGATAATAAAATTACGCATATATCGTTCGATGATCCGGCTTTGGTGGCACGCAACCCAGATCTTGAACACGAACGCCGTGTAGCTATTTTTGATCTTCTCGAGAGTAACTTTTTTCGTTTGAATGAAGGCCATGCAGGCCCTTATCGTGTCATCCTGTCGCTCGTCGATCGGGCTTTATTGCTGAGTGTTCGGACGCCGCAAGATGACGCGATTGCCGATATTCGTCTATCTTTGACCCCGTTTCGGCGTTTGATCAAAGATTATTTTATCATTTGCGAGAGCTATTATGAGGCGATCAGAACGGCATCGCCAGATCGCATTGAGACCATAGATATGAGCCGCAGGGCTTTGCACAATGAAGCCTCGGAACTCTTGCAAGAGAAGCTGGGCGAGTTTTGTGAGGTCGATATGGAAACGGCGCGGCGTATGTTCACGCTGATTAGCGTTATGCAAATGCGTAGCTAGTGCGGGAAAATGCTTGATTTTACCCGTCATTGAGGCCATTCTCCGGCCAATCAAATCCAGAAGGTGATAATGGCTAAAGAAGAACTCTTAGAATTCTCTGCAACGGTAATCGAATTGCTACCGAATGCGACTTTTCGCGTACGTCTCGAGAATGATCACGAGATCATCGCCCATACGGCGGGAAAGATGCGGAAAAACAGAATTCGTGTTTTGGCTGGAGACAAAGTGCTCGTGGAGATGACGCCATATGACCTCACCAAGGGACGCATCACCTATCGCTATAAATAAAGGTTTTATCCTAGCGAGTGCTTCACCGCGGCGGATAGACCTGTTGGCGCAGATCGGTTTTGTGCCGCGCGCGGTTTGCCCTGCCGCGCTCGATGAGACTGTTTTGAAGGGTGAACTTCCGCGTCACCTAGCAGCGCGCCTAGCGCATGGCAAAGCAGCACTGATTGCGGCTTCTTCCGAGGGTGCCGTGTTGGCGGCCGACACGGTTGTTGCGCGTGGTCGACGTATTTTACCGAAAGCAGAAGACGAAGCGACAGCGCGGGCTTGTTTGGCGATTCTTTCAGGCGCTGCACATCGTGTCTATACGGGCGTGTGTTTGATACGGGACGGTGTCGTGCGCCAGCGCCTTGTGGAAACGCGCCTGCGTTTCAAGCGCCTTGCCGCGTCTGAAGTCGAGGCCTATCTCACGTCGGGTGAGTGGCGGGGTAAAGCAGGCGGATATGCCATTCAAGGCCGCGCCGCTGCTTTTGTGCAAAACTTATCGGGTTCCTATTCGAATGTCGTAGGGTTACCCTTATTTGAAACGGCGCAGTTATTACAAGGTGCGGGACTTTGTCCAGAAGGTTTAGGCGAGGAGAGTTAGAATATGGCTGAAGAAATTTTATTGAGTGTCAGCGAGGGTCGTGTCCGCGTTGCGCTCGTCGATGTGGGCCAGCTGATCTCTGTCGATGCCGCACCAGCTTCCACCCGCAGCGATGATGCGTCGCAATTTATCAATCGTATTTACATTGGCACGGTCGAGCGCGTGGTTCCGCGTCTGCAAGCCGCATTTATTGATATTGGCGAAGATCGCGCTGGTTTTCTGGGCGCGCGCGAAGCGCGGGTTTTATTGCCTGACGCCCCGCGCGACGCTGCGATCGAAGATTGTGTGATGGACGGGGATACTGTGTTGGTGCAAATCACGCGGCCGCCAGTCGGCGATAAAGGCGCACAAGTTACAGCTGATATTACTTTGCCAGGGCGGGGTGTCGTCATCGCGCCTTGCCGCCAACGCATTTCGATCTCGCGAGCGATAGAGGATCAGGAGACGCGGACACGCCTTGAAAGCACAATGCGAGAGATCTTGGACGGCAAGCATGGTTTGGATGTCAATGTTGAAGGCATGGATGGCCCAGCGGGCTGGGTGGTGCGCACAGCCGCCGCTGACATGGGGCTTGAGGATTTGAAGCGCGATATGGATCAAATAGCCAAGAAATGGGCGAGCCTCATTGCTGTGGCTCAGAATGCTGAGCCGCCTGCTTTGTTGTACAGCGATCTTGGTCCTGTCGAGCGTGCTTTGCGCGATCACGTGCAACAAGATACGAAAAAGATCATCGTTGAGGGTGAAGCGGCCTTCCGCTTGGCGCAAGGCTATTGTCGCGATCACATGCCCGACGTCGTGTCGCAGCTCGAGCAGAGCGAGGATGGCGAGTTTCTGTTCGATCGTTATGATATTGAAGCGCAGATCAGCGAAGCGCTGCAACCGCGCGTGACGCTTCCGTCGGGGGGGTGGATTATGATCGAGACTACCGAGGCGATGACGACGGTTGATGTCAATTCGGGCCCTGATATGAGCAACGCGCTGGCGGTGAACCTCGAGGCCATCCCCTTGATCGCTCGGCAAATTCAACTGCGCGGTATTGGCGGCTTAGTGGCCATTGATTTTATCGATATGCGCGACGCGGACGATAATGCGCGGATCGAAGCGGCGGTGGCGGCCGCCTTTGCGGGCGATAAGCAAGGTGTGCGGCTTGGCGTATTGTCGGATTTTGGCGTTCTCGAGATGACCCGCCGCCGTCCGGCACAAACATTGGCTATGGCGCTCGGAAAGGCGGCGCGGTGAGTGCCAAGTGTCCGATCTGCAAGCTAAATGAGGCGATGCAGGCTTATAAGCCGTTTTGCTCAAAGCGCTGCGCAGACGTCGATTTGCATCGCTGGTTGGGCGGTCACTACGCGGTCCCTGCGGTCGAGCCGCCCGATGATTTCGATGCCGAGATCGACGCGGCGATTGGCGATACAGAGAACGGGCACAAGTTACATTAATTGAATAGAAGCTCGTATGGGATCTGTGTGGATTGGCTGGACAGAGCCTCCACCATGGCTTATAACCAGCACACTTTGCGCGATGCTTGTCATCGCTCATCGCCCAGGTAGCTCAGTTGGTAGAGCAGCGGACTGAAAATCCGCGTGTCGGTGGTTCGATTCCGCCCCTGGGCACCACTTTCTCCGATAACGCAATCTGAAAACACCTAATCCTTCCGAAACAGAAAATAAGTCAAAACAAATAGAGCATTTTCGCTCATCGCTGTCTGGACGAGTTGTAACGGAGTAGAAGGGGCGGGCCCGACGAGCCGCTGCCAGATCACTTGTATTAATTGCCGCCCGGCTCGGCTCTTGGCACCGAGTAAGTCTAATGCTCCGGAAAGGGCCTTTAGCCGCCAAGTTCTTCTTTGAAACTATCAGACGGATGATTGGTAAGAGCTAGATTAAATGTCGTTCTGGCCTATTTGAGAGCTGTTCAAACATGTGTCTAGAAACTTGGACAATCTATCTAAATGTTACTCTCGGATTAGGGATTGGTTAAAGTATAGCGGTCATTGACGGCCGGCCCGTGCGACCGGCAAGATGATAGATCTAAAGTCCACTGGGGCGGGAGGCATTTTTGTGTTAGGAAAAATTCGCTGGGGAATCATTGGTTTAGGTAATATTGCGGAGCAATTTGCCCGCGATTTACCCAAGAGTGACACCGGAACTTTGATTGCTGCAGCCAGTCGCGATCGCGCAAAAGCTGAACAATTTTGTGCCGCGCATGGTGGTCAAGCGATTGCTGGCTATGAGGAACTCCTGCGCCGGGATGACGTCGATGCCGTCTACATCGCTACGCCGCATGATAGCCATATCACTTGGGCGCACCGATCTTTGGCGGTCGGAAAGCCCACATTATGTGAAAAACCTCTCGGTCTTAATCAGGGCGAGGTTCTCGACCTATATGGGTTTGCGGCCCGTCAGCGAACCTTACTTGTTGAAGCGCTGATGTATCTCATGCACCCGCGCATGCACCTTGCTAAGTCCCTCATTGATGAGGGCGCGATTGGGAAGATTACAGGGTTCTCGTCGAGTTTTGGGTTTGCTTTTCCGTTCACCCCTGATCACCGGCTTTATGATGTGGCGCGGGGCGGCGGCGGCATTGTTGATATTGGAATTTATCCGCTCACAGCGGCCCGATATTTTCTGGGCGAACCGCAAGCATTGTCGGGCCATGCGCGGCTGGCCCCGTCGGGGGTGGATGCTGAGGCGCAGGCCATATTGTCTTACAAGAATTTTGATGCGCATTTGCATTGCGCCATCGACACCACGCTCGAATGGCATATCACGGTCGAGGGCGCGCGTGGTTACTTAAAAATTCCGCAGCCATGGCATCCAGGCCCTGAAAATAATCAAATCAGTGTGACCGATCATGCAGGTGTTGAAACTCTGTATTGCAGCGACGAGCGACGCCCGCTTTATGCGGTTGAGGCGGACCATATGGCGTCGCTTTTGGCCAGAGGGGCCCAGAACTCTGATCAGGTGACGCCAGAATTCTCAATTAATACAGCCTATTGGCTAGATCGGTGGCGCGCCGACGCGGGTGTCCACTACGATGCTGATAAGCTGGGCGTGACCGGGTTTCATGGGCAGTCTGTGCAGCTTGCTGCACATGGTGAACTGCCTATGCTTGAGCTCGATGGACTGACCAGACCTATCTCAAAACTCGTTTTGGGCACGGATCATCAGGTCGATGCCCCCACCATGGCAGCCATGGCCGATGCGTTTTTTGAGAGCGGCGGAACTTGTTTTGATACCGCCTTTATCTATTCCGATGGTCGCTCTGAGGTCCTTTTGGGGGAGTGGATGGCGGCGCGGCAGATTCGTGATCAAGTGGTGGTCTTAAGCAAAGGGGCACACCCACCCGACTGTTCGCCCAGCGCGGTTTCGTGCCAGCTCAGTCAGTCGCTCGAGCGTTTGCAAACCGATTATCTCGATCTTTACTGCTTGCACCGTGATGATCCCAGCGTGCCGGTATCTGAGTGGATTGATGTTCTTAATCAAGAGGTTAATGCGGGTCGCCTCAAATTATTTGGTGGCTCAAATTGGACATCTGAGCGCATTGAGGAGGCCAATCATTATGCTGCCACTCATGGCCTGCAAGGGTTTTCGCTTCTCAGTAATAATTTTTCATTGGCGCGCATGGTTGACCCGGTTTGGCCTGGATGTCTCTCGAGCTCTGCCGATTCGTTCCGCGAATGGCACTCGGCGCGGCACTTCCCACTTTTTCCATGGTCAGCGCAAGCGCGGGGCTTTTTCCTTGACTGGGAAGCGGCGGGTCTCGCGGCCACCCGCCACGGCGCCGACCCGACAGATGCTGAATTGCACCGGGTTTGGGGTTCGCCGGATAATTTAGAGCGCCGCAGGCGGGCTTATCAGCTAGCTTCGGACCTTGGCGTAAAGGCGATCCAAATTGCGCTCGCTTACGTGCTCAATCAAGATTTTCCCTGCTGTGCTCTGATTGGGCCCCGAACCCCTATGCAAATGCAAGATAGCCTTGTCGCCGCGCATATTCGGCTGACGCCAGATCAGGTGAAGTGGCTCGATCTTCGCGATTAGGGGCGCAGCAAGCGGGCTAAAAAACGGAACCAGTGATTGTTGAGGGCATGGACTAACAGGTCAAACCGTTTGGGCGTTAAGGCGCCGCCCGACATAATTTGAACGGTTTTCAGTCGCAGTGACAGGATCATTTCCGTCCGCATTTTGGCAGCAACCGCCGTTTCTTGCTGCGCACCGAGACTTGAACTGGCCATGGCCAGCGCTTTGGCGGCAATATACCGACCCAGCCAATGGGTCTGAATGTCGGCGAGTGTCGTATTGGCGTGATACGGTTTCACTGTTTCCGGAGGGGTGATGGTCAGGCCCAATGCGGATAATTGCGCATCTTGCATGATCACATAGGGCTGTTCGGGCACTGGGTCCGAATTGCGGTGCCCCATCGCGGGCAAATTCACCCGCACATTTGCCCGAATATCGGTGCTGGACGCGCCAAACAGAATATCAAAATCGCCAGGCTCGATTTCCCAGTCGTCGAGGACCACATCAAAATAGGCAAAGGCCCGATAATTTAAACGAAATCGCACTTCTCGAGCTTCTCCCGCAGCGAGCATGAGCTTCTCAAAGGCTTTCAGCTCTCGATCAGGCCGATACGGCGTCGCCTCAACGTCGCGCACATAAAGTTGGACGATTTCAGCCCCCGCGCGGTCGCCACTATTGGTAATGGTGACCGCGACCTCGACAAAGGCCGCATCAGGCGACAGGCTGTCGTCCCATGCTTGGATCACTTTGGCGTCGCTATAACGGAATTGCGTATAGCTCAACCCGTGACCAAATGGGAACAGAACCGGAAGATCATGGCTAATAAAGTAACGATATCCTATGTTTAGCCCCTCGCGGTAGATCAGTTGGCGTTGGTGATTGGCAAAGTTTTCTTGTGCGGCCACGTCATTTAAGGCCATGGGAAATGTCTCAGCTAATTTGCCGCTCGGATTGACTGTGCCATAGAGTAGGTCGACCATGGCATGAGCGCCTGCTTGTCCCGCCAAATAGATTTCGAGAATGGCGGCGACTTCATCGAGCCAGGGCATTTCAACGGGGGCGCCATTTGATAATATAATGACGCAGTTAGCATTGGCGGCCGCCACCGCCGAAATAAGCCGATCAATTTGCTCTGGTTGCCGCATATGAGGTCGGTCAAAACCTTCCGCCTCGTATAAAGGGGGCAGACCCGCCATAATAATCGCAATATCAGTGCTTTGAGCCGCGGCGACGGCCTCTGCAATCAGGCCTTCATCCATTTCCGCTAATTCTGGGTCATAGCCTCGGGCATAGGTGATTTTGTCATGTCCTAAATGTTCAAGTAACGCATCAAGGGGCGTATCCAGTTGGGTTGCATTGACCTGCGATGAGCCGGCGCCTTGATACCGTGGGTGGGTCGCAAAGCCGCCAATTAAGGCCACGGATTGATCCTTAGAAAGTGGCAAGATTCCGGTATTTTTCAGCAAAATAGAGCCCTCCGCGGCGGCTTTGCGGGCGAGCGCATGATGCGCATCAAAATCCACCGGATGCGGCGCCGCATTGTGCTGCGCCGCTAAAATCAGCTGGGTCACGCGTTGGGCTGAGCGGTTAAGCCAGGCCTCTTTAAAACTTCCGTTTTTGACCTTCTGTGCAACCTGTCGATCATAAAATCCGCCACTGCTGGGCATTTCTAGATCTAGACCAGCCGCAATGCCGCTGGCTCGATCATTGACCGCGCCCCAATCAGAGACGACGAGCCCTTTAAACCCCCAACGAATGCGCAAAATGTCTGTCAATAATTCGTGATGCTCCGAGCAATAAATCCCGTTCAGCCGATTATAGGCACACATAACGGTCCATGGTTTGGCATGTCGCACCGCCCATTCAAAGGCTGGCAAATAGATCTCAAATAAACTTCTGCGGTCAACCAACGTATCAATAACCATACGATTAGCTTCCTGATTATTAACAGCAAAATGCTTCAGGCTGGTTCCGGTTCCGGTCGATTGAACTCCCTCAATAAAGGCGCAGGCCATCTCGCCCGCCATCAGGGGATCTTCAGAGTAATACTCGAAATTGCGGCCACAAAGGGGGCTTCGTTTAATGTTCACCCCGGGTGCCAATAACACCGAGACCCCCTCGGCTTGGCATTCACGGCCTATGGCGGCCCCGACCTCGCGGATTAGGCTGCGATCCCAGGAAGAAGCGAGGGTGACGGCTGTCGGGAAACAGGTTGCGGGCACTGCTGCGCTGAGCCCCATATGATCCGCGTGATGGCTTTGTTTGCGTAGGCCATGGGGACCATCCGAAACCATAATGATCGGCAGATCATAGTCGGGAAGAGACTGTAAATGCCAAAAACTCGAGCCGGACATGAGCGAGGCTTTTTCGTCGATCGACATGCGATCGACCAAGTCGGTGGCTTGATCAGCAAATTCGTCGGGCTGTTTCATGTTCTATTCCCCAGCATTTGGTCGACGCATAATATGCTTTTCACTTTAGGCGAGTGCTATGATCTCGACAAGAAAATGCAGCTGGTCCTCTCGAAATCAGAGCCATTTTTAGAAACGATTTTGCGGAGACACCTAAAATGCCGAGTTTTTGCGCATAAATGCGATCAGAGCTTGCCGAGGCATTAGCAATACTTGGCGCTGTATAGTAATTTTAATCCATGTCCAAGATTGAGTTAGATCGTTATCGAAGGAACCTAGAAGGCTGTGCCAATTATGGTGACGAAAAAAGCTTCAGAGCTTGGGCGGCCAGAATTACCCTGAGCGAAATTAGCGAAGAAGAATTCTGCGAGTTTTTGTTCCAATTGAACTCGCAATTAGCACCCGACTATTTCCAAATTATCGAAGAATTGTTCAACGACCAATGCCTAAAGAACTTCAAATTAAAGGTTTCGGGCCTCCTCAAAAAATCAAAAGAGAACGAGCTAGATGGTGGCGTAATGAAAAGCGACTTTGATCGCTTGGTTATCAATACCTACCTAAACCAAAACGCCCATAGACTGGCATCCGAAGATGATGAAGTACTGTTTGCACTAAGAGCCCGTAGGGATCGGGATAGGCGGGCTGCAATGAATTCTCTAGCTGCGAGTATGCTGTCATCTGGTCAAAAAAAGCGTGACACTCAACTAACAGAGCACGTTTACCAGCCGAAACCTCGATGGGTTTCGAAGCTAGGATGGAGCAGGTCCAAAACCGACAAAGTTTCTGAGGTAGAAAAGAAAATTACCGAAGCGCTGGAAAGTGAATGCAACAGCGAAAACCTTGATTTGGGCGAGGCTGAGGCCCTTCTAAATAGCTTGAGCACACGAGAGCTACACTTCCTAATTTCTGAGGTTGCCAAGGGAAATCAACTTGGCGATCGAGAGATTCAGATCATAAGAGCTACGGGAGCGAATAGCTTTCTTCTGCGATATAGCGAAGAAGCTTGTCGCAAAGCTCGACGAGAACGGTGCAGAACGGTTTTTGAAAAACTTGATGATGGGACCGTCCTGCCAGTATTTTATTTGTGGGAATATTTTGCTGAAAAATCGCGAATAATTGCCTTTAAAGAAGGTGACACGGACGAGGTGAAACGTGCGTCCGAGTTCTTCAGAACTATGATCAGAAGCTCCTCTCAGATTGTATGTGTTCCCTCTCATGAAGCAGATAGAACCTCTGCCGCGTTCGAAAGCGTATTCCGCGAATTGAGAAGCTCGCACCTTTCGGCCCAAATCAACGGTGTTCGAAGGGTTATTACTGTGCCCAAAAAGGCCCGCTCTCAAGGCATGGCAGCGCGAAACCTTAGAAGAGAACTAGAATCCATTGAGTTACGTGATGCTAAAACGTTTGCAGGACAGAGGGTTGTGGTAATCGACGATGTTTCAACTTCGGGAACTAGCCTCAAAGCTGTCGCTAGCAAATTATATGAGGCTGGGGCATTTGGTGTATCTGCCGTAGTTCTTGGAAAGACATTAATGCGGAACTAGGTGAAAAAATC
>CBFHZM010000004.1:0-58459 GCA_965660195.1 Alphaproteobacteria bacterium
CACGACAACCTTCTGGCTCTCCTCCAAGGACTTAAATTTCACCAAGGCTGTTAGCGCCGGGTTACCATCTGGATAGGCAAAAACTAAATGCGGTGTATCGATCTTATCGCATTGATACAGCCCATCTTTTTGGGGACAATCCAGCGAAATGGTCGGGTAGTTCTCCCGAGCGACAGACGGCGGAACAACATAATTTAAGCGGTATACCTGCGGTGCTATTTCCCGCAAATCAACCGAGACCGGCCGGCTATCATGGGCATAGGCACTCATCCCCGCCATCAAAAGCGATACCAGCGTCAATAAAACGGCGGTCATCGACCATCCTGAAAATCAATTTTATAGGCGGCGCGCAACTCGACCATTAACGCGGCAAGGCGTTGTTTGCGGTCTTCGGTTTGCCACGCCTCGCTTAAGAGGTCGCCAAGCTCGGCTTGCGGAATAAGCCGTTGCGGATGACGCGCCGTAATCATCACAAAATGTACCCCATGCAGTGAGCGCATCGGGCCAATCCACTGATTGAGCGGCGTCGAGGCGGCAAACAGTTTATCAGTCATGTCGACGCCGAAATGTGCCTCAATCAGATCGCGTGGCCGATCCGCATAAGATAGCTGATAGGGAAACAAGTCAGAAAAAGCGGCTGTGTTTTGTGGCGTTAAACCCTCGGGCAACGTAATTTCGCCTTGGGCGCGAAACATATGAACAAAACTGATGCGGGCTGTGTCGGTGAAGGCAGCTTGATTGTCGTTATAGAATTGGGTCAAGTCCTGGGCATTAGGCTCTCTTTGAGGCAACAGGCTCTCATTCAGAAATTCGAGTTTTTGTACCATACGCAAACGAATGACATAGTCGCTTCGATCGAGCTGCAAGCTTTGCGCTTCGCGATACAAAATTTCTTCGTCAACATAATCAGCCTGCAGTTGCGCATAGGCGGCCGGATCCATCGCATCGAGGATCTCCTCCGCCTTGCTGACGTTGAAGCTGCGTGTACGAAATTGCACAAACTCGATCAAGGCCTGTCGGTCGACAATGATCTCGCGATCGTCGGGCTCGGGCGGCACCAGCCAGCTCATAACCGCAAAAACAAGCCCGCCGATCAAAATCAGCGCAACAAGCGGATCGAGGCGGCGCATTAGCGCGGGCTGTACCAAATTGGTGAGCTAAAAGCCCGTTCCTGAATTTCCGCGTGTTGGTTTTCGGGGTGCGGCTCTTGCAAAGCGACCGCATCATAAACCGAGTGGCGCGGCGTTTTGATTTCTAGCGCGCGGGCATAATAAAAAGCCTTCTGCGATGCGTCGAAATCGGGATCCTGCCACACGGTCGCGAGCTGGACATCACCGACGCTATTGCTATAGGTCGCATGTTGTACATTCACCGTCGATGCCACTGGTGGCGTGATCTTGGCGCCTCGTGCTTGGCGTTTATCGGATAAAACGACATCGTAAATTCGTTCATACGATGCACCGGAAGCGTCGACCCAGCCCTTGACCACTTGAATGCGCTCGAGATTGCCGCTGTTTGGGTCTTTCGCCGCATGGATTAGGAAGGACGGGGCGCCTTTATCAGGTGCTGGCGGTAGATCACTGCCCATTGGTACCCCTTTGGCATAGCCGCGGTCCGCTAGTTCAGCGCTGGTCGCGTCATCGGCCGCGAATGACCAGCCGCCGAAGAAACGCAACTGAATTCGTGGGCCAGAGGTGGCGTAGACCTCCCGGCGACGGAAGGCTTCATAAATCCCATCGCGGGTATTTTCATCAGCCCAAACTGCCGCCAGCCCTTGGGCGCTCATATCAACACCAAAGGCATTGGGCGTCAGCTCCTGATTGAATTTTGTCGTCGGAATACCGTCGAGCGGAAACTTGCCAGCAAAATTATCTTCCTCAGCGGTTGACATGCCAGTATGCGAATCAGTCGAGCCAATCAGACCGAATTGATAGGGGTTTTCCCCCGCCGTTACGGCAATCTCGAGACCACGCCGCAAGCCATCGCGAACATAATTACCCCGCTCGCCCGTATTGCCAACAATCTTCGTATTGAAATTCATCACTTTTTCATAAAGCTCAAAATCAGCGAAAGGATCGTCAGGAGATAATTCTGGATGCGTCTCGGAGGTACCTTTAACCTGCACCATCTCAACCACAGGCTCCCATTTCATGCGCTGTTGCGCGTAAGCGGCATCGATTGGCGTGCCGTCCGATTTCACGTCTGAAAACATCCGCCCGAGCGAAATATTGGAGTTATGCGGAATAGCAACAAAGCGGACATTATGTGCAGCGCTGGTTTTATCCAACCAATTCCATAAGCCCTCAGGGCGGTTATCCGACAATGAGGAGAATGGAAGGAAGTTGCGCGCCTTCTTGCCATCATCCGGGGTAAAAACAATCCGATGCAAATTCGCGCCAAGTGGCAAGGACGACCATTCCCAGCCAATCAGAGCGGTAAATTTTCCTGGCTCATTATGTCGGTCAGAGGCTTCGGTTAAGAGATTCCATACAGGCTTACGGATTTCTGCGGTCAGCAACTCCTTGATTGGCTGATCGCGGTTGAGTGAAGCGGCCAGCATAAAGAAGCTTTTAGCCGACTGCCCCTCAGCCAGATTTTTCAGCAAGATGCGTCCAACTTCTGATTTTTGCAGCTCTGGCGCATTGGCCTCAACCATTTGCATCACGCCCATATACTCGGCGTGATCTGTCACCACGAGAAAATCGAGCGGTGTTTTCAATTGCATCCGCGCCTTGGAATAAGCATGTGGGACCGGCTCGCCCTTGGCAAAGCGGTAAGCATCATCTGGAGTTATAGAGCGGTTGCGCAAGGCATAGGCATCACCGGAATACTTAGTGTGGAGATGCGTATCCCCCCACAACAAAACACGCGACTCTTCCGCACTCACCGCAGAAAAAGCAATACTCCCAACCGCAACTAAGGCGGCAATCACACTACGTTTTTTCATGTTTAGAATCTCCCCATAGGGAGATTAGCATAGCCAAAAACCGAGACAAGAGGGATAGCGGCGATAAAGACCTTGAGGGTCTGCGCAAGTCAAACTACTCTTCCACCAACAAGGAGGCAGCCCCATGCTATATGATCCCTTATCTTTCAAATCTGGCTCGCAAATGAAAAATCGTTTTATGCTGGCGCCTTTGACCAATTTACAAAGTCATGATGACGGTACGCTATCAAATGATGAGTTTGAGTGGCTCACCATGCGTGCAAAAGGTGGATTTGGGCTGACCATGACCTGCGCCGCATATGTGCAGGACATCGGTAAGGGATTTCCGGGGCAGCTTGGCATCGCGCATAACGACCATATTGCCGGATTGACCCGCCTCGCTGATGCAATCAATAAGGCTGATAGCCTCTCGATTGTGCAGTTGCACCATGCGGGTATGCGCTCCTTGCCCGACGTTATAGGCGAGACACCGATCTGCCCATCGGATAATGAGGAAACTGGTGCCCGCGCCATGCGCCTCGACGAGGTCAAAGCCTTACGCGATGATTTTATTGCTGCCGCCAAGCGCGCCGAGACGGCTGGTTTTCAAGGCGTCGAAATTCATGGCGCCCATGGTTATGTACTGGGTCAATTTATCAGCGGCGAGATCAATCAACGCGATGACGATTATGGCGGAACGCTGGAAAACCGCACACGGATTGTCGACGAAATTATCGACGGCATTCGCGCCAGTTGCCGTCCTAATTTTTGCCTTGGACTCCGCTTATCGCCGGAGCGTTTCGGAATGACCATGGCAGATGCGATCAGTTATTATGATCGGCTTTGCGCATCTGGAAAGGTCGACTTCATCGACATGTCGCTATGGGACATTAACAAACAGCCCGAAGAGGAGGGCTTTGCTGATCGTTCCCTGATCGAAATTTTTAGCGCCCGCCCGCGAGGCGACACGCGCTTAACCGTGGCTGGAAAAATCAACACGCCGCAAGAGGTGAAGGCTGCCATGCAAACAGGCATCGACTTTGTCACACTCGGACGGGCTGCGATTTTGCATCATAATTATCCCGAGTTAATGCGCAGTGATGAAGCGTTCCAACCCACCACACTTCCCGTGTCGCGCGACTATTTAAAGCAACAAGGGCTGGGCAAAAAGTTTATCGACTATATGTCGACTTGGGACGGCTTCGTCGCCTAACGCGGCTAAGCCCAGCCTTGTAAACGAGCTGCCTCAGCGCGCACCTGCACCGGACCGCCAAGCCATTGACGGTTCATACCAATACGCTTGAACCAATAGTGCAAGCCAAGCAAATCGGTAAAGCCCATACCGCCATGAACCTCGGTTGCACTGCGCGCCACATCGCGGCCGACATCACTCATCCGCGCTTTGGCCAGGCGAGACATCAACGGCGCCTCGGCGGGTGCGGTATTATGAGCGTAAGCTGCATACCATATAAGCGAACGGCAAGGCTCTAGCGCTGCCGTCATTTCGGCGCACATATGCTTGACCGCCTGAAACGAACCAATCACGCGACCAAATTGCTGCCGCTCTTTGGCATATGCGACGGCTTTTTCGAGCATCATCTCAGCTGCCCCGAAACTATCCGCCGCCAGCAAAACCAGCGCCGCATCGATCAGCCGTTGCGTCGCCAGCTCATAGCCATCTGCTAGGCATTCTGCTGTCACGGCTTGAAAATCAAGTGTTACGGTTGGGCGCGTCCGATCAATCGTTGTCAGCTCGGTGACCGTCGCAGCCGCTGTTTCAATACGCAACAATTGCCCCGCTACCGGTACCAAAATATGACTGGCATTCGACCAATCAAAGACAAAGCTCACCCGACCCGATACCTGACCGTCGGCATAGCTCAGCCCGCCACCTTCGCGGGCGCCCGTATGCTCGGTCAGCGCTACCGCATAGCGATCGTCACCGGCGCAAAAAGACGCCAGAAGTTGATTACGACGATCGCCCGCGGGCAGCGCCGCTAGGGCCATCGGAGCCAACGCAGAACGGCCAATAAAAGCGGCCGGGGTGGCATAGCGTCCGAGGCTCTGTTGCACCAAAGCCGCCTCCAGCAACCCCATGCCAAGCCCGCCATCAGCTTCATCGAGCAGCATCAATGGCAGACCAAGCTCAACCAGCCCAGCCTCGATACCATCGGCAATGGCTGTCTCGCCATCGACAAAACGGCGCACTGCCTCCAGGGGAGCTTGGTTCTCCAGAAATTTCCCAACGCTGTCCTGCAGCATGATTTGATCTTGCGATAGTCCAAAATACATCGTCGTACCTATTTCGCTAGTTTCGGTTCGCGGGGCAGACCCAGACCACGCTCACTAATAATATTTTTCTGAATTTGCGCCGACCCGCCGCCAATGATCAGGCCAAGGTCAAACATATAATGGGTTTGCCAAATACCGTGATCGCGTAAAAACGGACTACGCCCGAACAGCGCACCGTACTCGCCCATAACATCGATCGCTAAGGCCGCCAATTGATGGTTCAACTCACACCCCTGTAGCTTAACAATCAAACCCGCCATGCCAGCGCTTTGCTTATGCGCCGCCGCCGTGGTTAGCCGCATGCCATTAAATTTCATGGCATAGACTTGCGATTGTAAGTCGATCAATCGATCGCGATAGACGGGATTATCCATCAAGCACTCGCCGTCAATACTCTCCTCTTGCATGAGATCGGCGATCGCATTTAACCGGTTCAGCGCTGCGTCGGGATCTCCCAACATGCCACGCTCATGCGTTAAGGTGGCATTAGCCACCTGCCAGCCCTGACCGCGTTGGCCAACAATTTGGCTGGTCGGCACACGCACATCGGTGAAAAACACCTCATTAAACTCGGCCCGCTCAGTCATTGTCATCAAGGGGCGCACTTCGATCCCGGGCGTGTCCATGGAAAATAGCAAATAGGAAATCCCTTGATGCTTGGGTGCATCGGGCTCGGTGCGCACCAAACAGAACATCATATCGGCATATTGCGCCGTGCTGGTCCAAATTTTTTGACCGTTTATGACGAAGTCATCGCCATCGACAACAGCCGATGTCCGAAGCGATGCCAGATCGGAACCAGCGCCAGGTTCCGAATAACCCTGACACCAGATCATATCGCCACGCAATGTCGCGGGAATATAAGCCTGCTTTTGTTCCTCTGTGCCAAGCTCGAGCAAAGTTGGTACCAACATGCTAATACCTTGACCAGCCAAGCCTCCCGGCAGGCGAGCGGCGGCAAACTCTTCGGCAATAATGCGCGCCTTCAAAGGGTCTGGTTCGGCGCCATAGCCGCCATAAGCTGCAGGAATAGTACGCGCCGCATAGCCATGTTCGATCAGCAATTTTTGCCAACCCAAGCGCGCTTCTGACTTAAAACTCCGATCACTCGACGACGGCGCACGATCACCATAATCCGTCAAGAATTGCCGAACCGTATCGCGAAATTCGACATATTCAGGACTAAATTCGAGATTCATTATCTTCCCCTCCACCCAACAGGATCAAGTTCATTAAAAACCTTGCTTGGCCGCAAGCTGGCCCATGCGCTCGGAAATGACAAAAAATTCCGCCACCATAGAGGAGATGATCTCCTGCACCGATTTTACCTCATCGATGAGGCCTGCCGTTTGGCCTGCCAGACCGACAGCGGCTTCCATATCGCCACCAAAATACAACTCCAAGATCCTGGCGAATGTATCGGGCGGCATCAGGCCGTCTTCATATATTTGTGCGGTCCGCTCGGTCTTTAGAGCGCGGATACAAGGCGTCGCTTTTTTGTTTAGCACCAGTGTTCCCGTCGTCGGAGCATCAACAATGGCGTTTTTATAGTTTTGGTGCACTGGGCTTTCTTGCGAAGCAACAAAGCGCGTGCCCATCTGCACCGCCTCAGCGCCAAGCGCAAAAGCTGCCGCCATGCCGCGACCGTCACCAATCCCGCCAGCCGCCACGAGCGGCACATCAACCGCCGCGCGCACCGCCTGCAACAAAACCAAGGTCGAGACTTCCTCGGGGTTTTTAAAGCCACCGCCTTCGGCGCCTTCCACCACTAACCCATCAACACCCGCTTCGACACACTTCATCGCGGCCTCGACCGTTGGCACTGCGTGATACACAATAATGCCCGCTTCTTTCAACGGACCAATAAATTTGGCTGGGCTCCCCGCCGAGGTAGTGACAAATTTGACACCACTGTCGCAAATATACTTGAGCATCGCATCATCGCGCAAAAACAGGATCGGCAGATTAACGCCAAAAGGTGCCTTGGTGAGAGTGAACATTTTCTCAATTTCAGCTTTGCAGATATCGGTCTCACCCGAAGATGTTTCAATGACGCCAACTCCGCCCGCTTCACAGACAGCACTCGCCAGTGGCGCTCGCGCGATCCACCCCATCGGGGCCTGAATAATTGGATATTTTGCGCCCGTATGCGCTAGAAAACGATTTTCCATGGAACCTCCTAAAAGCAGCAACCTCTCTGTTCGCTAGGTGAGCAGAATAGAAGCGCGAGCGCAATCCAGAACCTTGCTGCCGGCGCGTGTCTTTCTACTTGCCTTAAATGTCCTGCCCAGCCAGTATCTTGCTAGGGGGAAACCATGGATATTGCCGCTTTTGAGAAAATGGTGCCGTTTGCCCGTCACTTGGGTATTACGCTGACCAGCGTCACACCCGATGAGGTCCGGGGCCAAATTGCGATCACCGCCGAGTTGTGTAACAACACCCCGAATGTACATGGCGGCGTTGTCATGTCTTTGGGCGACGCGCTTGGCGCCGTCGGGGCTTTCCAAAATATCCCCGACGGGGCTGCAGGCACGACCACCATTGAGAGCAAAACAAATTTTTTAAAAATGGCGCCACAAGGCGATGTCCTCTATGGGGTTGCGCGACCCTTATCGCGTGGCCAGCGGCTATCGGTTTGGCAAACCTCGATCACACGTGGCGACGGCAAAGCCGTGGCGCAGGTCACCCAAACCCAACTTTATTTATAGGAGTTGACAATGAAAATTTCGATGTTTGCGCTGGGCGCGATCGGCGCCTTGATTATCTACGCTACTGTATCACACTACTGGCAGCTATCGTCACGCCTCGCCTTCGATGATGCGGCGCAACAAAAAGCGCCCTTCGATTATGTGGATTTGGGATACGGCCCTTTGCATTATCGCTGGCAAGGACCAGAGGATGGCCCCGTTATTGTTATGGTGCACGGCTTCTCGACACCCTTATTTATCTTTGATCAGAATGCCGAAGCTTTGGCTGCTGCAGGGTTTCGTGTCCTGCGTTTCGATCATTATGGCCGCGGTTGGTCAGCACGCCCCGATGCGGCCTATGATGTCGACTTCTATGATAATACGCTAATCCAATTGCTCGACGCGCTTGAACTCGACCAACCCGTATCGCTGATCGGTCTGTCCATGGGAGGGATTATCTCGGCTGAATTTACCGCCCGTCACCCGGAGCGGGTTAAGCAATTGGTTCTGCTAGTTCCAGCTGGTCTTGATCTCATTACCCCCAAAGCCATGGCCATCATCATGCGCTTACCTCTGGTCCGAAGTTTCTTCTGGCATCGCTATTCAACCCAGCGCTTCAGCGCAGCTTATGACGAGCACATGGCCTCTCTGCCACCCGAAAACCGGCTGCGCGGTGATATAGGCGAGCAATTTACCTATGCCGGCACCGCAGAAGCACTTCTCCAAACGCTCGATCACATGCCGATGTCGGGCCGCGACGATAGTTTCACGCGGCTGGCGCAAACCGAGACGCCAACATTGGCTATTTTCGGCGAGGCCGATGACACTGTGGCAATTTCAAGCGCTGACCGCTTAGCAACCTTAATGCCCGCTGCTGAAATCATTCGCGTCGAAAATGGCGGCCATGGATTGAATTTCGAACGCCATCAAGAAATCAATCCGCTCTTGATCGACTGGCTACAAACAAATCGCTAAGGCCATAATTGGTTAGCAGTAGAAAGAAGATATATATGACCGACCTTCTCTTGCGCTCTCTCTCGCCAAGCGGCGTTTTAACCATAACTATGAACCGCCCCGATGTTTTGAACAGCCTCAATCGTCCTTTGATTGAGGCGATGATCGACGCGTTCACCGAAGCCAGTGCATCTGACGAAGTGCGTTGCGTGATCTTGACGGGTGCTGGGCGCGGCTTTTGTGCTGGCGCCGACCTGATGGGCGGTGGCTGGCCGCGCGAGGAAGGGTGGTCGCCCGGACAAACGACCGCCTATGCGATGGAGCATGGCTTCAATCCTCTGATACGTGCCCTGACGGGGTGCGCCAAGCCAGTTATCACCGCCATTAATGGTATGGCGGCTGGCGGCGGCGTCGGGCTGGCCTTGGCGGGCGATCTCGTCATCGCCGCCGAGAGTGCTAAATTTCGTCTCGTCTTTGGACCGCAACTCGGCATTATTCCCGATGTCGGCGCGTCGTGGTTAGTACCAAATCTGATCGGCCGCGCCCGCGCGAATGGGCTTGGGCTGTTGGGCGATAATCTCGAGGCGAAAACTGCGAAAGACTGGGGTATGATCTGGGACTGTGTTGCCGACGATGCTCTCGCCGGCCACGTCGACGCCTTGGCCAATCGCATGGCCGATAGCGCTGTCGCGGGCCTCAAGGCAGTCTCGCGGGCGCATGACCAAGCGCTAATTTCCAGCCTCGATGAACAACTCGATTATGAACTCAAACAACAAGCCTATTATTGCGACCAGCCGGAATTTGCCGAGGGCGTACGCGCCTTTAGCGAAAAACGAAAACCCAATTTTCGTGACCTGCCCCGTCGGAGAAAACCTTAAAGCGACCAGATCGCACGACGACAATCGCGAATATCTTGAGCCAGAATTTCAGGCTTTTCAAAGGCGGCAAAGTGCCCACCTGCGTCGTGCTCGCGCCAAAAAACGATCTGACTATATTGCTTTGCCGCCCAGCGTCGCGTCGGTTTAATAATTTCAATCGGGAAACGACTACCTCCCATAGGTAGATCGAAAGGCTCTGGATTAATCGTATTAAAACTCTCCCAATAGAGCCGCGCTGACGAGCCGCCACTCGCCGTCAACCAATACATCATGACGTTATCGAGTAATTCAGTCCGGCTGAAAATATTTTCGGGATGCCCGTGGCAATCGGCCCAAGCATGAAATTTTTCAAGGATCCATGCGGCCTGACCGATCGGGCTATCGACCAAGCTATAGCCGAGGGTTTGCGGGCGCGTGCTTTGCTGCTGCGAATAGCCGGTGCCCCATTGCTGGTGTTCAGCAAAATCGGCCAAGGCTTTCTGTTCCTCGGGAGTTGCCGTCGTCATGATCTCTTCATCCGGCAGGGCAATGACCATATTCACATGCACGCCCTTGCAATGGGTCGGATCATATCGACCCGTTGCTATGGTGACGGCCGAGCCCCAATCACCGCCTTGCGCCATATAGGTGTCATAGCCCAAGCGTGCCATTAACTTACCCCAAGCCTGACCAATGCGGTCGACCCCCCAACCCGGGCTGGTCGGTTTGCCCGAGAATCCGTAGCCAGGCATGCTTGGTAAAACCAAATGAAAAGCATCCTCAGCGCTGCCACCATGCGCCGTCGGATTCGTCAATAGGGGAATGATCTTGATAAACTCAATCACCGATCCGGGCCAACCATGGGTCATCAGCAACGGCGTTGCATTTTCGTGCTGCGACCGAATATGTAAAAAATGAATATCAAGACCGTCAATCTCGGTCATATAACTGCCGAGAGCGTTGAGACGGTTTTCACAGACGCGCCAATTATATTGTGTCAGCCAAAATTCATGTATCTCGCGCATATAGGCAAGCGGGATACCTTGGGACCAGTCGTCCGGCGTTTCGCGTTCGACCCACCGCGTCAGCGCTAGGCGTTGCCGCAGATCGTCCAACACACTGTCTGGTACATCGATTTTAAACTCACGAATTTGATCTGGTGATGCAGCTGACATCGGGGCCTCCTGATGGGTCGAAAATTATGCATCTACTATGCTTGGCCGCCGTCCGCTTTGTCAAACCGGTCGCGGGTTAAATAGCGCTAGATGCGAGGCCTTTGCTGGCGACAATCCGCGCCCGAAGCAATTCCATAATCGCGTTATAGACGGATTGGCCTGCGAGCAGGTCTTCGACACCAAAATCAATATTCGGATTATCATTAACCTCGATAATCCTTGCTTGGCCGTCGATCAGTTTTAGGTCGACGCCATATAGACCCTGTCCGATCACGAGGCTGGCGCGCACCGCAGTTGAGAGGACTGTCTCAGGCACGTCTTCAAGCGATACCGCGTCGAAACCGCCCGACGTCACCCGTCCACCAGTCTTGTGATTATAGATCTGCCAGTGACCGCGTGACATATAATATTTGCAGGCAAACAATGGCTGGCCGTTCAAAACGCCAATGCGCCAATCGAAATCCGACGGCATGAATTCTTGTGCTAAAATGACAAAGCTCTGCTTCAGCATTTCGCTGGCGCGGAAAATGAATTCGTCGGCCGTCTTCACCTTATGCATGCCGCGCGAAAACGAACCGTCGGGGATTTTGAGCACCAAGGGATAACTCATCTCCTGCACTAATTTCTGCATATTGGACCGCGTCACCAGCCAGCTTTGCGGCATATCGACGGCAGCACGCGTTAGAGCCTCAGTCAAAAACACCTTGTTCGAGCACCGCAAAATTGATTGTGGATCATCAATTACTGGCAAGCCTAAGCGTTCGGCTTGAGTGGCAAAGCGATAGCTATAGTGATCGATCTGTGTTGTGGTGCGGATAAACAAGGCATCGAAGCTACTCAGCCGCGAAAAATCATCGCGTGTGATTATTTCTGCCTGCATGTTTAAACTTGCAGCAGTCTTCACAAATTGCGCCAGCGCACGGCTATTGGACGGCGGCAAAGCCTCTTCTTTTTCAACCAAAATCGCCAGATCAAAGGACGCTGATTTGGCGAGCACCGGATGCGGCAGGCGCGTCGCCAAAGCAAGACGTGCCGCAGAGATAAACCGTGGGCGATCCTTGTCATCAACCGAGGAAATCGAGAGCGGCCAAATATAATCCACCTGCCAGCGTCGTTTTTTATAAATCAACTGAACTTCTAAAATCGGAACCGCAAACAAGCTGTAGCACCGCCGGCATAAACGCCGCGCCCAGTCGCAATCGGTTTGACCAAAATAAAACTCGAGAGAAAACTTTTTCTCGTCACCCTTAATATGAGCGGCCAGAACATCATAGGGTGGCAGTAGCCGGTTGAGCTCATCGAGATATCGTAAGTAGAGCTTGCGGCTCACAAGCCCCGACAGCGAGTCAATGTCGGCAAAAGTTTTGTTGCCGCGAGCCTCGGCGATCAGGGAAACATAATAGCCAGAGGCGAGATATTCATCGGCCGGACATAGATTGATCACGCGTACCGACTCGCCCAGAAACGAGGGAGTCGATAAAAATTCGCGCGCCGTTAAAACCTGTGCGCTACGAAAGTGCTCGGTCAGCGGCTGCACAGCAGCACGGTCTTGCGATCGCGGTACAACGAGCAAGAGCTTACGTCGCGGATCGACGACTTTGCGTCCCCGTTGTGCGACGAGTGATTTCTGCATTTTCAGCGCATCAGCGCCATCTTCATAATAATTAGGCTTGAGCGCGACCGGCGAAAAGCCATGTCGCGTGTAAAAATTTATCAGCGCCGTGTCTTCCGCGCGAGCCTCGAGCCCCATAATCTCAAAGCCCAATTTTCGGCACTGGCGAGCGCAACGATTGAGCAAAAGAGAAGCCGCCCCGCGACCACGATAGCTTTGCAAGACAGCGATGGAATAGAGCCGCGCAATGGCCTGGTTTTTCTTGCCGTGTAAACAAGCATAGCCGATCACGACCCCATCAATCAGGGCGGCAAAAAGGACCTGACTGGTGCTGGCCAATGCGTGCCTCATTGCCCGCCGCGACAAACGGTCATGGCGGAAACTGGAATACTCAATGGCTAGTAACGCATCAAGGTCCGAAGGCCTCGCTTTGCGAATTTTAACGGTCGGGCTCACCCCTACCCCCTGCGGCGGCGGCCTGGTACCGACTTGGTTTCGCCGGCGCGCCAAAAAAGAGAGGGCAAAAACGACCTCTCTCTATTCGCTTTAATCCAGCCTCGAAATCGACGCAAGTCGAATCTATATGCGTGAAAAAATAATCAGAGCTTGGGCAGGGGACTATCCTAAAAGCCCCTCAGCGTGGCCGGGGAATGCTGCCAATACCATCAGGATCAGCACCGATCACAATCCATTGCGCATCCTTATTTTCCTTGCGCAGATGGAAGGTAGTTTTCTGATCATCATAGGTAACCGTACAACCGGTTTGTATCGGGTAGCTAACCTCGTGGCGATCTTCATAATCATAATGATCACCCTCTACGGTAAGTTTGTCCGATAGGTCTCCCGAGGGAATTCCTGGCAACATGCCCTCCATTTGGGCGTCTCGACAGGCCTGCATCGCCTGGGTTAATTCCTGGCCCAATTTGCTTTGCTCAAATTTATAGGCGAAATATTCCATTAAGCCCCAATAGGCAAACACGACGACAAAGACAATGACGAATATAATTTTGATTTTAGAAGTCATTTTCATTCCTTTTTTGGTTATCGATGCAGCCACCGATAAACTATTCAGCCAACTTTCCCTGGACAGAGACCGTTATGACGCAGCAAAATTTGCTGCACCCTGCACGCCTCGCTGGTTTTAAGAACCACCCTATTTCTAATCGCAACACCATAGCGCCGTTAAAATCAGGATTTTTCATTCAACGCAATAAATGCTTGGCACTAAACTTATGTTTTTATTTAATAATACCAACTCGCTCGATGCTAAATCACGGACCATATTTTGGCAACTAGATCCCCAGAAGTTATTTTAAGAAAAGTGTCCTAAGTCTCTCGTTCCGCGCTACTTTATTGACTGCACCAGAGCTAAAATATAGGCTCTACAGCAGTTTTGAGGGCATTCGCCCTAGATTTATCTGGAATGAGTTTTGGGGAGACTTTCTATGATGCGGAGCAAAACAATTGGGCTGGCTTTGGCTTTTTTTGCCGTAACGGGCCTGACAGGGTGCGATGACTTTGGCAACCAGGAGGTCAATTGGACCTCTCATGGTAATCAATATGACGAACAGCGCTATAGCCCGTTGGCACAGATCACTGCCGAAAATGTTGCCGATATCGGCCTCGATTGGGAGCTCTCCTTTGACGATGTGGTGCAATTCGCAGCAACACCTTTGGCCATTGATGGGATTCTCTATTTCACCAGCGACCGCTCAATTGTCTATGCCGTAGATGGCCGCTCGGGGGAGATCCTGTGGCGCTTTAACCCCGAAGTCTATAAGCACGGCCCGCGGCAAATCACGCTTGGCTGGAACACCAATCGGGGGCTCGCCTATTTGGACGGTACGCTCTACCTGGGCTCGACCGATGGACGCCTGATCGCGATCGACCGCGACACAGGTAAAGAAATTTGGGCGGTTCGCACTTTCCCTGAAGGTGACAACCGCGCCATTACGGGGGCGCCGCGCGCCTTTAAGGATTTGGTGATTATTGGTCATGGCGGCGCCGATTCGAACGCCCGCGGTTATGTCACAGCTTATGACGCCAAAACCGGCGAGCAGCGCTGGCGTTTCTACCTGGTGCCGGGCAACCCTGCCGATGGTTTTGAGAATGCCGCGATGGAAATGGCGGCCAAAACTTGGTCTGGAAAATGGTGGGAAGTTGCTGGTGGCGGCGGTACCGTCTGGCATGCCATCACCTATGATCCCGAGCTAAATCAGGTCTATCTCGGCACTGGCAACGGTAGTGTCTGGAGCCATTTGCTCCGCAGTGAAGGCAAGGGCGATAACCTCTTCCTCGGATCGATTGTCGCGCTGGATGCTGATACGGGAGACTATAAATGGCATTATCAAGTGATGCCAGAAGAGGCATGGGATTATAACGCTGCGATGGATATTATCGCTGCCGATCTCGAAATTGATGGCACGATGCGCAAAGTTGTTATGCAGGCGCCGAAAAACGGTTTCTTCTATGTGATCGATCGCGAGACCGGCAAATTTATCAGCGCCGATAAATTCACGAAGTCGAACTGGGCCGATTATATCGATAAGGAAACCGGCCGACCGGTCTTAGGCGAAGCGGCTGATTATTTGTCGGGACCAAAACATCTCTACCCCAGCCCGCTTGGCGGCCACAACTGGCACGCCATGTCCTTTAGCCCAAAATCGGGACTATCGTACATTCCTGAGATGCAAATTGGTGCCGTTTATAGCCAAGTCGCAATGCCTGAAATGCGGCCAAACTTCCTCAATACGGGGGTGCTGACCACCTATCCGGAAGTCGATCCACGCGATGGTAAAGGGTCGCTGGTTGCTTGGGATCCGATCACCCAATCAGCGCGCTGGACGGTAAAATATGAAAGTTTCTGGAACGGCGGCACGCTCGCAACAGCTGGCGATCTTGTGTTCCAGGGAACCGGAAGCGGCATGTTCATCGCCTATAATGCCGAGAATGGCGACAAGCTCTGGGAAGTCGATGTCCAACGCGGTGTCTCGGCCGCGCCGATCACCTATACAATTGACGGCAAGCAGCATGTCGCGGTCCTCGCAGGCTATGGCGGGCTCGCCTCTTTCGGTATCCCCGCAATGACCAAAGAGGGCTGGCGGTATAAAGCCCCGGGCATCCGTCTGCTAAGCTTCAGCCTCCATGGCAAACAGGAGCTGACGCGTGTCGACGACCAGCGCCATAGCTTCTACCCTGTGGATCTCGGCGACATTAAAATCGACGTCGCTGCAGCCGATCGCGGTGTTGGCCTATATCACGACTCGAGTTGCGCGGTTTGCCATGGCGGTGCCGCCGTCTCTAGTGGTGCCGGTGCGCCAGACTTACGCGAGTCCGCCAGTATGCTTAATTTTGAAAGCTTCAAAGCAATTGTCCAAGGCGGCATGCTGCTCGAGAAAGGCATGCCCCGTTTTGATGATCTGAGCGATCAGGAAATCGAAGACGTCTATGCCTATCTGCAACAGCAAACCCAACTTGCCTATAAGCAAGCGCAGGCAAATTAGCGTAGAGATAGGTGCTTCTTAAGAGTGCCTCGATCATCGTTGTGCAGCATGTTGCCAGCCGTGCGGAAGTTTGGATGGATAGCGGTATCCGGTCTGGCCAAGATCTCCTCAAAGCACTGGCATCAGGCGCCAATGGGGTTATGCTCGGACGCGCCTTTCTTTATGGCCTTGCCGCCGGCGGCGAAGCCAGCGTGACCCGCTGCCTCGAAATCATCGAACAGGAACTCGTAAGCTCGATGGGCTTATGCGGCGTCGGCCAGATCGGTGCGATCGACTCCAAGTTTCTCTCTGCGCATCGTTAGAGTAAAATCAAATCCACAAATATTTCGCCAGCTATTTCGGACTCTTCAGCCAAGCTTTCGCCCATGACTTCATAGCCGCTTAATCCTTCTTCAGCTTCTGCGGTTTCCAAAGCGCCTTCTTCGGCGCCCAAGGCCTCGCCCGCAGCCAGAACATCCCCCGCGCCAATACTCGTCTCCGCGCCGCCTTCCATAGCCTCACCAATTCCAAAATCATCTTTGAGGTAAGGGTATTGATGAGCAACGTAACCACGCGCCAACGCTTCTGCCGTTTCGGCATCGGTCTGCATGGTCGATCGGATATCCGTAATCATGTCTTGCATTGCGCTTTCGGGTGTATTGCTCTGATCCCATAACGCGTTATCCATATCTTGTTTCATGCTTTTCAACATACCTTGAATCTCAGCGTCGGAATTTCCTGCTGCGCGCTCGCCCTCTATCCATTTAGAAACACGGTCTGATAGGGACGCCGCCGGACGAGAAGTTTCGCTGGCTGTTGCATCAGCAACACCAGAGGATGCATCGGCCGCCCCGCCACTTCCAGCACTACTCGATGACGTGTCATATGCCGGATCATCATAAACATCGTCAGGCACATCAGCGCTATCACCACCTTCACTATCATCCCCGTCACTGCCACCGTCGTCACTACCATCGTCGTCACCACTACCGTCGTCATGATCGGCATCCATGTCTTCGGTTTCACTATCGCTCTCTGGCGGATGCGCATCCGATGTACCTTCGGGGACAACTTGATCCGTTGGATCTTTTGGCGTGAAATCGGAAGGGTCTGCCTGCAGCCTATCGAAGTCTATTGCCGGTCTGTCCGAAGTGGTTTGTGGAAGACCTGGGTTGCCTCCAAGGCTGGGGACAATTTGTGAGCGGCCCAAGAGATTCTCCAAGGCTGGGCTTGCCTGCAATCGAGGTGCAGTATAACCCGGTACAACTTGCACGCCCTCATCACTGGGCAATATGGGTGGTGGATTGAGTGGCATTTTGTATCTCCCTTTATTATTTTTGTTTACGCGGTAAACACGGACGCGACAGAAGCCTAAAATTTTTCACGACGTATGATCAACGCCGTAAAAAGTGTGCGTTCTTCTAAATACGCGTGTAGCTCGAGATGCGCGATATTCGATATCAGTAGTTAGGGACAAGGTGATGGCGGAGAGAGAGGGATTCGAACCCTCGAGACGTGTTACCGCCTACACGCTTTCCAAGCGTGCGCCTTCAGCCACTCGGCCACCTCTCCTCATTGGCGCCACGAATGCGTCGCGGCGAAGATCTCGTTGTCTTAAGCGCAGACGCCTGTGGCGTCAAGCCGCCCTAATCTTCCATCTTCAACGCCGCGATAAAGGCCGACTGCGGAATTTCGACCTTGCCGAACTGCCGCATTTTCTTCTTACCTTCTTTTTGCTTATCCAACAGCTTGCGCTTCCGGCTGACATCACCGCCATAGCATTTGGCCGTCACGTCTTTTCGCAGCGCAGCGATGGTTTCGCGGGCGATTACCTTGCCACCCAAGGCGGCTTGGATTGGAATTTTGAACAAATGCCGCGGGATCAAATCTTTCAGCCGTTCGCACATAGCACGCCCGCGCATTTCGGCGCGGTCGCGATGCACAATCATCGATAAGGCATCGACGGGCTCAGCATTCACCAAAAGCGACATTTTCACCAGTGGCCCAGCTTCATACCCTGTAATGTGATAATCGAAGCTCGCATAGCCCTTCGACACAGATTTTAAACGGTCGTAGAAATCAAATACGACCTCATTGAGCGGTAAATCATACTCCACCATGGCGCGGTTGCCAGCATAGGTCAGGTTGGATTGTCGCCCGCGACGGTCTTCGCATAATTTCAACACCGCCCCCAAATAATCGTCCGGCACGAGAATCGAGGCTTTGATCCACGGTTCTTTAACCTCGGCAATTTTTACAACATCTGGCATATCTGCAGGATTGTGCAGCTCGCGCATCGACCCATCGGTCATGGTGAGTTGATACACAACGCTCGGCGCGGTGGTAATCAAATCAATATCGAATTCACGCTCGAGGCGTTCGCGAATAATCTCTAAGTGTAACAGACCGAGAAAGCCGCAGCGAAACCCGAAACCCAATGCTGCGGAACTTTCCATTTCATAGTTGAAAGAAGCGTCATTGAGACGCAATTTTCCCATCGCCTCCCGCAGATCCTCGAACTCGCTGCTATCAACCGGAAATAAGCCGCAAAACACAACTGGTTGTGCATCTTTAAAGCCAGAGAGCGGCGTGCTGCATGGCTGGCGATCATCGGTGACCGTGTCGCCAACGCGGGTATCAGCTACTTCTTTAATTGCCGCTGTGAAAAATCCGATCTCGCCCGGGCCGAGCGAAGCAACGGATTGCCGCTTGGGATTGAACACACCCACCTGGTCGATCAAATGCGTTGTACCCGACGACATCATCCGGATTTTCTGTCCCTTTTTCATTTCGCCATCAATAACACGAATGAGAACGACAACGCCGAGATAGCTATCATACCAGCTATCCACCAACATCGCTTTCAATGATGCCTTACGATCGCCCTTTGGAGCCGGCAAGGCGTGCACGATAGCCTCAAGTACATCGCCGATGCCCATCCCCGTTTTGGCCGAGACCTCAATCGCGTTCGAGGCATCGAGGCCTATTACATCTTCAATCTGCGCCCGCACCCGCCCCGGATCAGCCGCTGGCAAATCAACTTTGTTGAGGATAGGTAAAATTTCATGGTTCACATCAATCGCCTGATAGACATTGGCGAGGGTTTGCGCTTCAACGCCCTGACTGGCGTCGACAATCAGCAACGAGCCTTCGCAAGCGGCGAGCGAACGGTTAACCTCATAAGCAAAGTCGACATGTCCTGGCGTGTCGATCAAGTTGAGCTGATAGGTCTCGCCATTTTGTGCCTTATAGGTCAAACGCACCGTTTGCGCTTTAATGGTGATGCCACGCTCACGCTCAATATCCATATTATCGAGAACCTGCTCGGTCATCTCGCGATCGGTAAGGCCGCCGGTTAGTTGAATCAAGCGGTCAGCCAGTGTCGACTTGCCATGATCAATATGGGCAATAATCGCAAAATTTCGGATATGGGTTAGCTCTGTCATGCAAGGGATATAGCACTGCCTTTGGCTTTAGCCAATGCGGCATTCTTCGCCAAAAATATCGTTTTAGCGCCGAAGTCGCGCGCCCGTCGCTTTGCCGACAGCATCGATGATTTTAGCGCTCACGGCTTCGATTTCAGCGTCCGTCAGGGTCGTCTCGCGTGGCTGTAACGTAACTTCGATGGCAATTGATTTATGACCGTCTTGAACACCATGGCCGACAAAGACATCGAACACATGGACATTATCGATCAATGTTTTATCAGCACCCTTAGCAGCGCGCAGAATATCTTCGACGGCGACCGTATCAGCAACCTCAAAGGCAAAATCGCGATGCACAGCTTGCAAGTTAGACATTTGTAAGACCGCCTTGGTCTGACCTTTACGCGCCTTGGCCGCAGGCAGATTGAGCGGAAAGATCTCGCAGACAATAAGACCATCGGGTAACCCCAGATCAGCAGCAACCGCCGGATGCAGGGTTCCGAAATAAGCCAAGGGCTGACGTGGGTCACGATACAAAACGCCCGATTGCCCGGGGTGGTAAAATGACGGCACATCTCGGCTACTGCGCAAGCTGCTCGGATCGACGCCAAGGCTCGATAAAACAGCAAGGCAATCAGCCTTAGCATCAAAACTATCAAACGCCGCGCGCGCTTGACGCCAATCGCGAGGCACCCGGTCGCCGATCCGTACTGCCGCGGCCGATAAGGTTTGTTCGCCCGGTTGCGGCCCGGTAAAAATGCTTCCAACTTCAAATAGGCCAAAATCCGACAAGCCGCGATCGGCATTGCGGGCGATGGCTGCCAACAAGCCGGGCAGCAAGGACGGCCGCATATTGCTCAAATCAGCCGAAATCGGATTGGCCAAGCGAAGCGCTGGATGGCCACCAAAGGCAGTGGCATAATTTTCCGCGATGAATGACCATGTCACCGCCTCGACCAGTCCACAAGCCGCCAAGGCGCGGCGCGTCTGCCGGGTTTTAAGTTGCGGGTCGGTCAAAATTGGGCGGGCCACGGGCGATAAAATCGGTAACGGCGTGCTCGGCACATTAGCCAGACCGTAAATACGGATGATCTCTTCGACCAGATCAACGACACCAGTAATATCGGGGCGCCAGCTCGGGGCCGTCACGCGCCAGTCTTGGCTAACCTCAAAACCTAGATCGGTCAAAATATCTCGCATGCGATCTTCTTCGAGGTCAACGCCGGTGCGTTTAAGAACCAGCTGCGGATCAAACTGCGCGGTAAATCTGAGATCGGGACCTGTGCCAGCGGTGACTGCTTCGCTGGCTTCGCCACCACACAGCTCGAGGATCATGGCGCTCGCCAGGGCCAGACCTGTATCGACCGATGCGGGATCAACACCGCGCTCGAAGCGATAGCGCGCATCGCTCTCAATGCCATGACGACGGCCACTCATGGCAATTGTTGTCGGCTCAAACCAAGCGCTCTCAATAAATACGTCTTTTGTAGAAACCTCGCACCCCGAAGCCTTACCACCCATAATGCCGCCCAGCCCCAAAACATTGGCATCATCAGCGATAACACAATCATCCGGCGTCACTTTGTATTCTTGATCATCAAGGGCGATAAAAGCCTCGCCTTCCCGCCCGGCCCGCGCAGCGATATTACCTGAGACCTGAGCCAGATCATAAACATGCAGGGGCCGACCGCGGTCGAAAGAAATATAATTCGTAATATCAACCAAACTATTGATCGGACGCAGACCAATCGCTTTTAATCGCGCTTGCAACCATTCTGGGCTCGGCCCGTTTGTGACACCGCGAATCACGCGACCCGAAAAAACAGCACAACCCGCCGCCACCGACAGCGAAATCGGGCATGCCCCTTGCGTCGAAACCGAAGCGATAATGTCTTGTTTCAGTGTCCCAAGGCCAGCCGCCGCGAGGTCGCGCGCGATCCCCCGCACCCCAAGACAATCGGGGCGATTGGGCGTGATAGCGATTTCAATCACAGGGTCATTGAGACCCAATATATCGGCAGCCGGAGAGCCGACTTCGGCGCTTTCAGGCAACTCGATAATACCATCATGATCATCTGAAATATCAAGCTCAGCGCCCGAGCACATCATGCCGCGGCTTTCGACGCCGCGAATTTTGGCTTTTCCCAGCACCAGCCCGTTGGCTGGAATGGTAGCGCCTTCGCGCGCTAAAATTCCCTTCAGGCCAGCCCGCGCATTAGGCGCACCGCAAACAACTTGCGTCATCCCAGAACCGGTTTGTACCTGGCAAATCTGCAACCGATCCGCTTCGGGATGCGGCTTGGCGTCAATGATTTCCGCAACTTCGAAATCAGCCAAAGTCTCGGCTGGATTATTGACAGCCTCAACTTCAAGACCAATCAGCGTCAGGCACTCGGTAATTTCAGCAAGCGTTGCCTGCGTATCAAGATGGTCGCGTAACCAAGAGAGGGTAAATTTCATCTTCGCCCCCTATTTCTGCGACAGCCCGCGCGCCAGCTCAGGAATATCAAGCGGCACAAAACCGTAATGCTTCAGCCACCGCAAATCCGCGTCGAAAAAAGCACGCAAATCAGGCATGCCATATTTCAGCATGGCAAGTCGATCAATGCCCATACCAAAGGCAAAGCCTTGATATTTTTCGGCATCAACGCCAGCAGCTTGCAAGACAGCAGGATGCACCATGCCGCTGCCGCCAATTTCCAGCCAGTCCGATCCGACTCCCGGTTGCACAACGCCGCCGGAGCGATCGCATTGCATATCGACTTCCATGCTTGGCTCGGTGAAAGGGAAATAGCTCGGGCGGAACCTAATCTCGATATCATCGACTTCAAAAAATGCCGCCAGGAAGGATTCTAATGTCCATTTGAGGTGACCCAAATGCGTCGTCTCGTCGACCATCAAACCTTCGATCTGGTGGAACATCGGCGTATGCGTCTGGTCACTATCGCAGCGATAGGTGCGCCCAGGCGCCACAAAGCGGAAGGGCGGGCTACCCGCTTCCATGGTACGAATTTGCACCGGGCTGGTATGGGTCCGCAACAACAAACCTTCTTCGCTGGGGAAGTAGAATGTGTCATGCATTTGCCGAGCTGGATGCGTTTCGGGAATATTCAGCGCCGAGAAATTATAAAAATCGGTCTCGATATCCGGCCCATCGGCAATGGCAAAACCGAGATCGGCAAATATCGCCGCCAGCTCATCCATCACCTGGCTTATTGGGTGAATGCGGCCCGTCGCGCTAGCACCCTCGGCAACTGGCAAAGAGATGTCGATCCGCTCGGCAACCAAGCGAGCCTGTAAGGCAGCATTTTCTATATCGTGTTTACGACTGGCCAGAGCATCGGTAACGCGCTGCTTGAGGCCATTAATCAACGGCCCCTGTTGTTTCCGCGTTGCGTCATCCATACCGCCCAACTGCTTGAGCAGGTCGGAGACGCTGCCTTTTTTGCCGAGCGCAGCAACGCGCACAGCCTCTAGGCTCTGCGCATCACTGGCAGCCGTAATCTGCGCGATAATGTCTGCTTCAAGTTGGTCGAGAGCCTGATCGGCCATCACGGCCTCTCCCCGACGTTAAGCCAACGCCTCACGGGCTTTGCTGACCAGCGCTTCAAAAGCGGCTGGCTCATGAACAGCCAGATCTGACAATACTTTACGATCAACCTCAACGCCGGCTTTCATCAGCCCGTTGATGAACCGACCATAGGTCAGGCCATGTATACGGCTAGCTGCGTTAATCCGCTGGATCCATAGCGCCCGGAAATTGCGCTTGCGGGCGCGCCGGTCGCGATAAGCGTACTGCCCCGCTTTGGTGACAGCTTGTTTGGCGACTTTGATTGTGTTCTTACGACGGCCATAATAGCCTTTTGCTTTCGAGAGAACTTTTTTATGGCGTGCATGAGAAGTCACGCCGCGTTTCACACGAGACATATCTACCTACTCCTCTAGCTCAGCCGTTTGGCATATATTTGCGGACGATTTTCGCATCGGCAGCAGCCATAATTGTGGTGCCGCGCTTACTGCGAATTTGTTTGCTCGTCCGCTTGATCATTCCGTGCCGCTTGCCAGTTTGGCCACAGCGGATTTTTCCCGACGCCGTGAGCTTAAAACGCTTTTTGGCCCCGCTTTTGGTCTTCATTTTGGGCATTTCGCTCTCCTTCTTGCATCCACAACGATGCGATACTAGCTTTGCGCACCAACACGGCAGCCCTATCAGCCGGCCGGTGCCGATTTCTCCCTTGCGGAGAAGCTCGAGTTATAAGCATATAAGGTAATTTTGCAAGCCCCAGAATAGGGCTGAGAGGCCATGTAGGAAAGGTGCTGATATGATAGCCAATATCGCCCATCGCGGCGGCGCCGCCTTATGGCCCGAAAATACCCTCGAAGCCTTTTCTCAAGCCATCTCTATGGGCGCCGCAGGGATCGAGTTTGATCTGCAAACGGCTGCCGATGGCGGCCTCTATATCTATCATGACGAACGTATCCGACCTTCGCATTGGGGCGCTGAGCTGGGGCCTCAGCCTGCTACCTTACCGCGTTTTCGCGACCTCACGCGCCACGAAATTGGGCAACTCGATGTCAGCGAAATTGGCCAAACGGGCCGTCCCGCGCCATTTTCACCAGCGGCAGGGGCCCGCGTCCCGACTTTTGAGGCGCTGTTGGCGCTGGTCGATCAACGCGCACAGCCATCCTTTCGGCTCTATGCCGAGCTAAAAACCGACATGGTGCGCCAAGACGAAGCCCTCAAACTCAGCGCCGCCTTTGTCGACGCCATTCGCGATCGGCCCGATCGCGAGCGTTTTTGGCTGGTTTCCTTTGATTGGCGATGCCTACAGGCTGTCAGACAAGCTCTCCCTGACATTAAAAATGCCTATACCACTCTGCCGTTCTCGGAGACCGACCCCGACGCCCCTGCTGATAAGGATGACATCCTCACACAACAAATTCGTCGCGCATCGGCCCAAGGGGCGCCGTGGTGGGGTGATTTTGACTGGCGCAACCAAACCGGGCTCGATCATGGCGAGCGCGTGATTAAGGCGATTGCTGCCGCCGGTGGACAAGGCTGGTTTGCCTATTGGCGCGACATTACTGCGGCGCGCGCAGACCTAGCCCGATCGCTTGGGCTCAGCGTTTCGGCTTGGACTGTGAATGAGTCTCACGACATGACCGCTTTAGCTGAATTTGGCGTCGAAGCGATCATCACCGATCGCCCCGACCGCTTTCCTGCTAAGCTGTCTTCGGCCCCAAAAGCATGATCATTTGACGACCTTCTAGGGTTGGCATCGCCTCTACTTTCGAGATTTCTTCCATGTCATCCCGCACGCGGTTTAGAAGTTGCAAGCCCAGCTCTTGGTGCGCCATTTCTCGGCCGCGAAACCTAAGCGTGACTTTGACTTTGTCGCCTTCCGAAATGAATTTCACAACACTACGCATTTTTACTTCATAGTCGTGCTTATCAATATTCGGACGCATTTTAATTTCTTTAACGTCGACAGTCTTTTGCTTCTTACGTGCTTCGCTAGCTTTTTTCTGTTCTTGATATTTCAGCTTACCGTAATCGAGGATTTTGCAAACCGGCGGCGAAGCATTGGGCGAGACTTCCACAAGATCGAGACCCCTCTCCTCAGCCAAACCAATTGCTGTATCAACATCATGAATTCCAAGTTTCTCACCGGCGTCATCGATTACAAGGACGCGCGGAGAGGTAATAAGATTATTAACACGCGGTCCATCCCGTGTTGGGGCCGCCGTTGTTGGTCTACGAACTATAGCTAGTCTCCTATATCTATTTCAGTGAAGTCCAATAAAGGACTTTTTCAGTGTTTAGGCTAGTATTTACTTAAGTCAACAGGCAAATGAGTGTCGGTTGAAATCGAATAATAGGGTGGACGTGGCCATATCAGATATTTCAGCCACCATAGCTGTCCCTCTGTCGCATCCAAAACAAACTCAAAATGCCGCCACGAGATTCGCCGAATCAGCGCCAAAAACCCTCGAGGCCCGAGCCGGTCGATGACCCAGATTTCGTCAGCTGAGAACGCAGTGGCCTGCTGTGCGGCGCTAATCAAAACCGTCAAAGATGGAGCCTGTCGATATGCCACTGCACTGAGGCGCGCCAGTTCTTTGTCCGACACCCCCACGGCAAGCAACAACACGCCGCCCGGTTCCACAATGGGACGACTGCTCATTGACCCAAAATGTGCGCGTAAACGGCGAGCGTGGCGCGGCACATGTTTTGTTGGGTGAAATTCTGCCCGACATGCCGCATGCCATTTTGCCCTATTTTTTTAAGTTGTGCCGCCGAGAGGCGTAAACTTGCCTCGAGCGCTTGCGCAAGCGCCGTGACGTCACCCGGCGGTGTTAACCAACCTGTTGCCCGTGCCGCATCGCCCGTCACCACAGTCTCACGAAAGCCGCCATCATCGCTCGCCATGACGGGAAGCCCCGCGGCACCTGCTTCGATAATGGTGCGCCCAAATGGCTCTGGGCGGATTGACGGCAACACCGCCAAATCGCTAGCTGCATATGCAAGCGGCATATTATCGACATGGCCAGCAAAAACGACCCGTCCCGCCAGCCCAAGATCATTAATCTGCGCTTCTAGACGATCACGGTAACCCGAACCAGCCTGCCCGCCACCTGCTAAAACGAGCACGGGATTTTTATCCGATGACACTGCGGCAAGTGCTGCAATTAAAATATGCTGACCTTTAATCTCGGTGATCCGCGCTGGACACAAAATGACAAAGTCAGCTTGTGACACACCCCATGCATCTCGACAGGCTAACCGTGCTTTTTTATCCCATTGCTTCGGGTTTAAGCGATCGACATCGCAACCGCGCGGGATGATATGAATTTTATCGGCGCTGAGACCGTGCACAAGTGCGATACGCTCCCCCGTATAATGTGAATTGGCAATCACGCCGGCGCCACGCGTTAGAACCGAGTTGTAAAAAACTTTCGGCGCGGGTCCCGCATGCACCAAGCCATGATATGTGGCCAGATAAGGTATTTGTGTTTGGCGGGCAGCAAAAAAACTCGACCATGCCGGGGCCCGCGAGCGCGCATGGATTAGGTCCACGCCCTCGGCGCGAATAATATCTGCAAGCTTTCGGCTATTGGCCCATATCGTCAGGGGGTTCTTGGACGCCACAGGCAGTTTTATAATTTCTGCGCCGACTTCCACCAGACGCGATTCCAGCCGCCCACCTTGACTAACAATCAGAGCACGCGCGCCTGCGGCATGAAGTGCCGATGCAATTTCGAGCGTCGTCGTTTCGGCGCCACCGCCATGCAGCTCGGGGATGACCTGCAGGATGGTCAGTCCAGCACAATCAGGCTCGGATTTTTTCCTACTTGGCACCGACGCTTTCCTTTCCTGCCCACTTCGTTAAACTGAATGTTTATAACGTTTATACGCAAATTTGCGCTAAAAAATAGGCGTTCAGCGACAAACCTCTGGGGCGGAGTAAAATCAAGTGACCGCATTTTTCGAATATAGAAACAGCCATTACGGCGCTCAAAAACTAGCCTATGTGCAAAATAATGGGCCCGCGCCAGGGCTTATTTTTCTCCCAGGCTTTAAGTCTGACCTCACGGGAACAAAAGCAGAGGCAGTTGCGGACTGGGCGATCCGCCATGGACACGCTTGTCTGCGGTTCGATTATTTTGGTCACGGCCAATCGAGCGGCGACTTTCGCGCCGGTACAATCAGTGGCTGGCGGGAGGAAGTTACAACCGTCATCGACGCCCTGACGACGGGGCCCCAGATCCTTATCGGCTCCAGCTTTGGCGGTTTTATGGCGACGCTCGCGGCTCTCGATCGTCCAGAGCGCATTGCCGCTCTGGTTCTCATCGCGCCAGCTTTTGATATGACCGAGCGCTTGATGCGCGCCGCGTTATCCGCCGAAGAACTCGCTGCCATGGCACGCGATGGGTTCGTCCAGCGTCACTCAGACTATGATGATGAAGGCTATCCGATCACCGCGACATTGCTGGAGGACGGCAAATCGCATTGCATATTGCAGGCAACGATTCCGCTTTCCATCCCCATACGGATTCTCCATGGCCAGCAGGATGACGCCGTGCCCTGGCAACTATCGCAGGAGTTTGCCACACGCTGCACCAGCAACGACATCGAGCTGCATTTTTTCAAGTCTGGCGACCACCGCCTATCAAGCCCGAGCGAGATCGCAGCCCTGACTGCCATGCTTCAACGCCTCAAAGATCAAATCGGTACGCCTTGATCCTTACGCCTCGAGACACGCGCGCAGGCCTTCGCGATAAGTTGGATATTTCAACACAACACCCAATTCTTCCTTCATCCGATTGTTGGTCACGCGCTTATTCTCCTCATAAAAGCTTCGCGCCATTGGCGATAAATCTGCTTGATCATAAGCAATTAAGGGTGGCGGCGTGATACCGAGAAGGTCGGCGGCGAAGCTGACCACTTCATGCGGCGGCGCTGGTTCGTCATCGCAAATATTATAAATCCGTCCAGCATGCGGACGCAGCATCGAAGCGTAGAGGCTTTGGACAATATCGTCGCGGTGAACGCGAGAAAAAACTTGCCCCAGTTTTTCGATACGACGCGCTGTACCATCGCGCAAACTATCAAGCGCGCTCCGCCCCGGACCATAAATACCTGGCAAGCGGAAGATCTGGACAGCAACCCCCTGCGCATCCCCGAGCGCTCGCCACGCTGTCTCGGCACTCAGTCGACGCGCCCCGCGATCACTCGTTGGGCGAGGCAGCGTATCCTCATCAACCCAATTACCGCCGCGATCGCCGTAAACACCCGTGGTCGATAAATACCCAATCCAACGTACCTGGCTCGTGCCGGCCTCGACTGCGGCAGCAATGCTGGACAGTAAAGGGTCGGTGCCATCCTCAAGTGGCGGCGCTGAGAGCAAAATATGCGTGACATCAGCAGGGATCGCCTCAGTCGTAAGCGCGACGGGTGTCACGCCAATCTCCTGATAAGCGTCGGCGCGCGCAGCATCGCGCAAACTGGCACTACTCCGCCAGCCTTGCGCCGCGCAATGATGATGCAAAGCGGTCGCGCAATAACCCAACCCTCCGCAGAAAAGATGACCTTGCCCGGTATTAAGCATTGGCGTCTCCTTGCATCCATTCGTGGCGCACTTGTTCGTCGGTCTCCCGTGCCCGCGCCGCCGCGCTTTGCGCTCGCGCTGTCTGCGGCGCAATTTGCCACAAAGCCCAAACCGCCATAGCTCGGACAACCGGATCTGCGTGATCGAGCCGCGCACCAACAGCGCTGACATGATCAGCTTCGGCTTTCGCACCCAAATTGCCAAGCGCAATCAAAATATTGCGCAGAAAACGCGCATGTCCGATCCGTTTAATCGGCGAACCGCGAAACATCTCGCGAAACTCAGCGTCGTCGATTTGCGCCAAAGCCGCCAACTCTGGCGCGCGCAAGGCCGCACGGCCTTGCAATTTAATCTCCGCCGCGCTCTGCGCGAATTTATTCCATGGGCAAACGGCAAGACAATCATCACAGCCATAAATACGATTACCCATCTTAGATCGCAACCCGACCTCAATATGGCCTTTGTGTTCAATGGTGAGATAAGAAATACATTTGCGAGCATCGAGCTGATAGGGCGCCGGAAAAGCATGGGTCGGGCAAATATCGAGACAGGCCGTACATTGGCCACAATGGTCGGCGCTTGGCGGGTCCTCGGCCAAGTCAAGCGTTGTGAAAATACTACCGAGAAATGTCCAAGAGCCATGCTGGCGCGAAACCATATTGGTGTGCTTACCTTGCCAGCCCAGACCCGCCGCTGCCGCCAACGGCTTTTCGAGTAAAGGCGCCGTATCCACAAAGACCTTAACCTCTCCGCCAGCCTCACCAATCAGCCAGCGTGCGAGCTGTTTCAGCTTTTTCTTAATAATATCGTGATAGTCGTGGCCTTGCGCATAAACCGAGATTGCCGCTTTATCGGGCGCATCGAGGATCGCCAGCGGGTCGTGCGATGGCCCATAATTAAAGGTCAGCATAATCACCGAGCGGGCTTCGGCCCAGATCGCCCGCGGATCCATCCGCATCGGTCGCATCATCCAGTCCATGTCCCCATGAAAGCCGGCATCGAGGAAGGCTTGTAGGCGCGCACCAGCCTGCGGGATCGCACTTGGACGGGTAAAGCCAATATCGGCAAAGCCAATCGCATGCGCTTGATCAACCAGCTTTGTCTTAAGATCGGTCGGCTCGCGCGTCATCACCATCCATCAAAAATCGAGATCCACATAATGTCGCGGCGGACGGATGCCCGCAACGTGATCGGCCAAGAGCGGGCGGAAGCTCGGACGCGACTTAAGGCGAACATACCATTCTTTTGCCGCTTGCCAATTCCGCCATGCGATATCACCGGTATAATCGAGGCAGGATAAATGCGCCGCCGCCGTGAGATCAGCTAGCGTCATTTCGCCCCCCGCTAGCCAATCACGGCGCTCTAGCAAAAACTCAATATAGCTCATATGCAGCGATAAATTATGAAGCCCCGCGCGCACGGTTTCAATATCGGGGCCGCCACCGCCCGAACCCGCGTTCATAAAGCGGCGATTGATTTTCTCATAAGTAATGAGCTTGCCGACCTCGGTGTAGAATTTGTCATCAAACCATGTAACCAAGCGCCGCGTTTCGGCCCGCGCATAAGGCTCGGTGGGTAACAAGCCTTGGCCTTGTTCTTCAAGCCATTCTGCAATCGGATAATGACCAGCAATAATACCATGATCATCAAGCCACACCGGAACTTCGCCTGAGGGGTTCAACATCAAGAAATCGAGCCGGCGCTCCCAAGGGCGCTCGTCGACCAATTCCACGACGATTTTTTTCTCCGCGAGGACGAGCCTGATTTTACGGGAAAACGGGCACAAAACATGATGAAACAAACTGGCCATGTCGACAAAATAGGCGGCGTCGATAGTCGGCGCAAGAAGCATTTGCGCAAGCACAATAATCATCCTAGTGTGCCGGCATGAGCTTAATTTACATCACAGCCTTAGCCCTTATTCAGGGGCTAACCGAGTTTTTACCTGTAAGTTCATCCGGTCATCTTGCCCTGATGCACAGTGTTATCGATTTTCCCGATCAAGGCGTTTTGGTTGATGTTGCTCTGCATGGCGGCACACTGCTCGCCGTTATGGCCTATTTTCATAAAGACCTGTGGCGGATGCTAAGCGGACTATTAGACCTGTTACGGCGAAAAAAATCTGCCGAAGCAGCGCTAGCGATGATGATCATTGTCGCCACCCTGCCCGTTATCATTGCCGGGGGCCTTCTGGTATTGAGCGGCTACGCCGATGTTTTACGGACACCTCAAGTCATTGCGCTTTCGAGTATTGGTTTCGCCATCCCGCTCTATTTCGCCGACCGGATGACAGCGCGCCTCGTAATCGACGAGCTGACACTGAAATCAGCGGCGCTCATCGGGCTCGCGCAAGTCTGCGCCTTGATCCCCGGAGCCAGTCGGTCTGGTGTCACCATAACAGCTGGTCGTGCCTGTGGGCTGGACCGCGCCGAGGCGGCGCGCTTTTCTATGCTATTGGCCATACCCGTCATCACGCTTTTCGCACTGGCGGGCTTGATTGATCTCTATCGAGCGCCGAGCACCGAATTGTTCAGCGCGGCGCTGACTGGCGCAGCGCTGGCGGCCGTGGTGGCATTTTTAACAATACACGTTTTTTTAAAATTGACGGCGCGGTTCAGCTATACGCCGTTTGTGGTCTACCGCATCGCTCTTGGCGTGGTTATTTTACTCACCTTGTAATTGGCTAGTGGCGCCGGTAGCGCTCCAAATATGGCGGCAGCACCGCTTCGATGGGTTGCGGCACTATGCCAAAAGCTTGCAAGCCATCCTCGCCAACAACCACATTATCCTTTTGCAAAAGACGCACTTGATCGAGCGTCAAGAGCGGCTTTGGCATGAATTGAGCAACGGCGCCGATAATCCGTGCGGCAAAAAATGGAATCGGTACCAGCAAACGGTTGCGGCCGATTTCTGCCAACAACAAATTCATCAATTCTTTAAAGCTGTAGATTTGTCCACCGCCAACATCGTAAGTCCCGCCCTTCGACGGGCCCTGCGACAGCGCAGCGACAACACAATCAGCAAGGTTAAACACGGTAACCGGCTGGTACCGGGTTAGACCACCGCCGATCAGGGGCAAGGCTGGCGCCAGCATCGCCATGGTGGCGAAGCGGTTGAAGAAATCATCCTCGGGGCCAATAACCAGAGACGGGCGCAAGATAATCGCTTTGGGAATCGTCTTGCGGGTGGCTCCCTCACCCGCTGCTTTGCTACGAGCATATTGCGACGCACTATCAGCATCGGCGCCGAGCGCCGAAATATGCACGAAAGTCTTTATGCCCGCTTTTTTTGCCAATTCCGCCAAGCGCGCCGCACCCGCGGCCTGCACGGTGACAAATTTCTGCGCGCCAGTTTCATATAAAATCCCGACCGCATTTACAACGGCATCGCTTTCGCTCAGCGCCCGTCGGCAACTTTGCTCGTCGCGAATATTAGCTTGTACAATCTCGATTTGTCCGACACGGCCTGCGGTTTTCAAAAACAACGCCTCATTGGGGCGCCGCACAGCGACACGAATTTTTACACCCGTTTTAGCTAAAGCCCGAACAAGATGACGGCCGACAAAGCCCGAGCCACCAAATATGGTCACGCGATTATTGGGATCAAGGCGCATTATCGTTTCCTCTCACTTCGTAGACGTCGTTAATCAGGCCTGCTTTAAATCGCATCCCTCGCAGCGCAAATCAAGCACGAAGCGGTGAACAGGGACAGAAACTTATTATTGACTTTTATTGGCGCCAGCCTTAGACCTCCGCCTTGTGCCCAGGTGGCGGAATTGGTAGACGCGCTAGCTTCAGGTGCTAGTACTCGCAAGGGTGTGGAAGTTCGAGTCTTCTCCTGGGCACCAGATCCAAGCTTCAAGTTTCGTGTTTCACAGCCCAAACCATTGATCTTCATAAATTTTCGGCTGAGAGTAAGATAAAGCACCCCCGGGTTACCTATTCCTCATCCCAACCCCAATAACGGTGCGTGTTATATCAAAAATTTCAATAATTCATGCATAGGCCGGGTTACGCGAGGCCGGACACGAGGCCAGCCACGATGAGATAGCGACCGCATTTAGCGAGGGTGACCAACAAAACGAAGGACCAAAGCGGTTCACGCAATAGGCCAGCAACCAGCGTGATTGGGTCGCCAATAAAAGGTACCCAGCTAAGCAGTAAAGAATAGCGCCCGTATTTTTGGTAATACCGTTCCGCCTTGGGGAGGGCCTGCGCATCAACGGGAAACCATCGCCTGTCCCTGAAGTTCATGAAAAATCGACCGAGGGCCCAATTGGTAATCGCCCCCAAAACATTCCCCGCTGTTGCCACGGCAATCAAAGAGATAACCGCCTCGGGGTGAGCTGAAATTTGATAGATGAGAACGGCTTCAGATTGAGCCGGTAGCAGTGTGGCCGCCAGAAAGGCACTCATAAATAGAGTAAGATACACGGTGCCTCCTGAACATCTCGTTTCTGCCTTATCGCAGAATATCTTTAAGGGTTTGCACTTACCAAGCGTAGACAATCCCAAGGCTTGATCCAATCTATATCGATTGGCATGTCAAGGCCGATGCTGGATGCCATCCTCTCCGTCTTACCTCGAAAAGCCACCGGCGACATTTTCTCTATCCTAGGCCTTAGATTTTACCAATAAAATAATCACGGGCTCAGTCGTTAAACCCATAGGGTCTATTCGGTAGGCGTCATGGACGTTGGCGTCGTGCTTGGCTATTGTCATGCTAGGCGCGATTTATTAGCGTTTAGCGCGCGAGGGAGAAAAATTTGTCGACGGAAGAAAAACTGGCCAGTATTCGCGCCCGCATTGATCGCCTGTCGCAATGGTTGAAGGAGCAAGAAGTCAGTGATGCAGCTCCAGCGCTAGACGATCAGCTGGCCGCCTTCAAAACCACTTTCCAGGAGGTCGAGGCGGATAAGGCCCGCTCCGAACAGACCAAGACCAGCTGGGGAGATGTTGTTGCGGCGGCAACAGATGAGACGCCAGCCCCGTCCGTGTCGGACGCCGAAGTAAGCGCCGCGGAAAACAGCGCTGTTGAGAATATGGTGAAGAACCCAGCTTTGAACGAAGCGTCTACTGACACTGAGGAAGGTCTGCCCGAGGATTGAGTGGCGAGGCTTACTTGCGCGTCACACGCACATTCACCGTCGCATAACCATTAACAAAATTTGACTTAACGCGCACCGGTGGCTCGACCAATTCAATATGCTCAAATTTCTCTATAATTTGCTGCCACAAAATCCGCATCTGTAACTCGGCAACACGCAAGCCCATGCAACGGTGAATGCCGAAGCCGAAGGATAAGTGGCTCTTGCTATTCTTGCGGTCAAAACGAATTTGCCGCGGATTATCGAACACGTCTTCGTCGTGATTACCCGAATAATACCACATCAGCACTTTATCACCTTTTCGGATGAGCTTGTCACCCAACTGGACATCTTCAATCGCAGTTCGCCGCATATGCGACAAGGGCGTTTGCCAGCGAATAACCTCAGAGACCATCGCGTCGATCAGCGATGGATCTTGGCGCAAGCGGGCAAATTCATCAGGGAATTGGTTCAGCGCACAAATGCTCGCCGACATTGTATTACGGGTGGTATCATTACCGCCAACAATCAACAGGCCGATATTGCCAAGGAATTGATAAGGGTCCATATCTTTGGTGTTGACGTCACGCGCCAACATCGAAATCAGGTCCATTTTGGGCGCACCATTAGCGCGCTGTTCTCGAAGGCGCGTGAAATATTCGAGGCACTCGAGCAAGTATTGCAGGCGCTTTTCGTGGCCCGGGAAATGATCGGAGCCTTCCATCGCAGTGATAATATCGGACCAGAAAGTCAGGAGATGGCGATCCTCAAAGGGAAAATCGAACAAGGTGGCGAGCATCCGCGTCGTCAGCTCGATCGATACTTTTTCAACCCAGTTAAAGGTTTCCCCTTCCGGCAAGCTGTCGAGCACCTCGTCGGTGCGCTCGCGAATGAGCTCCGAGAACACTGCTAAAGCAGGCGGCGCGGCTATCGGCTGTACCGCTTTACGCACAGGGGCATGATGCGGTTGGTCGCTGGTGATGAAGGCTGAAATCCGTGGCGCGCCCTCAACGGCGGGTTTCACGATATTGTCGTCGATCTGTACGCCGCCAAGATCCGACGACGAGGAAAAACGATTATGATCGGTATCCACCGCCATGATATCGTCATAGCGGGTAATCGACCAGAACGGTCCAAAATTACTATCGGAGCAGTAATGGATTGGATCTTCGATGCGCAAGCGCTTGAAAATATCAAGCACCCCCTCATCCTTAAACAAATCAGCGCGCGACAGGTCTATTTCTGCAAGCGACAGGTCGCCAACATTAAGCGCATTACTCATCGTTCCCCCCCTTCACACCGATTTGGTGCTAGAGAAAACATCAAATACAATCCGCACTCCCAACGCAAGGGCTATTTGGTTAAGCAGCGGCGACCTCGAGCCAGCCAATATGGCCGTCTGGCCGGCGGCGCACCAAGCAGGGTAGACTATGACCATGCCCATCATTTCTCTGAAACAACACGTGATCGACCAAGCCTTCTTCCACAATCTCAACCGCGGCGGCGAGGGTCATAGTAGGTAAATCACGCACAGGTTCAGCAATGATCGCAGGAGCCGCATCCCCGTTCAGCGCCGAATCGGCTAGCAGCGCAATGCCGATATCCTCATCGGTTTTGCCGTGGTGGTTTTTGAGCTTACGTTTATAGCGCCGCAATTGTTTGGCAATTTTATCAACCGTCTGATCAAAGCTCGCATAAATGCTGTTATCATTACTCGACGCTTGCAGGTGCGTACCGCTATCGAGGTGTACGGCGCAATCGCTTTTGAAAGCATGACCCGATTTGGAGAAGGTCACATTCACATCTGCATCGCGCGCAAAATATTTTCCAATGGCATCCAACAACCGTGCTTCCACGTGATCTCGTAAGGCTTCCCCAGTATCGATATGGCGTCCAGTAATATGAATTTGCATCAAACTTCTCCTTCTGTCTCTCGTTAAACCCGAGAACAGGCGGAAGCTTGTTTTGGCCCAGGCTCACGCCCATTCGGCGTCACCGGCATACCCCGTTGCTAGCACAGCACTAGCCTGCCACGGGGAAACCCCTGACCCTCAAAGTGTGGCGCTAAGTTGAAGTTCTGTCCAGCGGATTCTAGGTCCCGGGTCGGCACCTAACTGCTAAATCTTAAAATCGGTGCCGAGGTAATATTTCCGCACCTGCTCATTCGCGAGAATATCTTGCGGATCGCCATCGATGAGCACGCGGCCATCATGCATGATCACCGCGCGGTCCACGATACTCAGCGTTTCGCGCACATTGTGATCGGTGATCAAAACCCCAATACCGCGGTCCTTGAGGCGCATGATCAAGGCGCGAATATCCTCCACAGCAATTGGATCAATCCCGGCAAAAGGTTCGTCGAGCAATAAAATTTGTGGATCAGACGCTAAAGCACGGGCAATCTCTGCGCGCCGTCTTTCGCCGCCCGATAGCATGGCACCCTTAACATCGCTCAAATGCGTAATATCAAACTCGGCCAACAAATCATCGAGCCGCGCTTGCCGCTGGAATGGGTCAGCTTCCGTGACCTCGAGAATGGCCATAATATTCTCAGCAACGCTCAAGGTTTTAAAGATGGAGGCTTCTTGTGGCAGATAGCCAAGGCCGATGCGGGCGCGGCGATACATTGGCAGATTGCTTACATCTTGACCATCGAGATAGATCTTGCCGCTATCATTCGGCACCAATCCAGTGATCATGTAAAAACTGGTCGTTTTGCCGGCCCCATTTGGTCCCAGTAGCCCAAGAATTTCGCCGCGGCGCAAGCTCAAGCTGACCTCTTTTACAACCGTCCGCCCGCGATAACTTTTGGTCAGCCCTTCGACGCGCAAGCCTTGGCGCTGGTCGCGTGCCGGCTCCGCAAAAAGATCCTGAGTTTCATTTGCCGCTTTCGTCATGTTTTTCCAGCCACGCCCTTCGCGACGATGATAGACCTTGGTGTCGCATTTGCACCAAACTGTGCAAGATTATCATGAGTTAATCAATCAGTCTGATTTTTCTGCCCTGGCGTTAATACGCCTTTGGCGCGCTCAGTCGCGTCGCCAAATAATTGGCTTTCGCCCTTGCGCATATCAACCTCCAAGCGCTTTCCTGTTAGCACCGCCGCTTGTCGGCCAGTATCACTGGGGGGCTGGGTCAAGGTGACTTGATCCCCCATAATCATGCGTTCAGTATCAGGAAAATATTCGCCCCATTGGCCGCGCGCCACGCGGCCATCGGCAGAAGTCGCCACGACGTCTTCTTGAAAGCGAATTCGGTCGGTGTTGCGAAAATTGCCCGGCTCCCATGAGGCTATCATCTGGCGCGACACCACAGAGACATCGCCTTGTACCATGCGCGGCGCGCCAGCAAACACGGCCCGCCCCAAATTTTCATCAATATCTAATGTCGCGGAAGTAACTTCGACCGGCGCATCGGGGTTGGTCGCGAAAGGCTGACGCGAAACCTGTTCAGCGGCAATCCCTGCCGTAGAAAGGATCAGCATCAGGCTCAAACCCATTGGCAGGAACGGCTTCATGGCTTAGCGCCCTTGGGGGGAAGGTGCAATTTAACACTGCCGGCGAAATGATATTGACCTGTTTTGGCGTCGGCGGAAAAGCGCTGTGCGACGAGCCATTGCCCATCCGGCCCATCAATCCGCACGCCGTCATTGGATTGCATTTTTGAAGCGTCGAGATCAACCTCGCTATTGCCCGCGCGCATCTGCAATCCATCCGAACGATCCATCGCGACTGGCCTATCCAGACTTAAATTATTATTGGCGCGATTGAGTTGCGCCGTCGGCGCCGTGACATCCAAAACAAAGCGCGTCTGCTGTAGCTCTGCCGAGAAACGCGTGAGGTGAATGAGATCCTCGTTCACTTCATCCGCCTGCGCATAGTCCGCCCGCACCAAATAGGGAGCATTGGCATCCGACATGCCCTCGACCAGCATATTTTTCATTTCCGTCGCGAGGTTCAGAAGCGGCATTGAAATTGGCGCTTCGACTAATTTTGTCCGATATGACGCAATTAAAAGTAAAACCAAAGCCGCGGCCAAAAGCGGTAGACCGATTTTCAACCGCCGCATGCGGCGTCCATAGCTGAGCCCTTTTTTGATGACGTTATTTTGCGGTTCGTTCATGCGCCCAGCCTGAGGTCTTGTCGATACTAATGGGCAAAAATATCGAGATCGCCAAAGCCCGTCATATCCATTGCCGCACGGATCAGGACAAAATCGAAACATGCCTCGGCCATGGGGCGACGCCCCTCGCGATCAAGCATCGCCTCGAGGCGGTCTTTCAAAGCATGCAAATGCAAAACATCGGAGGCCGCGTAATTTAGTTGATCATCGCTGAGCTCGGCAGCGCCCCAATCCGAGCTTTGCTGCAGTTTCGATAGATCAACCCCCAACAGTTCGCGGCACAAATCCTTTAGGCCGTGGCGATCGGTATACGTGCGGGTAAGCTTTGACGCAATTTTCGTACACCACAAAGGGGCAGCATGGACATTGAGATAATGCGCAATGACTGCCAGATCAAAGCGGGCATAATGAAAAATTTTGACAAGCCCACGATCGCTCAACACCGCCTTGAGGTTTGGTGCGTCGTAATTTTGTCCGTCGAACTGGACCAAATGTGCCGTACCATCGCCTGCCGAGATCTGCACCAAGCAAAGCCGATCGCGGGTGGGCTGTAACCCCATAGTTTCTGTGTCCACCGCTATCGACCCAGAAAAGGTCAAACCGGCTGGCAAATCATTTTTGTGCAAATGGATTGTCATAACTGCCTACCTCTACAGCCCGCAAAAGCGCGAGCATTTGATTGTGTTGTAAAGGGGAATCGGCTCGGCATCAATGCACCGCGGATAAAATCCGCGCACCGCCGTGAAGCGGCAGTGAGCCCGATATTTGGCCGCAGATCTTAAATCGCGCAGATTTCAGACCGCGTCAGAAACCGCTTTCCGGTTCCATTATCGAGGCTGAACATACCGCCATAACCAGTAACAACATCAATAATCAAATCTGTATGTTGCCACCGACTATATTGTTCTTGGTTTAGATAAAAAGGGATCCCGCCGATCTCGCCGACCAATATGTCCTGCGGTCCGGTTTGATAATCAGACCGCAAGAAACACATTGGCGACGATCCATCGCAACACCCACCAGATTGATGAAACAGCAAATCAGCGCCATAGCGCGTTTTTAACTGCTCGATCAGTTCTAATGTCGCAACCGTTGCGCTAACCTGCATCTGACTCAGACCTTTAGACGAGCGCGAATCATGCATTCGGCGCGTCGCATCAGAAAAACCCGAGACGGTCTTCGCTATAGGACACCAGCATATTTTTTGTTTGGCGGTAATGCTCCAGCATCATTTTATGCCCCTCGCGCCCGATCCCTGATTGTTTGTAACCGCCAAACGCGGCATGTGACGGGTAAACATGGTAGCAGTTAATCCAAACCCGCCCAGCTTGAATGCCGCGCCCCATACGGAAACATCGATTGGCATTACGCGACCAAACGCCCGCACCCAATCCATAAAGCGTATCATTGGCGATCGCGAGAGCTTCGGCTTCATCTTCAAACGTGGTGACGGAGACGACGGGGCCAAATATCTCTTCTTGGAAGATCCGCATTTTATTGTCGCCGCGAAATACCGTTGGTTGCACATAAAAACCGTTCGGCATCTCGTCAAAGCTCCGAACATTGCCGCAAGCCAGCACCTCAGCGCCTTCTTCGCATCCAAGACGCAGATAGGATTTAATTTTCTCAAGCTGCTCGCTGGAGGCTTGGGCGCCGATCATCGTGTCCATCTGCAAAGGGTTGCCTTGTTTCACCGCCGCGACGCGCTGTAACGCGCGCGCCATAAAGGGCTCATAGATCGAAGCTTGAATCAACGCCCGCGACGGCGCCGTACACACCTCGCCTTGGTTAAGCGCAAACATAGTAAAGCCCTCGAGGCACTTATCGAAAAACGCATCATCCGCGTCGAGCACATCTTCAAAGAAAATATTAGGACTTTTGCCACCGAGCTCGAGCGTCGCTGGAATAAGATTATGTGCTGCATATTGCAAGATCAGCCGACCCGTCGTTGTCTCGCCAGTAAAAGCAATTTTCGCGATACGGTTGCTCGATGCCAGCGGCTTACCCGCTTCTAAACCAAAGCCCTGGACAATATTCAACACGCCTGGAGGTAAAACATCTCCAATCAAATCAAGCAACACCCCGGCCGATGCAGGCGTTTGCTCCGCGGGCTTCAAGACCACACAGTTACCCGCCGCCAAAGCTGGGGCTATTTTCCATGCCAGCATAAGCAGCGGAAAGTTCCACGGTATAATCTGCCCGACAACACCGAGTGGCTCGTGATAATGATAGGCATAAGTCGTTGCATCTATTTCGCTGATGCCGCCTTCCTCCCCACGAATAACGGCGGCGAAATACCGAAACTGATCAATAGCTAAAGGAATATCCGCCGCCAGAGATTCGCGGATTGGTTTGCCATTATCGATTGTCTCGGCAATAGCGAGGAGGGTGCTATGGTCTTCGACAATCTGCGCAATTTTCAAAAGTAGCCCTGAGCGTTCGGTTACCGAGGTTTTACCCCAAGCCTCCTTGGCGGCATGCGCAGCGTCGAGCGCCGCGTCGATATCGGTCGCATCCGAACGTGCGACGCGACAGATCAACTCACCCGTAATCGGCGAAAAATTGTCGAAATATTGCCCCGCCGCTGGCGGCATCCAGCATCCATTGATAAAATTCTCATACTGCTCACGAATGGGAAATTTCTCTCCCAAATGCGAGCAATCTAAAGCTTTGGAAATTTTTATTTTTTTGTCATGTGTGAGCCTCTTGCAAGTCGCGGTAATTCGATGAGACGCGCTGAAGCAAATCGCAATGAGAAATTAGAATTTCAAGCTCATGCCACAGTTACCTGCAGCACCATAGGCCTCCATGGATAAGCGGCCTACACGACTTTTTGCAAAATTTGGTTTAATACTTAATTTTTAAGCTTTAGCGGCAATAGAGCCAGCAGTTTAGATGTCTGGCTCCGCCGATAGGGTGATGCGCGCCGTATCGCCTTCTTCGAGATTTTGTGTTTTGCGAATTTCGGCCTTGATCGGCAGGATATAGTTCTGTTCCTCGCCCATTGGAAAGATCGAAGTACGCCAGCGCGAACTGCCGATCTGGACGCCGACTTTAATAGCGCCCCAGCCCCGTCGCGGGCCGGCGACAAAGCTTTTGATATGTTGGGCAATATCAGACGGCACAGTGACAAAATAAATCCGCGCCCGCCCCTGATAGACCCATAACTCTGCGTCAAAGGTGAAATCCAGCATGACCGCTCCCGATTATAGCCTAACACAAGCCGCAAGAGCTGGTCATCAGGATTACACCGCGTGATCTCGAGCGACTTGAACGTACTTCGGCGAAACATAGTTAAAAAGGGGAGAGAGTAATATCAGGCCGTATTCGGCCTGACTGTAAATGGTGGAGCTAGGCGGGATCGAACCGCCGACCTCTTGCATGCCATGCAAGCGCTCTCCCAGCTGAGCTATAGCCCCGTTCCATATACGCCGGCGTTTCTACACGCAAAGCGCACCTCGGATCAAGCGAATTCCGCTTAGTCTTCGTCGTCATCCTCGAGCAATGTGTCGTCATCATCGAGATCGACATCATCATCGTCTTCGAGGAGTACATCCTCGTCTTCATCGTCGTCGAAGTCTTCGCCGAGATCATCCTCGATCTCTTCGCCGAGATCATCCTCGATCTCTTCCTCTTCGGCCAAATCCTCAAGGCTGATGTCCTCATCATCCTCGAGATCCTCGCGCTCATCTTCATCGTCGTCAGCCACGGCCTTAGGCGCTTTCGAGGCCCGCTCAGGGGCCGGCTTCCGCGTTGGTACCGCAGGATCAAATACCGTGTCGCATTTCGGGCAGACCGCCGGATCCTTATTTAGATCGTAATATTTCGCGCCGCAGCCATCGCAAAGGCGCTTGGTTCCGAGTTTTGGATCAGCCACGCTCAACCTCCATACCAGTATTAGGCTCCCTTGCCATGAGAAGCCGCGTCTGTCAAAAGCAAAAGCGATACAAAGTGATTTATTTTATCAAAGCAAGTCCCTAAAACAGAAGTTAGATAGATCGACTGTGGACAAAGCCATAAAATAGAGCCAAAAGCTGGTGAGGAGAGCAATTTGGTGACGCCAGAACAAGATATCCTGTCAGGTCCAGTAAGCTGTGGCCGGCCAGCGCGGGCTTTGCGCGGCGACGTTGTCATTCCAGGCGATAAATCCGTTTCTCATCGCAGTTTGATGCTGGGTGCCATAGCGCTCGGCAAAACCCATATCACTGGCCTGTTAGAAGGTGATGATGTGCTGGCCACAGCCCGCGCCATGCAGGCTTTTGGCGCCCATATTGTGCGTAATGCCGACGGCAGTTGGGATGTCGAAGGCCGCGGCCTTGGCAATTTTATATCACCCGATCAGCCAGTCGATTTCGGCAATGCTGGCACTGGATGTCGCCTAACCATGGGGCTGATAACGGGTAGCCCTTGCACCGTTACCCTGATCGGCGATGCCTCTTTATCGAAACGCCCGATGCAACGCGTCCTCAATCCTTTACGGCAAATGGGGCTCGGCATCACACCCGATGCGCAGGATCACCTACCCTTAACCTTGACGGGACCGGAACGCCCGACCCCGCTCCACTATCGGTTGCCGGTAGCTTCAGCGCAGGTAAAATCAGCCATTCTTCTGGCTGGCTTAAGCGCCCCTGGCGAAACATGTGTGATCGAACCGCATCCGACCCGCGATCACACAGAACGGATGCTCACTTTATTTGGCGCTGATATCGAGACAACGGTCGAAGATGATGGCGTGCATGTGCGCCTACGCGGCGAAAAGCAACTACGAGCATGCCAGATTGATGTGCCAGGGGATCCGTCGTCGGCGGCCTTCCCAGCAATTGCTGCGCTTTTGGTGCCTGGCTCGCGCGTCACCATACGCAATGTTATGCGTAACCCGCATCGCGAAGGCCTGTTTACGGTTCTTGAGCGCATGGGCGCCGATATTGCTTGGCAAAATCAACGCCAAGCTGCTGGTGAAATGGTAGCCGATCTGAGCATCAGCGCCACAAAGCTCGAAGGTCTAGAGGTCGAAGCCGCGATCGCCCCCTCGATGATTGACGAGTACCCTGCCCTTGCCATGGTCGCTGCCGCAGCAAGCGGCAAAAGCATTTTCCATGGGCTCGGCGAGTTACGGGTGAAAGAAAGCGACCGGCTAGCCGCGATTTGCGATGGCCTGCGCGCCAATGGCATTGTCGCCGAAATTGATGAAGACAGCCTGATTGTCTACGGCCATGACATTTACGGTGGCCCCCCCCCCCCGGGCGGCGGGCACGTGGCCACGCATCACGACCACCGCATTGCCATGAGCTTTCTTCTGCTCGGGCTTGCTAGCAAAACCGCCATCACAGTCGACGATATCAGCATGATCGCCACCAGCTTCCCTAATTTTATACCCCTGATGCAAAGCCTTGGGGTCGCTTTTACCAAAGGCAACAACGCGTGAGCCGCGCCATTGGCTCACCCATCGCCATTGACGGGCCGGCAGCTTCGGGCAAAGGCACGATTGCGCGGCGTTTGGCGACATATTTTGGCTATGCTTATCTCGATACGGGCGCGCTGTATCGCGCGGTTGCGGTACTGGTTCGACAAGCTGGGCAAGATATCACTAATGAAACCGCGGCCGTCGCCGCTGCCCAGCGCTTGGCGCCAGATCAGCTAGATGCAGCAGACCTTAAGGCTGAGTTGCGTTCGGCGCAAACTGGCAAGGACGCCTCTATTGTTGCCGCCATGCCAGAGGTCCGGGCCGCTATTTTGCAGTTTCAACGCGATTTCGCGGCCAGCTCCTCGCCAGGCTGCATCCTCGACGGCCGCGATATTGGAACCATTGTTTGCCCCGATGCGCCACACAAACTGTTTATTACAGCCCGTGCCGACATCCGCGCCGAGCGTCGTTGGAAAGAGTTGGTGCAAAATGATCCATCGCTGGCCCTGGCCGAAGTGTTGCATGACATTGAACAACGCGACGCCCGTGATCAAAACCGTGCCACCGCCCCATTGCGGCAAGCCGAAGATGCCCTATTGCTTGATACCTCTAATTTGTCTATAGAAGGTGCCGTGAAAGCGGCTCTGGACCTGCTCCGACAGGATTAGGCAGAAATTTAACCCGCTTGGAGCTGATTGTTTACGAACAGCCCCACACAAATTTGTTAATCGAAACTGCTTTTGACCTTGAGCAGACCCCTTGCACATGTGCTGCGAGTTTGCTTAGGGCAGAGGACGTCCGCTGGATTTTCCAGTTGGCATTTTATTTTGGAACTTAAACTTGTCTGCAACCGAAAACACTGGGATGAACCCATCCACTGAAGATTTTGCCGCTCTCTTGGAGGAGAGCTTTTCCGAACACGCCGCTGTCGAAGGAACTGTCGTCGACGGCCGTGTTACAGCGATTGAAAATGATCTTGTGATCGTTGATGTCGGCCTCAAAACCGAAGGCCGTATCCCGCTGAAAGAATTCTCTAAAGCCGGCGCCGCTCCTGAAATTAAAGTTGGCGACCGCGTCGAAGTATATCTCGAGCGCATTGAAAACGCGATGGGAGAAGCCGTTCTCTCGCGCGATCGTGCTCGCCGCGAAGAAAGCTGGACGAAACTCGAGAAGTCATTTGAAAATGAAGAACGCGTCGAAGGCGTCATCTTTGGCCGCGTTAAAGGCGGCTTCACGGTTGACCTTAATGGCGCTACAGCATTCTTGCCGGGTAGCCAGGTTGATATTCGTCCAATCCGGGATATCACGCCACTCATGAACATGACGCAGCCCTTTCAAATCCTGAAAATGGATCGCCGTCGTGGCAATATTGTTGTGTCACGTCGAGCCATAATGGAAGAAAGCCGCGCTGAAGCACGGAGCGAGATTGTCCAGAACCTCGAAGAAGGGCAGGTTGTGGAGGGTGTTGTCAAGAACATCACCGATTACGGCGCCTTTGTTGATCTCGGCGGCGTTGACGGCTTGTTGCATGTCACTGATATCTCTTGGCGCCGGGTGAACAACCCATCCGAAGTTCTGACCATTGGTCAAACTGTGAAAGTTCAAGTTGTTAAAATCAACCCCGATACCCAGCGCATCAGCCTCGGCATGAAACAGTTGGAGAACGACCCATGGGAAGATGTAATCGCGCAATTCCCGCTCAATTCAAAAATCTCAGGTCGTATCACCAATATCACCGATTACGGTGCCTTTGTTGAATTGTCGGACGGTGTTGAGGGCTTGGTCCACGTTTCAGAAATGAGCTGGGTTAAGAAAAACGTACATCCAGGCAAAATCGTGTCGACCTCACAAGAAGTCGAAGTCATGGTTCTGGAAGTCGACCCCTCGAAACGCCGGATTTCGCTGGGCTTAAAACAATGCATTGATAATCCTTGGGAGAGCTTCGCCGAGAAACACCCGATCGGCAGCAAAGTCTCAGGTGAGATCAAGAACATCACTGAGTTTGGTTTGTTCGTTGGGCTTGATAATGATGTCGACGGCATGGTGCACATGTCAGATCTCGATTGGAACCGCTCAGGTGACGAAGCCATAGCCGATTTCAGCAAAGGTCAAGTTGTCGAAGCTGTTGTTCTCGACATCGACATGGATAAAGAACGCATCAGTTTGGGCATTAAGCAAGTCGGCGGTGATCCATTTGAAACCGCAGGTAGCATGCGTCGCGGTGATCGCGTCACGGTCGTTGTGACTTCGATCAATGATGGCGGTCTTGAAGTCAACCTCGGTGACGACGGCGCCCTGTCGGCCTTTATCCGCCGTAGCGACCTGTCGCGCGACCGCGAAGATCAACGCCCCGAGCGCTTCAATGTTGGCGATAAAATTGATGCAATGATCACAAATGTCGATAACCGCAGCCGCCGCGTCGGCCTATCGATCAAAGCGCTCGAGATTGCCGATGAAAAAGAAGCCGTGGCACAATATGGGTCTTCAGATAGTGGTGCGTCACTCGGTGACATTCTGGGCGCCGCCCTAAACAAAGGCGAAAGCTCGGACAACTAAACCGTTAGAATAATGAAAAGCCCGCTCACCGAGCGGGCTTTTTTTATACCAATTAGAAGGGAATTTAGCTTGTCAAAAAAAGTTCGTTTTGGCACTGTATGATGCTTGGGGAGAGTGCGATGATAAAATCAGAGTTAATCGTAAAGATAGCGGATCGATATCCGCATCTTTTTCAACGCGATGTCGAGCGCGTTGTGAATACTATTTTCGATGAAATTTCAGCCGCTCTAGCGCGCGGCGATCGTGTCGAGTTGCGCGGCTTTGGTGCTTTCTCCGCCAAAACCCGGGCAGCCCGTATTGGACGAAACCCACGGACGGGCGAAACTGTCGCTGTTGCCGAAAAACGAACACCACTTTTTAAAACGGGTAAGGAGCTGCGTAACCGCTTAAATGGTGGTTAACCATGCCCTCTTTTCTAAGACGCTTCCTTCTCTTCCAACTGATTATACTGATCATTCCACTGGCCTTCATGAACCGGCATGATGTCGCCTTATTTGTTGACCCGTGGTCTTTAGGCAATGACGAGGCGGCGATCCGCATACCGCTGTTTATTCTCATCCTTCTCTGTTTGTTTCTGGGGTTGCTGATCGGGTTTGCGGCAGGGCGCTTTTACAGCTGGTGGACGCACCGCAATGAAAACCCGCTCTAGTCCTACGAGGCTCGCCATCAACAACATTTAGTGCTATATCCGGCGGAGCCTTGTAATCATAGATAAGCAGAAACATCGATGACGTCGAACCCGATATATTGCGCCATAGATATGCTGGACATTCCGAAAGCCGCCGAGCTGGCGCGCGCTGTTGCGCCGCATGTTGGTGGCCTCAAGCTTGGTATGGAGTTTTTTTATCGCAATGGCGTTTATGGCTATGGCGCTCTTGCTGAGATAGGCCTGCCGATTTTTCTCGACCTTAAACTGCACGATATTCCCAATACTGTGGCGCAAGGGCTAGCGGCTTTGATGCCTCTAGAACCTGCCATCGTAAATATTCATATTGTCGGCGGCCGCGAAATGATGCAAGCAGCACGCACTGTCGTTGATGCCGCCAACACACGGACACAGTTAATCGGCGTCAGTGTGCTTACCAGCCTCAACAATACAGATCTCGATGATATTGGCGTCTCGCGCTCGACTGCGGATCAGGTTATCGCCCTCGCCAGTCTTGCCAAATCCTGCGGGCTCGATGGCATCGTCTGCTCGGCCCATGAAATTACAGCCATTCGCGACCACCTGGGCGCTGACTTTAAACTCATCGTCCCCGGAATTCGCCCAGCAGGCAGTGCCGTCGGAGATCAAAAGCGCGTTATGACGCCATCCCAAGCAGTGGCCGCTGGCGCCGATATACTGGTTATCGGCCGTCCCATTACGCAACAGCCAGATCCAGCCGCGGCAGCGGCGGCCATCGCGGCGGAGCTTGGTTTATGACCAAAGTTAAGATTTGTGGCATCACCAATACCGACGCCCTACATGCGGCGATCGACGCTGGCGCTGATATGATCGGCTTTGTCTTCTACCCACCCTCGCCGCGCCACCTCGAAGATGATGCAGCAATCCAATTGGCTCGCCAATGCCCGCCACATATCGAGCGTATTGCGCTGCTTGTCGACCCCGACAATGATCGCGTCGAGCGCTGTCTTGCCGCCACCAACCCGCATCGCATCCAATTACATGGCAAAGAAACGCCTGAGCGCGCGACAGAAATTGCCCAACTCAGCAATCGACCTATCATTAAAGCCTTCGGGATCGGTACGCAGTCCGACTTTTTGCCATGTGGCGCCTATACTGGCAGTGCCGATTGGTATCTTTTCGATGCCAAACCGCAACAACGCGAGTTGCCTGGTGGTAATGGAAAAGTTTTTGACTGGAGCCTTCTCGATGCGTATGACGGTAACCGTCCGTGGATGTTGTCGGGCGGCCTGACGGCAGATAATGTGCAGCAAGCGATTGCGCAAACGGGAGCTACCATGGTTGACGTATCTTCGGGGGTAGAAGATGCACCGGGGCAGAAATCCCCCGACCTTATGCGGCGGTTTATAGCGAACGCCAAATCAACGGCTTAAGTGAGTGGAGATGCAGGAGTGACTGGAACCAATTCTTTTCGAACCGGGCCCGATGAAAGTGGCCGTTTCGGTATTTTCGGGGGCCGTTTCGTTGCCGAAACGCTGATGCCTTTAATTCTCGACCTAGAGGCCGCCTATGAAGCAGCAAAGCAAGACCCTGCCTTTGCCGCCGAAATGTCCGACTTGCACAAAACCTATGTTGGCCGTCCATCACCGCTATATTTTGCGCCGCGCCTGACCGAGCATTTCGGTGGTGCCAAAATTTACCTAAAGCGCGACGAACTCAATCATACGGGTTCACATAAAATTAATAACTGCCTCGGACAAATTTTGCTCGCTAAGCGAATGGGCAAAACGCGCATTATCGCCGAAACGGGGGCCGGCCAACACGGTGTTGCTGTTGCCACTGTTTCCGCCCGCTTTGGCCTACCCTGTACGGTTTTTATGGGCGCCACAGATATCGAACGGCAAAAACCCAATGTGTTCCGTATGAAACTTCTCGGGGCAGAAGTCGTTCCCGTCACCTCGGGTGCTGGCACCTTAAAGGATGCAATGAACGAGGCCCTGCGCGATTGGGTAACCAATGTCGACAGCACATTTTACATTATCGGCACGGTTGCCGGCCCGCACCCCTACCCTGCCATGGTGCGCGATTTCCAATCCGTAATCGGCAAAGAGACCCGTGAGCAAATGCTAGAGGCCGAAGGCCGCTTACCCGACAGCTTGATTGCCTGTATTGGCGGCGGCTCCAATGCGATGGGGCTGTTTCACCCGTTCCTCGATGATCCATCGGTCGATATTATTGGCGTCGAGGCTGGTGGGCTTGGGCTCGACACACCGCATCACGCCGCTTCGCTGGCGGGCGGTCTACCCGGCGTTTTGCATGGCAACCGCACATATCTGTTGCAAGATGATGATGGCCAAATCGTCGAAGGGCATTCAATTTCGGCTGGGCTCGATTATCCCGGCATTGGGCCGGAGCACGCCTATCTGCGCGACACGGGCCGCGTGTCCTATGTCGCTGTGACCGACTCCGAAGCGCTCGAGGCATTCCAATTGATCACCAAGCTCGAGGGCATTATCCCAGCGCTTGAGCCCGCGCATGCGCTGGCGCATGTCAGCAAAATCGCGCCGAAACTGCCGGCCGATCACTTAATGGTGATGAATTTATGCGGTCGGGGCGATAAGGATGTCTTCGCCGTGGCCGAGCATTTAAATGTAAGATTGGGCTAAATCATGGTGACCCGATTAGAGCAACGTTTTGCTGATTTAAAAGCACGCAACGAAAAAGCGTTTATTGCCTTTATCACTGCTGGTGATCCCGACCGAGAGACATCGCAGAAAATTATGAACGGACTGCCTGGCGCGGGTGTCGATATTATTGAGCTCGGTATGCCTTTTACTGACCCAATGGCAGATGGACCTGCCATCCAAAAATCAAGCCAGCGCGCGCTGGCTGCTGGGCAAACGATGATCCAAACGCTCGACATGGTGCGCGCCTTTCGGACCCAAGATAACACCACGCCAATTGTTCTTATGGGCTATTACAATCCCGTCTATCGTTATGGCGTCGAGACCTTTATTACCGACTGCCTATCGGCTGGCGTTGATGGTCTGATTATTGTTGATCTGCCGCCCGAAGAAGATGCCGAGTTTTGCTTGCCTGCCATGCAAGCTGGGTTGAATTTCATTCGCCTGGCAACACCAACCACCGATGATCGCCGTCTGCCCGCAGTTTTGAAGAACACCTCGGGTTTTGTTTACTATGTCTCGATAACCGGTATCACGGGCTCAGCCAGCCCCGATGCCAATAAGGTGGCGATGGCAATCGAGCGGATCCGCAATCACACCACCCTGCCGATTGCCATTGGATTTGGCATAAAAACGCCGGATCAGGCGACTGAAATGGCGCCTGCCGGCGATGGTGTTGTGGTCGGTTCGGTGCTGGTAGATCGCATTGCCACGCATCTCAGCGAGGATGGTCAGGTCAGTGAAGCTTGCGTTTCTGACGTATTGGCTCTTGCCTCAGACCTCGCTACGGGTGTAAAGAGATAAGGCTATGAAATTTTAAGGCAATCTGGCATTTCCCAGATGAGGGGTCGTCATGAACTGGATCAAAAACTTTGTGCGTCCGAAAATTGCTGAAGTCTTCTCGCAAAAAGAGGACACGCCAGATAATCTATGGCTAAACTGTTCGGAATGTGGCGAGATGATTTTTCACCGCGACGTCGAACTTTTGCAAAAAGTCTGCCCTGGCTGTGACCACCACATGCGCATGGATACGATGGAGCGCTTGCATCAGATTTTTGATGAGGCGACCTATGAAATTATTGATCTACCAGATGTACCGCATGACCCACTTAAATTTAAAGATCAAAAGCGTTATGCCGATCGCCTGAAAGAAGCGCGCAACAAAACCGGCCGCAAAGATGCTGTGACTGTGGCGGTTGGAACAATCGAAAACCATCGCAGTGTTGTCGCAGTACAAGATTTCAGTTTTATGGGCGGTTCGCTTGGTATGGCGGCTGGTGAAGCCGTTGTGACAGCTGGGCAGACGGCTTTGGAACGGAATTTACCCTTGGTTTTGATCGCCGCTGCAGGTGGCGCACGGATGCAAGAAGGCATTTTATCACTCATGCAAATGCCGCGCACAACGGTCGTGATCCAAGAAATGCGTGAGCGCGGCTTGCCTTATATCGTTGTTCTCACCGACCCAACAACTGGGGGGGTAACCGCCAGTTACGGCATGCTGGGGGATATCCAAATTGCCGAACCAAACGCTCTTATCGGCTTTGCCGGCCCACGGGTGATCGAGGATACGATCCGAGAAAAGCTTCCTGAGGGCTTTCAACGCGCCGAGTATTTGCTCGAGCATGGCATGGTCGATATGGTTGTTCACCGGCACCAGCTGCGCGAGACATTGGGGCGTGTAATCGGATTGCTAACAGACCCGAACGGACCGGACGCCGTCGCAGCCGAATAATAGCGCGCCCATGCGCGAATCTGATGACCTTCTAAAGCGCTTGCTCGGGCTACATCCGAAGTATATCGACCTATCGCTCGACCGCATGCACCGCCTGCTCGCCGCGCTTGACCACCCCGAACGCAACTGCCCACCCATTATTCATATTGCTGGTACCAATGGCAAAGGGTCGACCTTAGCTTTCATTCGCGCCATGTTAACCGCTGCGGGCGCCCGCGTGCATGCTTATAGCTCGCCACATTTGGTTGATTTTCACGAGCGTATTTCGCTGATTGGTGTGCCAATTTCAGAACCCGATCTAGCGCGCCATCTGGCGACCTGTGAAGCCGCCAATGCCGGTGCTCCGATTACTTTTTTTGAAATTACCACAGCAGCAGCTTTTCTCGCTTTTGCTGAAACGCCAGCGGATTGGTTGTTGCTCGAGGTTGGTCTCGGGGGACGGCTCGACGCCACCAATGTCATCACGCCCGAACTCAGCGTCATCACCCCAATTAGCATTGATCACCAAGAGTTTTTGGGAGATGAACTAACCGCGATCGCAGGTGAGAAAGCCGGCATCATCAAACCAGGCGTCCCGGTCATCGCCGCCCCACAAAGCGAAGCGGTCGCTGACATGCTGGATGCGGTAGCAGCACAAAACAACACTAATGTTCAACTAGGCGGTCGCGATTGGAGCTGTAGCAGCGAGCGCGACGGTATGGTGTTTCAAGATTTTTCAGGCCTTCTCGATCTGCCAGCCCCGCGCTTGCAAGGCCCGCATCAAATAATCAATGCCGGCACGGCGCTGGCAGCCGCGCGTCAGCTTGGACTTTCGACCTCAGCCCTCCAGCAAGGGGTCACAACAGCGAATTGGCCGGCGCGACTACAACGCCTCACCCAAGGCCCTTTGGTTGAGGCTATTCACCAGCAAGCACCGCTGGCCGAAATTTGGCTCGATGGCGGTCATAATGCAGCCGCCGCGCAATCCCTAGCCAGCTGGCTAATGCGGGAAACTGCTCGCAAGGGCGGTAAAACGGCATTGCTTTGCGGCTTGCTGAATACCAAATCGGCGGACAGCTTTCTCGACGCCTTTACCGATCTCGCCGATTTACAAATCTTGGCAACGACCATTCCAGAACAAGAAAACAGTCAAGACGGGGTTAGCTTAGCGAGCGTGTCGCGTCATCAGAATAGTCTAGGGTTTGACACACCCCGTGCAGCCATAGCGCATATTGACCCTAGCACCCAGCGGCTTGTCATTTGCGGGTCACTATATTTAGCCGGATGGGTCTTACGACAAGCGTCTTAATATCAGGGGTTTGAGCGCTTACAGGCTCTCTTCAATCCACGATTTAATATCGCTTTTCGGAGCCGCCCCTACCTTGGTAGCAGTTGGTTGGCCGTCTTGGAATAAAATCATCGTCGGGATAGACCGAACATGGTAATCGGTGGGCGCTTTCGGGTTCTCATCAATATTCACTTTGATAATACTGACTTGACCCTTTAACTCGTCCGATAATTCATCAAGCGCTGGCGCGATCTGTTTGCACGGCCCGCACCATTCGGCCCAAAAATCCACCAAGACAGGCCCCGAGGCGTCGAGAACTTTGGCTTTAAAATCGGCATCATTGGCGTGGTCTACAGACATCGGAAACTCCTCAATATTAAGTTCTTATCTTCAATCTAGGTAGCGTCGGGCGCCCGATCAAGGGGGGCGGTGACGATTTCGGTGAAAGCTTGGTCAAGTGCTTGCGGCATAAAGCGTTCTTCCTCGGCCCCATTAACCCAAATCAACGAACAGCGAACATCTGACGCGCCAGTCGCCTGTCGAATTAAATGCCGATAAATTGCCATCTGACGCAAATAGCTGTCGTCGCTTGTATCGCGCTTGCCGGTCTTGAAATCGACCACCCAGATAAAATTTTTCTCTCGATCATGATAGAAGCGGTCGACTTGCCCAGAAATAATGATCTCGCGGCCATCAGCGTCCATAATCACTCCCCGAATAGGACACTCAGCACGCGCTTGCGGTGAGAAGAGCGGCGCAAAATCGTCACACTCCATCACCTGACGCACCTGCGCAATCAAGGCCTTACGCTGGGCAGGCAACATACTGGCCGCATGATCTTCCAAATAGGTTTCCAGGCGGGCATAGCGATCGGTCGCGGCAATTGCGGGGAGAAATTGCAAAATATTATGAACCAATGTCCCGAACTGAGTGCCCCGCGCTGCGCCCGGCGATTTCACCAAGCCATGTCGCCGCGCTAACCGCGTCGCTGAAGTAGACAGTCCGTCAGCCGTGGCGGCCACCTTTTGGCGCATCCAATCGGGCCCAACGCGCGGAAGAACTGTTATCGCAGAGCTGTCCGAGGACCGTTCAGGTACAGCGCGCGATTCATCCCCCAAGCTCCAAACCCGGTCGCTATCGCCAGTATCGGGATGGCAGGCCGCTAATTGACCGTACCAACTATTCTCCGCTGGGGTCTCGCCGCGCGCCATATAAGACGCAATGTAAAGCCGATCCTTGGCGCGCGTTAAAGCGACATAAAGCAAACGTTGCGACTCGGCAAAGGCTTGTGCTTCGGCGGCCTGCAATCGCGGATCGGGCTCTCTTGGTCGTTCCTTCGACGGCGGGCGCCAAATTAAATGTTGATCCACAAAAATCAACTGATCGCGTGAGCTCAAGCCTTGCGGGACACAGTCATCGATCAAAAAAACAATCGGCGCTTCCAAACCCTTTGCACCGTGCACCGTCATAATGCGAACAGCGTCAGCCCCTTCCTCCATTTCTCGCTTGATCTCGGTCGCATGCGACCGGATCCAATGCATAAAACCTTGCAATGTCGCCGCATGCGTCCGTTCAAAATTTAATGCCAAGCGCAAGAACTCATTCACCGCATCGTCAATCTCATTACCCAGCCGACATTTCAAGCGGCGTTGGGCATCATGACCACTGAGATAGCGAGCAAAAAAATCAAATGGTGTCAGCGCGGCATGATTAATGAGCCAGCTCACATCGGCATAAGCGGAGGCGAAAACGGGCTGGTCGCGCTCCGCGGCGAGCGCATCATATAAACTACCTGACCGACCATAAGCGAGCTGATAAAGCGCTTCATCGCTCAAACCGCCCAGAGGCCCCCGCAAAAATATTGCTAAGGCTAAATCATTCATCGGGTTTAGAGCCAGCTCAACCAGATTGATCAGGTCTTTAATAACCAATTCATCGAGAAGCTTCATACGATCGGCGCCCGCGATAGCAACACCGGTTTGATGCAAAGCCCGTAACAAGTCAAAAAATACCGCGTTGCGGCGACGCACAAGGATTAGAATGTCGCCAGCTGTCACCGCCGCGTTAGAGCTCTGTAATAGGTTTTGAATTTTATCGGCGACACGGTCGGCCATGCGCTGGCGCGCCGGTCGGCCGGTAGCCTCAACCAGATCGGTTCGCCACCAAATATCCTCGGGTGCTTTCTCGGTATTTGTCTCCGGCCGCCACAGCTCGATAAAACCTGTCGCCGCAGAGCGATGTGCTACATGCTGTGTCGCCTTGCCTGCCGCGGTTAACCCTTGCGCGCGTTCAGGCGTTGCAAACAGCCTATCAACTAGACCCAAAATATCCGGCGCCGAGCGATAGGATTTGATCATATCGACGGGCTCAAAACCCAACGCAGAGGCGCGGACGCGCGCCGCGAAAAAATCACGCATTTTGTCAAATGAACTCGGATCCGCACCTTGGAACGAGAAGATCGATTGTTTTTCATCGCCGACAGCAAATATTGTGCGGGTCACCTTACGCGCCGATGCGCCGGCAAAAAACTCCTCTGCCAAAGCCGCGATCACCTGCCATTGCGTCGGGCTCGTATCTTGTGCTTCGTCGATCAAAATATGGTCAAGCCCATTATCGATTTTATAGAGAACCCAAGCTGTCGCCGATCGATTGGAGAGCAAAGCGGCGGCATAGCCAATCAGATCATCATAATCGAGACAGTTCCGCATCGCCTTAGCAGCCGCATAATCTTGCTGCAATATCGCGGCGGCGCGATGGAAAGCGCCTATTACATAGCGGATAAATTGCCGCCGGCGTTGCGCTTCGAGTTCATAAAAGCCTTGCCCGTACTGATCAATTTCTTGCACCAAATCTGGGGCAGCTTCGGCCAAAATTTTGGTATACAGTCGCGCCCGCGGCTCTCCCTTATCCGTCTCAAAAAATGCCCGCAGGCCATCCCAAGGGTCGCTTAGATCCGTGTCTGACAGGGCAGAGGCTAGTTTACGCGCCGTCTTTTGATCGTTCGCAGAGCCTTCGGCCAGCGCGACATCCAGATAGCGCGGCGCCCAAGCGGTCATCGTTGCACTCAATTGCGCGCGGGCCGTATCATTATGGTCGCGTGCTTCGGGACCGAAATTCTCAGTCAAATAGGTTTCGAGCGCTTCGCCTTTTAAGTTTTTATAGCGACTGCGACTGGCCACCATGCGATGCACCAGGCCGGTAAATTCTTGTTCGGGGAATTGCCGACTGAGAAAAATAAAATCAGCATCATCGCGCGCCATAATCTGGGCCGCTAGATTATTTACCAGACTGCTAGCGTCGGTCTCGTCGATCAGTTCGAAACCTGGTGTCAGACCGGCCTCCAGGGGGAAGCGATGCAATAAGGCTTCACAAAAAGCATGAATGGTTTGCACCTTTAGCCCACCTGGCGCTTCGAGCGCGCGAGCAAATAAGGTGCGTGCTCGATAGAGATCTTCCGGCTGGTCGATGGCGACACCAATGCGTGCCTCGACCGCTTCGCGCAAAGCAACATCATCCATCACCGCCCACTCGCTGAGCAAACTAAAGAGGCGGTTTTGCATTTCAGCCGCGGCGCTTTTTGTATAAGTCAAGCATAACAGCTTGTCAGGACTTGCCCCCGATAACATCAAGCTCACAAGACGCGAGATCAGAACATAGGTTTTCCCCGAGCCAGCATTAGCATTGACCCAAGCCGACATCTGCGCCGAGGTAGCTGCCGATTGCGTCATTCTTCACTCCCGCTCTGCGACGACCATTCGGTAACCCGCGCAAGGTGGTCATAGGCCGATGGAAATGAGATTCGTTTCGGCCGTAATTGCGATATGTAACCCTGTTCAGGATTGCGATATAGCTCGACTAAATTTGCGACACCGCTCAGAGCATTATCGATCATCTCTGCGTCGACATCATGCGGCTGCAGCTCTCCCGGCGGAAAGCCCCCCGATAGACGAATATAATCGAGCCGATCTGCGACCCCCGCAGGTAGCCCCTCAAACCCGCCTGCCCGTAAAATAGCTGCCTCCAATGTCAATTGCAGGGAAAACAGTTTCTTAACCTCGCCCGCAGATGGCGGGCTACCCGTTTTATAATCCAGAATGCGATAGCACCCCGATTTCAAGGCATCAATGCGATCGGCTTTTGCCGTAATAATGAAGGGCTCGCCCGCCACTGATAATTGCATGGTCCCCGTCAGTTCCGAATAGCTCTGGCGCAAGTCACCCCGCCGCACAGTTTCGTATTTTGCCATCCAAGCAATGGCGGCACGCAAACGGGCCCGCGAGACAGCCATACCCTCGGAGGCTAGCAACGGGTCGGCCAGCATTGCTTCGGCGATCGCCATTAAACTCGCCTCAACGTCTGACGGTAGACGATCGGGATAGCGATCGACGAATTTCTCGAGAATATCATGCAAGAAGGTTCCGCGATGTCGGGCTTGTGCTGCAACACCGACATCCTCCCATTCGCGTAAGTTTAAAATATGCGAGGCGTAGATTCGATAAGGATCCACGAGTAGCGCTTCCAGCCGCGTCACCGACAGACGGGATGGGCGCGCCGTTATCGGAGGCTTTGGATTCGGCCGCGGCTCAGGTATTAGCCGATCGGCATGATCAAGAGCTAACCACCAGGATAGACGCTCTGAGGCAAAATCGCGGGGCAAATCGCCCGCGAGAGTTGTCATGCGCCGCAACCAGCGCGCCGCAATTGTTGGGGCACCGTCGACTTTTTGGGCGCGGCTGAGTACCACGCGAGGCGCCGAAGCATTTTGCACAAAATCATGCGCCGCCAAACCGATGCGTCGCTCGGGCTGGTTCATGCCCATCTCCGTCCGCATTGGGCGCGACAACCACGGCCCGGTTTCAACCTGCGGCGGCCATACGCCTTCATTGAGCCCACCCAAAATAACCAAGTCAGCGGTCAGCAAACGAGCCTCGAGCGGCCCCCAAATAAATAGGCGTGCTTCACTTCTCGTGCTTTTGTAAAATGGTGTCGCATCCAGCCAGAGATCGAAAAGATCTGCCCAAGCTGAAAGCGGCGCTGGCGGTGCGATGTCCGCATCCATCTCGATACGCTCGAGAAAAGCGAGAACCTCATCGCCCCCTTGCAAAGCCGCAAAGGCCGTCGTCGTGCCCGCGCCTAGCGCCTCTAAGCTGAACCTGAGGGCTGAAAACAGGCGCTCTGCCTCTATCGCCTCGCCCTGTACCGTCAGCAATGGTGCTAGCGCTGCGCGTAAACCCATTAAAAATTCTCGCAGATCTTCGGCCATTACATTTGGAAAAGCTTTCAGCGGTAATTCGTCTTGGCGGCGCTCGACAGCCCTGATCACATCTTCAATAGTTGTAATGGCGACCGGCCCACGCAAAACCAAAGCTTCGAGCGTCCGTAACAGCTGTATATGCACTGTGCGATCGCTGGCCAGGCAACACCAAGGATGTTTTAACAAAGCCAATAGCGGCACCGGCTTAAAACCTTCCAAAACAGCTTGTAAGACCAATAGCAGGAGGGACCCGGCCTCGGTTTGGCGCAGGGCGGCACCCGCCGAGTCGTCGACATTAATACCCCAGCGCTGCAATTCGGAGGCAACGCGCCGCGCCAAATTTCGGTCCGAAGTCACCAAGGCGGCAGTCTGGCTCGATGTCTGCAAAATTTCACGCATCATAACGGCAATAGCGCCGGCCTCGGCGCGCGGGTCAGGTGCTTCCAATAATGAAAGATTTTCGAGCGCCGCATCTTGATCAATATGAGCAGCTAAATGGTTCCAATCTCCCGTATGATCGACTGGTACCAGTGACCAATTTAAAAAGCGTGCCCGTGCACTTTCCGACGGACTATTCGGCCACAGCTTCACCTCCGTCCGCGCCACCCCCATGCTCGAGAGCAAGCGCGCCATTGAAGTCTGCGGGTGCGTTGGGTCGGCGATCATGTCTTGCCAAATATTATCAGGCGCTATTACATCGAGGCCCGGCAGAACCACGGCACCAAGTGGCAAACGTAGAATTGCTGTCAGCAGGCGTGCCGTCGACGGCACACTTCCCGTTGAGCCAACAGCGAGCACTGGCCGCCGCGGCACAGTCTCCTGCCAATCGCTAATCAGATCCTCAAACGCCTGATTGCGGCGCTGAACCGGATCCATCAGCCCGGTGCTCCGCAAATAGGCCGGCCATTGGCGTGTTAAAATAGCTAGAAAATCGAGTGTTGCCTGCCAGTTTTGCGCCATCTCTGCTGGCACCAATTGTTGCAAGCCAGACCAATCAACCTCATCGGCCTGCGCTTGATCGAGAAACCCCGCAAGATCGCGTGCCACTTGCATCGCTTGCGGCAAGCTCATCGTCCGTTCGAGCACCTGGCTCCATTTCAAAATCGCTTGCGCCAGAAAAAACTGGCGATGATAGCTACCAATGGCAGGTAACAAGCCCGCGCCCCTTTTTGGCGCAAAGATACCATCACCGCTTAAAGCCTCATCGAA
>CBFHZM010000005.1:0-44437 GCA_965660195.1 Alphaproteobacteria bacterium
GGATTGGGGGCGCGATGTTGGCGACCTTAGTGCTTTATACTTTACTGCAAATTCGGCTGGGTGGGAGTGGCGATGAAGCGCCCGAGGAAGCAGAATTGGCAGGCGGATTGAAGGTTGCGGTGCCGGTCGCGATCATATCGCTAGCGGGGCTTGTGTTTGGTGCTGATGCTCTGGTTGAGGGGGCCACTAATTTGGCTCGCTGGTGGGGCGTCAGTGAAGCGGTGATCGGTCTCACCATTGTCGCTGTTGGTACCTCTTTGCCGGAATTGGCGATCTCCATTATCGCCGCGTTTAGAGGGCATGCAGCGGTTGCGGTCGGGAACGCCATCGGCAGTAATATTTTTAATATTCTAATGATTTTGGGTGCAGCCATTGCCGTCGGGCCGATCCAATTTGCGCCCGAAATTGCGCAGCGCGATGTCTGGTTTATGCTGGCGTCATCTGCTCTTGTTGTTGCTCTGATTTGGTCGGGCGGGCGCTTAAACCGCGTCGAGGGTTTGCTTGCTTTGGTCTTGTATTTATCGTACTCGGCGTTTCTGTTTTATGCTGGCATGGCCACGTAAATTATTGCTAGACCACGATTTTTTTTCATGATAGGTCGACACAAGAGGTGCAAATTCATGAACCAGTTGAGATCCTTTTTGCGACGATGAAGCGGCTATCGTTTATAGCTGACCAAACATCGTGCGTGTATTTTAAAGGATTTTTATCGTGACCATTATACCCTATGCCCCTAGATGGGATCTTGGCGTTGCCGCTTTGCTCGATGCATCGATGGGGCCAGGCAGATACGCACGTACGGCCGAGCGGTTGCGCGAAGGCAACCAGCAAATAGATGCCTATTGTTTCTTAATGCTCACGGAAGAAGGCGACTTGCGCGCATCGATCAGTTTTTGGCCTTTGCTCATTGGACCAACATTCGGCCTGCTTTTGGGACCGCTTGCAGTTCGCCCGATCGATCAAGGGAAAGGCTATGGGCAAAACTTGATGGGACATGCTTTGAGCGTGATTGATGCTGACACCGATTGTCCGATTATTTTGGTTGGTGATCTGCCATATTATCAACGCGCTGGCTTTCAGGTAGCGCCAGCCGATATTCGACTGCCGGGTCCTGTTGACCCGAAGCGACTTTTGCTGCGTAGTCCTGCGTCTGGCGGAGTGCCACTGGCGGGGCTCGTGCGGCCAGCGCCAATGCAAGCGGCCCCGTGACATTTTGCTCTTAGGATGTGCTGCCGGGCAAATCGCACTATAATAAAGTCGATGTCGAATAAAATTACAGATCTTGGGACGATTATCGCCGCGGCACAGCAGGCGACGGGGGTTAAAAAATTGCCGCCCGTGGATTTGTGGGAGCCGGAGTATTGTGGCGATATTGGTATGAAGATCGCCCGCAATGGTCAGTGGTTTTATGCTGGCTCGCCGATCGGGCGACAAAAATTAGTCGAGTTATTTGCAACAATTTTGCGCCACGATGCCGATGGCGAATATTACCTTGTTACTCCGGCCGAGAAGATCCGTGTTGAGGTTGAGGATGCCCCCTTTATCGCCGTGCATATTGGCATTGAGGGAGAGGGGCAGGCGCAAAAGCTACATTTTGTCACCAATGTTGGTGATCATGTGCAAGCGGGTCCAGAGCACGCGCTGCGCTTTGAGATCGACCCCGAAACCGATGAGCCAGCGCCTTATGTCCATGTGCGTGCGCGGTTGGAGGCCAAATTAGGCCGCTCTGTGTTCTATGAGCTGGTGGAATATGGCAGCGAGCATGATGATTTTTTCGGCGTCTGGAGTGATGGCGTGTTTTTCCCCATGATGGAAGCCGATCGGCTTGGGTAAGCATGATGAAAGATTATCGCGCGCGCCTAAGGCAGGCCACAAGCTTAGACATTCCAGAGACACAGAGTTTGCTACAGAACCCCGCTCTAATCGGCGATCATAGTTTAAATGCGCTCATCCCGATCGATACAGATTTGCGGGCGGCGGCAGTTTTGGTTCCCATTATCGAACGTCCCGAGGGGCCGACGATGTTGTTCACGGTTCGCGCTGCGCATCTGCCAAAACATTCTGGTCAAGTGGCTTTTCCGGGCGGTAAGGTTGAGGATATTGACAGTGGTCCTGCGGCAGCGGCTTTGCGGGAGACTTATGAGGAAGTCGGTATTAACCCCAGTTTGGTTTCGGTTGCAGGCTGCATTGACGTTTATCAAACCGTGACCGCTTTCCGCGTGCTGCCTATCCTTGGCTTTGTGACACCAAATTTCGAGCTCAATGTCGATGCCAATGAAGTTGCCGATGTATTCGAAGTTCCGCTGGATTTTATCTTGGATCCGCGTAACCATAGGGTCGAGACCCGTCAATTTCAGGGCCACGAACGGCGGTTCTATGCGATGGACTATAATGGCTATTTTATCTGGGGTGCGACGGCAGGCATGATCCGAAATCTCACAGATAGGTTGGAACAATGATCCGTATCTTAATTTGGAATATTTTCCTGTTTTGCCTACCATTTCTGATGACCATGTTGTGGTCGCGCTGGCTCAAACGCACACATCCACCTGAGACACGCATTCGCCGTTTGGCCTGGAGTGGTCTCATCGGTGCGCTTTTGGTTATGGCGAGCCTGATCAGTTATCGTTTTGTCGATGGTGAAGCGCCCCAAGGGGAATATGTCCCCCCCGACTATAAAGACGGAACGCTGATCCCGGGGCATTTTAAGTAGTTCTCGGGAATGGTTGCCTCAAGAGAGACGCTGCAAGCGGCTTGGTTGTCGGATGAAGCCCTACAACGTTTGATGGCGCTCGTCGCGCAAGCAGGGTTTGAGGTGCGCGCAGTGGGCGGCTGCGTACGTGATACGTTGCTCGGCTACCAAGGGCAGGTGGATGTCGATCTGGCCACGACCATGCCGGCCGAAGATGCCATGCAGCTTCTGCGCGATCATGATTTCAAGGTTGTTCCGACCGGCTTGGCGCATGGCACAATCACGGCTATCACCCGTGATGCAACGCCACGACATTTTGAAATCACGACACTTAGACGCGATATTGCGACCGATGGTCGGCACGCCATTACGACCTATACCGATGATTGGCTTGAGGATGCTCGGCGACGAGACCTCACTATCAATGCGCTTTATGTCGATGCTCATGGGCATATTTATGACCCGTTGGCTGAGGCGGGGCTATGCGCAGCGCGTGAAGACTTGATGCAGCGCCATATTCGATTTATCGGCGACGCCGGCGCACGTATCGTCGAAGACTACTTGCGCGTCCTCAGATATTTTCGATTTCATTTTCGACTGGCCCCAGAGCAGCCGCTGGATGCAGAGGCCTTTGCCGCCTGCAAAGCGCATGCGTGGGGGGTGGCACAGCTATCGCCCGAGCGTATTACCGATGAGCTTATGAAAATCGCGCAACTTGATGATTTTGCAGGCTGTTTGCGCAGTATGATTGCGGCTGGCCTCTGGGAAATAATCTTTGCTTCCCCGCCGCCGACAGCGGATCACCTTGATACCCTCGAGCGTCTCACCACAATAACCCACGATCCACTTTTGCGGCTCGGGGGTTTGTTTGCGAAGCCAGAGCAGGTTGGAGCGGCGCGGTTGCGCTTTTCCAACGCCACCCGAGCACGCCTTAATGCGATGCTTGATGTGGCGATGGCGGTTCCCGAAGAGACAGCGGCGCAGGGTGTTTTTATCCAGTTTGCGTATTGGCACGGGGTTGAGACGACCTGCGATCACATCCTCTTGCGCGCTGCCCGTAGCAATAGCGCCGTGCCGAGGGATCTTTTATCGGCGCTGGCGGCTTGGCAAAGACCATCCTGCCCAGTTCGCGGTGAGCATCTAGTAGCACAAGGTCTACAAGAAGGGCCTGGTTTGGGTGCGGTGTTAAAGCGGCTGGAGCGTGATTGGGTTGCCAGCGGGTTTGTGCTGTCGCGCGCGGATTTGCTGGCGCGCTTGCCTTAAGACCACATCACGAGAGGTGGCATTGAGGACAGAATACTCTCGACATTGCCGCCGGTTTTCAGACCGAACATCGTGCCGCGGTCGTACAGGAGATTAAATTCAACATAACGCCCGCGCCGCCGCAATTGTTCGTGCCGTTCGCTCTCGCCATAGGCTGTGTTGCACTGGCGGGCTAATATTTGCGGGTAAATGTCGCAAAAAGCGCGGCCGACATCTTGCGTGAAGCTAAAATCAGCGTCCCAGTCGCCGCTATTGAGTTGGTCGTAAAAAATGCCTCCCATACCACGCGTTTCATTGCGGTGAGGTAGGAAGAAATAGCGTTCGCACTCATCTTTGAATGTCTTGTAATAGGTCGGGTCATGGCGATCACAGGCTTGCTTAAAGGCATCGTGAAAGTCGCGCGTGTCAGGGTGGTCGGGCTTACGGGCACGGTCAAGCATTGGCGTAATGTCGCCGCCGCCGCCAAACCATCCTTTGGTTGTTACAACCATGCGCGTATTCATATGGGCGGTGGGTGCATGTGGGTTGGTAGGGTGAATGATAACGGAAACACCGGATGCCCAAAACCGAGGGTCTTCGGCTGCACCCGGGATAGTATGCCGAAATTCTGGCGAAAACTCGCCATAGACCTCTGAAAAATGCACGCCTGCCTTTTCAATGACATCGCCATGTAATACCGCCATGACGCCGCCACCTTGGTCTTGGCCGTCTTCGCCCCGTTGCCATGACTTTCTTTCAAAGCGCTTGCCGTTCGGTTCGATGGTTTCCAGGCGCGCACATAAATCCTCTTGAACGGATTTGAACCACGTCGCGGCTTGGTGTTTTCGGGTTGGTGTAAAATCCGACATGCACTTTCTCTTGTTAACCTATAGCGCTCAATAGGATGGTTTTAGGGATTGTCGGGGTGAAAAACTATAAAAAAGTCTCTGCCGTCGATTGAGTCGGCCGCGGACACCATAAAAACGCGCGCCGTATTATCGTTTGACGGCGCTTTAAGCCCACAATTTCATCAGGTTTATGACGTTCAAGCCTGTGTTTTTTAACAGTTTTATGAGAAAATTATGCGTCACACTGACACACGGGTCTCATCGTCCCTCGCGATGCATTTGCCACTGCGTTTATATAATGTATAAGGACCTCAAGAGGGACAATACGGAGAAAAAATATGAGCGAAGCGCATCAGACGGGAGAGGATCCCAACCGTCGTGATTTCCTATATCTTGCAACCGGAGCCTTCGCAGCCGTTGGCGCTGCGAATATTGCTTGGCCACTAATCGACCAAATGAACCCAGATGCCTCCGTGAAGGCATTAGCGTCAATTGAAGTCGATTTGGATGGTATTGAAGTCGGCCAAAACTTGACCGTGACGTGGCGTGGTAAGCCGGTTTTTATTCGTCGTCGGACGGAGACGGAAATCTCTGAGGCACGCGCAGTGGATGTTACGACGTTACCCGATCCGCAAACCGACATGGAGCGCGTCCTTAAAGACGAGTGGCTGGTGATGATCGGAATTTGTACCCATTTGGGTTGCGTTCCCTTGGGAGAAGCTGGTGACTTTAATGGCTGGTTCTGCCCATGCCATGGCTCGCATTACGATACGTCGGGCCGTATCCGTAAAGGACCAGCGCCCCTGAACCTTGAAATTCCAGAGTATGATTTCGTCGCGGATACGCGCATCAAGATCGGTTAAGGAGATTTGAAGTATGAGCGGTGAAAGCACTTACACACCCGCCAACGGGTTTACCAAATGGCTTGATACGCGGTTGCCTATTTTGCGTCTCGCGAATGACAGCTTTGTCGATTATCCAACGCCAAAAAACCTCAATTACTGGTGGACGTTTGGCGGCATTCTGACCTTTTGCCTCGTAACGCAGATCATTACGGGTATTATTTTAGCAATGCACTACACGCCGCATGTCGATTTTGCTTTCGACTCGGTTGAGCATATTATGCGCAATGTGAACTATGGCTGGCTGATCCGCTATATTCACGCCAATGGCGCATCGATGTTCTTCCTCGCCGTTTATCTGCATATCTTCCGCGGTCTGTACTATGGTTCATATAAAGCGCCGCGCGAAGTGCTCTGGATTTTGGGTGTGCTTATTTACCTGCTGATGATGGCGGCAGCCTTCATGGGTTATGTTCTGCCATGGGGTCAAATGAGCCTCTGGGGTGCGACCGTGATCACCAATCTGTTCGGTGCCATTCCGGTCGTTGGCAACGATATTGCGACATGGCTGTGGGGTGGGTTCTCGATCGGTAATCCGACTTTGAACCGTTTTTTCTCGCTGCATTATCTGATCCCCTTCATTATCTTTGGGGTGGTGATCCTGCACATTTGGGCTTTGCACGTTCCAGGTAATAACAACCCGTCGGGTCTCGCGGTTCAGGATAAGAAAGACACCATTCCTTTCCATCCGTATTATACGGTTAAGGATGGCTTTGCTCTGACGATTTTCTTGATTTTGTTCGCTTATTTCGTGTTCTTTGCGCCGAATGTTTTGGGCCACGCAGACAACTACATCCCCGCGAACCCACTGGTGACGCCGGCGCATATCGTGCCGGAATGGTATCTATTGCCGTTCTACGCAATCCTGCGGGCCGTGCCTGATAAGCTTGGCGGTGTGTTGTTGATGTTCAGCGCCATCTTTGTGATGTTCCTGCTGCCATGGCTGGATACGTCAAAAGTTCGCTCAGGGCGTTATCGTCCGCTATTCAAGCAATTCTTTATCTTGTTTGTGATCGACTGCTTGCTGTTGGGTTATCTTGGTGCCCAGCCGGCAGAGGGTATTTATGTGATCTTGTCTCGTCTAGCGACTGTTTACTATTTCGCACATTTCTTGATCATCTTGCCGGTTCTAGGAATTATTGAGAAACCCAAAAATGTTCCGACAAGCATATCCGAGTCGGTCTTGGGCAAGTCGGCGCCTCAGGCCGCCGAATAAAGTGCAGAAGGGAAGCTTCACTATGAAAAACGGATTTGTAAAATCTTTGCTGCTTGCCGCACTTATTTCGACGGTGAGTGGTGGCATGGGAATGGCCGCTGAAAGTGCTCGTCACCCAGAACCACAGGCTTGGAGCTTTAGTGGTTTTATGGGAACTTATGACCGCGATGCCTTGCGTCGTGGCTATAAAGTCTACAAGGAAGTTTGCGCCAGCTGTCACAGCATGAAACAGTTGACGTTCCGCAATTTATTACAAAAAGGTGGACCAGAATTCTCGGAAGCTGAAGTAAAAGCGATCGCTGCCGAATATACAGTGACCGATGGTCCTGATTCTTACGGCGAAATGTTTGAACGTTCAGCATTGCCGCGGGATCATTTCGTTGCCCCATACCCGAATGAAAATGCCGCCCGCGCGGCAAATGGGGGCGCTTACCCGCCAGATCTATCCTTGATAAACAAGGCGCGCTCTGGTGGTCCCGATTATATCTATGCCATCTTGACGGGCTATGAGGATGCGCCAGCGGGCAAGGTTTTGCGCGCCGGTCAGTATTACAACCCTTATATGCCGGGTGAGATCATCGCTATGCCAGTGCCTCTAAATGAGGATCAAGTTGAGTACACGGACGGAACGCCTGCGACAGTTGCGCAAATGTCGGCGGACGTTGTCCACTTCTTGAATTGGGCGGCAGAACCAGAGCTGGAAGCACGCAAACGGATTGGCTTTATGGCGTTGATCTACTTGGTTATTTTTGCGGGTCTGTTGTATTTCTCAATGCGGAAAGTATGGTCTGACCAACACTAAGTCCATTAATTGATAAAAGTAAAGCCGGAGCTTAGCTCCGGCTTTTTTTTATTTTTAAACGTTAAATTTGAAGTGCAGGACGTCGCCGTCAGAGACCAGATATTCTTTGCCCTCTTGGCGTAATTTACCCGCCTCGCGGGCTCCAGCTTCGCCTTGACAGGCAATATAGTCATCATAGGCAATGGTCTCGGCCCTAATGAAACCTCGCTCAAAATCTGTATGTATGACGGCCGCTGCGCGTGGTGCCAGCGTACCGCGCCGGATGGTCCACGCACGCGCTTCCTTCGGCCCGACGGTGAAATAGGTGATCAAGTCTAGCAAGCTATAACCACGATGAATTAGGCGGTTGAGGCCAGGCTCAGTAAGGTCGAGGCTTTGCAGGTATTCCAGCCGCTCGGTGTCATCGAGTTGGCCAAGCTCTTCCTCGATCCGCGCCGAAATAACGACAGTTTCAGCGCCCTGTTGTGCGGCCATTTCAGCGACACGTTGCGACTGGCTGTTGCCCGTTGCGGCGGAGCCTTCTTCCACATTGCAAACAAACAGTACTGGTTTTGAGGTGAGGAGCTGCAGGTTTTTATATTCTTGCTCGCGTCCTTTTGGAATATCGGCTTTGCGTGCCGGGCGGCCATCGCTGAGGCAGGCGAGGGCGAGTTCGACCAAATCCAGCTCTTCAAGGGCCGCTTTATCTTTTGTGGTAGCCTTTTTGCGTAACGATACGACGCGCTTTTCGAGGCTTTCGAGGTCTGCGAGCATGAGCTCTGTTTCGACCGTGGCGGCATCGGCTACAGGATCAATCCGCCCATCAACATGGGTGATGTCATTATCTTCAAAACAGCGCACCACATGTGCGATCGCATCGACTTCGCGGATATTGGCAAGAAACTGGTTTCCGAGGCCTTCGCCTTTTGAGGCACCGCGCACCAAACCAGCAATATCAACAAAGCTTAAGCGAGCGGGAATAATGCGGGCCGAAGACGCGATTGCCGCTAATCTATCAAGACGATCATCGGGAACAGGCACCTCACCAATATTTGGTTCGATGGTGCAAAAAGGAAAATTAGCGGCCTGCGCCGTCGCAGCGCGCGTCAAGGCGTTAAACAAGGTCGACTTACCAACATTGGGAAGACCTACAATCCCACAGCGAAAGCCCATTTAAATATCCTCTTCCTCTGATTTAGCGTTGTCAGCGGCCCATTTTTGCATGTCGAGGGCAACTTTGTTTTGGTAGCTGGCATCCTGGTCGTTGATCAGCAAGTTGATGTGTCTTGCCGTCGCTTGCAAGAAAGTGGGGAGCCATGTATCAGTGGCCGCGAAATCCCCCAAAACATAAGGTAAAACCTTGTCCTTGTGACCTGGATGGCCGATGCCAATGCGGGCGCGGCGATAATCATTGCCATTATGCTCGGTGATTGAGCGCAAGCCGTTGTGGCCCGCAGCACCACCTCCAAGGCGAAGTCGTAACTTCCCTGGAGCAAGATCAAGCTCGTCATGGAAAATGACGATATTAGCGAGATCGAGCTTTAAGAAATTGCGCGCTTCTGCAACGCTAATGCCGCTCCGGTTCATAAAGGTGTCCGGTTTTAGCAGCATGACCTTACGTTCGCCGCAGAGCTGCTCCGAAAATTGACCATGAAATTTATTGCGATAGGCGGGAAAACCGAGCTGGTCGGCAATCCCATCTATCACCATAAAACCAACATTGTGTCTTTGGCGGGCATGTTTCGTTCCCGGATTGCCAAGCCCGATAAATAATAACGGAGCTTGTGCCGACACAATCTAGCCTATTCTTCGCCTTCGCTCTCGGCTTCACCGTCTTCATCTTCAGCGCCTTCGCTCTCGGCTTCGCTCTTGAGGCCAGCAGGGGCTGCGATTGTAGCGATAGTAAAGTCACGGTCTTGGATAACGGGTGTCACGCCTTCGGGCAATGTAACCGATGAGATGTGAATGCTATCACCGAGTTCGGTTCCCGTAAGGTCGATCGTGATCGAATCTGGGATCGCATCGGCCGGGCAACTCAATTCGACGCTGTAGCGAACGACGTTCAAAACGCCACCGCGCTTAATGCCAGGTGAGGCTTCATCATTGATGAAGTGTACACTGACCTCAACGGCGATGGTTGCACCCTTACCAAGGCGCAAGAAATCGGCATGCAAAATAACATCCGTCACAGGGTGCAGCTGCAAATCACGAGCGATGGCGCGGTGATTTGTGCCATCGACTTCAATATCCAAAAGTGTGCTCAACGCACGACCTGAGTTGTAAAGCCGCTTAAGTTGTCCCTGTGCAATTGCGAGCCCGAGAGGATCTTTCTTATCACCATATAAAACGGCTGGAATTTTTCCTTCACGACGCAATGCACGAGCGACCCCCTTACCGACCCGTTCCCGCGATTCTGCGGTTAATTTTACGATATCTGCCATTGTTAACTCCACGTTTGACAGGACCGTCATGCCCTATGCATGACAGGCGTGCTTTCCTCCAAGGGTGTAAAGACAACGCAGGCGGTTTATAGCCGCGTCAGGGACAAAACTCAATACAAAAGGCAGAAAATCCTAGTCAAACAAGCTGGAGACAGAGTTTTCGTCGGCTGTCCGCCGTATCGCCTCGCCGATCAAGTCAGCAACTGTAATGATTTGAAATTTATCCGAGGAAAGCATTTCATCCCGTGGCAAAATTGTATCTGTGACCAGCAGGTGCTCGAGTTTCGACGCATTGACGCGCTCGATAGCGGCCCCCGATAAAACACCGTGCGTGACATAGGCAGAAACAGAGGATGCACCAGCCTCGATCAAGGCGGCAGCGGCATTACATAAGGTGCCCGCACTGTCCACAATGTCGTCGACTAGCAAGCAGTCGCGGCCATCAACATCACCAATAATATTCATAACTTCGCTCACACCAGCGCTTTCACGGCGCTTATCAACGATTGCCAGATCTGCGCCAATTCGGTTGCCAAGGGCGCGGGTGCGCACCACGCCGCCAACGTCGGGCGAAACCACCATTAGATCACGGCTTTTAAAGCGGGTTTGGATATCATTGGTAAAGACCGGCGCGGCATAGAGATTATCCGTCGGAATATCGAAAAAGCCTTGTATTTGACCAGCATGCAGGTCAATCGTCAAAACCCGGTCGGCGCCAGCAGCTTCGATCAAATTGGCAACCAATTTAGCTGAAATCGGGGTGCGTGGCCCGGGTTTACGATCCTGGCGAGCATATCCGAAATACGGCAGAACCGCAGTGATCCGCCGTGCCGAGGCGCGGCGCAGCGCGTCGATCAGGATCAAGACTTCCATCAGATGGTCATTGGCCGGAAAAGACGTGGACTGAATGATAAAAACGTCTTCGCCGCGCATATTCTCTTGGATCTCAACAAAAACTTCCATATCTGCGAAACGCTTAACAACGCATTTGGACAGCGGAACATTGAGATAAGAGGAGATGGCTTCTGCTAGGGGAAGATTGCTATTACCGGCGATCAACTTCATGGGACGTCTCCTTCATAGATTTGAAATAACAAAGCCATAAGATTCGCGCAAATGGGGACTGAGAGTTTTCCCCACAAGAGTTTTAGCACCGAATAAAAGAGCCCTGCCGACCGTAATCAGTCATCGCTTCATGCGTGTTGCGGCGGTAGGAGAAAAACTGGGTGCGATCCACATAGGTGCATAAGCCAATCCATTCTGCTGCCACGCCGCAGTTGGTGAGCCGTGCAAGGCAGAAATGTGGCAGGTCGAAATGCCAGTTTTGGGTTCTCGGGTGCCGCGAGAAGAATTGTGCCGCGTCTGCATCATGCTCACAAAAAGAGGCATAAAACTCCTCGCCGACCTCATAAGCTTGCTGGCTGATGCAGGGGCCTACGACCGCTTTGATGTGATCTCGTTGTGCGCCAGCTTGGCACATGGTTTCGACAGTGGCCTCGATTACACCCCCGCGGGCGCCGCGCCAGCCAGCATGGGCAGCCCCGACAACCCTATTTTGGGGGTCGGCAAATAAGATCGGCGCGCAATCAGCTGTTAATATCCCGATGGCGAGGTTGGGCTCGCGCGTCACCAAGGCGTCGACCTTGATCTCGCCTCGGTCAATGGCTGCGGCATTGTCTTTGGTCACGAGCACACAATCAGAACTGTGGACTTGGTAGGGCGTGAGCAGTCGATCGGCGCCGAGCGCGGTCTGTACCAAATCGCGATTGCGAGCGATGTGCTCAGGCCTGTCTTGTGATCCGCGTCCCAGATTAAGGGCGTCATAAATCCCGGTTGAGACGCCGCCGCGCCGTGTGCAAAAGCCATGGGTCAGCGCGGCCAATGCGGGGGACTGCAAAAGAGTGGGCTGGGATGTCATGGTTTAAAACCCTTCAGGTATTGGAAAGCCTTGGCTTGTGACGCAAAACACCTTGAACAGCCGTCCCATTTGGTCGGGGCCGATGAGGCGATCACAACTGGTTTGAATATCGCCTGCCATATGCGGGTTTGCTGCGGCGAGCGCGGTGGCGCGCTCGATAACGCCGAGTTTGGTCAGGAAGGTGCCCTGTTGGACAATGCGATGCACCACGCCACCAGCCGCTTTTGCGGTTGCGGCGAGGGCGTGAAAATTGACATGTGTTGTTAAATCACTCTCGCCGATATTGCTTAGCGGCGAGGTAAAGTGATGCGCCTGCATGGCTTGCAAGCTATCGCCCTGACCGGTCGTGCTATAGCCGTAATCGATCGCTAAGAGGGCACCACCCGTTTGGCATAAGCGCGTAGTGATACTCTCTAAGATGGTGTGGGCGGCTGGACTGAACTCATATATCTCGCCGGTTTCAATATGTGCGTGATCTCCGGGGGGCGCGTCACAGGGGCGATCGCTATAGACAAGCTCTTCGCCTTCCAGTGCGATAAAGCGCTCGCACCAGCTGTCTTGCATACGGCGGAACTGCCGTATTGGCAGGGCGTCGAAAAATTCGTTGGCGATGATTATGGCGGGCGCGTCTTGCGGCACGCTATCGAGGCTTGCATGCAGCTTGGCCTCTGGAGTGGCCTGTTTTTGTATAGCGCGTAGCTTCGGGCTCATATCGACCAAATGGCACGGCAGGGTCTGGCTCAGCGCAAACTTTGCGAAGACGCGCCGCATATCGGCCGCCAGCGTGCCGCGCCCGGGGCCGAGTTCGATGTGAAGCATTTTCTCAAGCTGGCCGGCCTTTTGCCACAGATCGACGCACCAGATGGCAAGCAACTCGCCAAAAATTTGCGACACCTCGGGGGCGGTGATGAAATCGCCGCCTTCCGACGTTGGGCGACCAAAGGGGTCGCGTTGCATGTAATAACCAAATTCGGAGTCACTTAGAGCGATTTCCATAAAGGCGTCGAGGCGGAGTGGGCCGGCGGTTTTAATTTGCTCTCGGATTTTATGATCGAGCGGCGTCATGCGGATCCGGGCTTACGGCTGTGCCAGATGAAAAACATGCCCACTAAGATCAGCGGCAAAGAGAGACTTTGGCCCATGGTGAGGCCGAAAGAGAGTGTGCCGAGATGACCGTCAGGTTCGCGGGCGTATTCGACGATAAAACGGGCCACACCATAACCCACCGCGAATGTGCCAGAGACGAGGCCGGGTCGCTTAAGAGCTTGGCGAAAGAAAACCATGTAAGAGAGGATGATGAATAAAACGAGCCCTTCGAGTGTCGCCTCGTAAAGTTGCGAGGGATGGCGCGGCAAGGGTCCAGCATTTGGGAAAATGATCCCCCAAGGCATATCAGTGGGGCGGCCCCAGAGCTCAGCATTGATAAAATTTGCGATGCGCCCGAGAAATAGCCCGACAGGAGTGCTCGCTGCCATAACATCGAGCCAAGACCAAAAGGCAATATTGCGCCGCCTAACGAATAAAAAACCAGCGAGGACGGCGCCTAAAAATCCGCCATGGAACGACATGCCGCCTTTCCAAACCGCATAAATTTCATACGGATTGGCAAAATAATAAGACGGGTTGTAAAATAAAACGTAACCGAGCCGCCCACCGATGATGATGCCAAAGGTGACGAAAGGTATAAAGTCATCCACATCGAGTTTTGTGTAGGGACTCTGCTTGTCCCAGAGCTGAGGGCGATTTGCCAGCGCTATCAAATAGCGCCAGCTAAATAGAATGCCGACCAGATAAGCCATCGAATACCAGCGGATCGCGAAGGGGCCGATCTGAAATATCACCTCGTTAAATTCGGGAAAGGGCATGGCAATACCTATGTTTGCGTCTTATGTCTTGATCTATAGCATAGGCTGATGCAGTGTGGGACTATGAGTAGTGCAAAAACCAAATTAATCGATGATCTGGCCAGTGTGCTGGGTGGCGCGAACGCCACAGCGCAGGCGTTGCGCGATGAGATTGAACATGTCTTGCGTGCCCGTATTGATAAAATTCTTAACGAACATGGTGTGGTCACGCGCGATGAATTTGAGGCGTTGCGCGATGTCGTGATGCAAATGCGTCAGGATAAAGACGCATAAGCGCGCAATTTTTTGCGTCAATTTGATTCGTTGGTCTTTACCCACTGATTCCTCCCCGATTCCCACAGGGCAAGGCCGATAAATTTCTTTGTCGTCCAATATGAATCAGTCACTGTCGAAGCATGAAGCAACACGTATGCTCCACATGCGTCGAACAGAGAGGCTTTTCTTCATGCAAACAGCGTTGGCCGATGATGTAACGATCGAGCACCCGATTGATTTGTTTGAGACGCTAGCGGCGCATCGCGAATGGCCGTGCGAGCGCGGCACCGAAGATGATTTGAATTTGTGCCTCTCGGGCAGCTATTGCGATTATCACATTGCGATTAGCTGGCGGCCAGATCTTGGCGGGCTGCATCTCGCTTGCGTGTTCGATACGCGGGTGCCTGCAACCAAGCGCGCCGAGGTTCATGAGTTATTGGCGTTGATTAATGAACAATTATGGCTAGGCCATTTTGATATCTGGTCTTCTGACGGAGCATTATTGTTCCGAACGACTGTTTTGGTTAGCCATGGGACGCTCTCAGAGCAGCAGGGCGATGATTTGATTGAGCACGCAATTGAAACCTGCGAACGCTTTTTCCCGGCTTTTCAGTATTTGATGTGGGCGGGCTATAGCCCCCGCGAAGCTTTGCGGGGAAGTTTGTTCGAAACCAGCGGCGATGCCTGATTTAGCGACCCTTTTGCCATCAAGCAGCAAACTTATGCTGGTGGGCGCTGGTAAAATGGGTTCGGCTTTACTCGATGGGTGGCTAACAGCTGGCTTGCCACCGCATCAAGTATCGGTTTTGGAACCGCAGCCCTCGGCGCATCTGGCGTCGCTGGGTGTGCATGTCAATCCAAGCGCCGCGCCGCATGCGATTATCGTCTTAGCAGTCAAGCCGCAGCTGATAGATGATGTGGCACCCAGTCTAGCGTCGTTTATCGCTCCAGACACCATCGTCGTGTCCTTGATGGCTGGCATTAAGCTCGCCCGACTGCAAACCAGCTGCATTGGTGCTGGCGCTTATATTCGAACAATGCCCAACACGCCGGCTGCCATTGGCCGCGGGATCACGGCTCTGTGCTGTGATGCGGCGGTTGAAAATGACGCGCGACAGGCAGCTGAGAGTTTGATGCAAGCGGTTGGGGCAACGGTTTGGCTCGATGACGAGGCGCATATGGATGCAGTTACAGCCTTGAGCGGGTCTGGACCTGCTTATGTGTTTCACCTCGTCGAGGCGATGGCGCAAGCTGGCGAAGAAATCGGGTTGGCGCCGTCGGTTGCTTTACAATTAGCACGCCAAACGGTTGCTGGTGCCGGCGCTATGTTAGCCGCTGCACCCGAGAGCGCCGCGCAGTTGCGTGAGAATGTGACCTCCAAAGGTGGTACCACGGCGGCTGGCCTGGCAGTTCTCATGCACGAACAATCTGGCCTTACGGAACTGATGCGGCACGTTCTTATCGCCGCCCGCAATCGATCGCAAGAATTGGGCTAACCCGTTAGATAGGAAGGGTAACATGGGCGGCGAGACCGCCCAGAGTGCTACGTTGCAATTGAATATCGCCGCCATGGCTGCGGGCAATATCGAGCGCGATCGCGAGCCCTAGGCCCGTGCCACCCATTTGCGCTGTCCGCGCATCGTCGAGACGGTAGAAGGGTCGGAAAACATCTTCGAGCTTAGCGTCGGGGATACCGGGGCCATTATCCTCAATCGAAAACACCACTTTGCTCCCTTCGGCACCTTGACGAGCAGAGATATGCACAATTGGCGCATGGGCGCAGGCATTATTTATCAAATTAGCAATGCAACGTTTAAAGGCATTGGGTTTGATATTGAGGGATAAAGACGGAGCGTCGATCAGCTTGACTTGTACTTCGGGCCAACGGCGACGTGCATCGGTGACGAGCGTCTCGAGAAAGGGCTGTAGCGGCGTCGGTCTTGCGCGTTCGCCGGCATAGCCTTTGGCAAAATCGAGATAGTCGTTAAGCATGTTTTCCATTTCGTCGATATCGGCTGCCAAGGCTTCTGTGTCGGGACTTTCGGGCAACATTGCTAATTGTAGTTTGAGACGCGTCAGTGGTGTGCGTAAGTCATGGCTAACGCCCGCGAGCATGGTGGTCCGTTGTTCTATCTGTTTACGAATACGATCACGCATTTCCATAAAAGACGCTGCTGCACTTCGCACCTCGGCGGCACCGCTGGGACGGAAGTCGGGCATATCGATGCCTTTGCCGAAGCTCTCGGCGGCCTCAGCGAGACGTTGGATCGGTCGCACCTGATTCCGCAAAAAGATGCCCGATATTAGTAGCAACAGGGCCGAGGTGCCGGTCATCCAAATCAAGAAAATATGTGAGTTGGTTGCATAAACGCGCTTGCGTTGGGTGAGTACGCGCATTACCTCACCGGGTAGCAAAATGCGAATATCAACGTAATTCTCGTAAGTCGCGGTATCGATCCAAAATGGTCGGCCGATCTGGCGCGTAATTTCGTCCGACAAAGATTGGTGCAACAACGCAACGGTGGGAACCGGAACAGGCGGCGGCAATGTCTCTCCAGGCAAAAAAGCCACACTCATATCGAAGGTATCATTGGCAAGCTGGCTCAATTGGTAACTGTCGCCGCCAAGCTCTTGCATACGTAAACTCGTGAGTAACGAAATATCGCTTACTACAGAATTCGATAAGCGTTGCGTCACCGTCGCCCAATGTCGCTCAAGGAAGACAAAAGCGATCACGATTTGGGTGACCACCACGGGCATCACAATAATCAGCAAGGAGCGCGGGAATAGCCCTGTCGGGATATAGCTTTTGATCCAGGCGCGCACAGAAAAATCCATAAGGCCCTCGATCAATCAGTTCGCAACAGATAGCCAGAGCCGCGCACGGTCTGTAAATAAAGTGGGTCGCGAGGGTCGTCTTCAATTTTGCGCCGCAGGCGATTGATTTGCACATCTATAGCGCGTTCCGACACATTATGATCGTCCGATAATTCTTCGCGTGTGACGATGCGCCCTGGCTCCGAAGTTAGTTTTCGCATGACTTCAATTTCGCGCGTTGTGAGTGTTACGCGCCGCTCGCCATTGAGCAGCTCGCCACGTTGATATTTGAAAGTAAACGGTCCGAAATTTATTTCGCTCGGTGGTTCTGCAGGGCGCCGATTCTCCATTTGGCTGCGGCGCAAAATGCTATTTATCCGCAAAACCAATTCTTTTGGGTCGAAAGGTTTCGTCAGATAATCATCGGCGCCAATCGATAAGCCAGCAATGCGATCCTCAACATCAGCGCGCGCCGTAAGCAAAAGCACTGGAACGGGGTTTTTACGCCGCCTTAGTCGCTCCGTAACTTCGAGGCCGGATAGATCGGGCATCATGATGTCGAGGACGACGAGATCAAAGGCAAGGTGTTCCATTTGCGCCAAAGCTTCTCGCCCATCTGCGGCAATGGTCGTACGAAAGCCATTATCGCTGAGATATTTTTTCAGCAGTGTCCGGATTCGCGTGTCGTCATCGACGATCAGAATATGCGGTGTGTTTTCATCGACAACGGGCATGGTTAGGCCGGCTCATCATCTGTACGCATTAAGTGTATCGTGCCCGGGTAACTGGTTTCTTTGCGCGCGCTGGCCATTAAGCGATCAACGGCTTCCCGGTTGGGAGCTGAAATAATCAGCCGCATCACTCGCTTCCACATATTAAATTCTTCTGGGTCGATTTCCGAGAAAATTGATAAAAAGCGCTCGATCTGCGGGGAGATCAGATCCGTGTGTAAGTTACGCCCTTTTGCCGTTAGAAAAAGCAGACGCTTGCGACGATCACTATCGCCGATTTGTTGTCGGATATAGTCATTATCAATCAGGTCGCGCAAAACGCGGGCGAGACTTTGTTTAGTGATTTGCAAGATTTCGAGAAGTTCAGCGATGCTCATGCCGGGGTTGCAGCCGACAAAATGAAGGACGCGGTGATGCGCGCGGCCAAAGTCATGCTTGCTGAGAATCAGATCGGGATCAGAAATAAAATCACGATAAGCAAAGAACATCAGCTCAATCGCGTCTTTGAATTCGTCGAGACGGGGCAGGGAGCCAGTTTCGTCCTGGTTGGCTTTCTGCGCCTCGTTTTGGTCAAAAACTCTGCTCATCGCTGGTGTTAACTCCACGCCCGATTAGGGGGTTTCCATCACTTATAATAAGTCAGCATTATTGACTTATTTTCTAAGCTACTATAAATTTATCATCAATTGGAAAAAAATGCGACCGCAGAAGCGGGGGGATTTCAAAATGAGTATTCCGTTCGATCAACGGGACGGCTTCATCTGGATGGATGGCGAGCTGCGCGACTGGAAGTCATGCCAAGTGCATGTTCTAACTCACGGCTTGCATTATGCCTCCAGTGTTTTTGAGGGCGTTCGTGCTTATAATGGCAATATCTTTAAGCTTGAAGAGCATACGGAACGGCTAATTTATTCGGCGCAAGTTCTGGATCTCAAAATTCCTTATTCGGCTGAAGAAATCAATGAGGCCTGCCGCGCAACCTTGGCGGCTAACAAGTTAACCAGCGGTTATCTGCGTCCAGTTGCTTGGCGCGGCAGTGAAATGATGGGTGTGTCGGCGCAAGCCAACACCATTCATTTGGCCGTTGCGGCTTGGGAGTGGCCATCTTATTTCGACCCAGAACAGCGCAAAAAAGGCATTCGCCTCGATATGGCCCAATATCGCCGGCCTGATCCTGCAACGGCGCCATGTCATGCTAAGGCAGCGGGTCTGTACATGATTTGCACGTTGTCGAAACATGCGGCTGAGCGCAAAGGTTACTCGGATGCGATGATGCTAGATTGGCGCGGCCAAGTAGCCGAGACCACTGGCGCCAATATGTTCTTTATACGCGACGGTGTTATCCATACGCCGACACCTGATTGTTTCCTCGATGGCATCACGCGCCGGACGGTGATTGGATTGGCCAAAGATCGAGGTCTGGATGTTGTTGAACGCGCCATTATGCCCGAGGAGCTTGAAGGCTTTAGCGAGTGCTTCATCACAGGAACGGCAGCGGAAGTCACAGCCGTGGGTGAAATTGGACCGTATAAGTTTACGCCGGGTGAGATCACATTCACATTATCGGACGCTTATCTGAAATTGGCGGGTGCTTAAAGGCGCGATTGTTTTCGCTTTCTAGATAGGCTAGCCTTTTCGTGAAAAAGGAGAGGGGTAAATGGGCCTATATAGTAAATATGTTTTACCAGGATTTCTGAATCTAGCTTGCGGCGCGAAACCGATAACGAGACAACGTCAAAAAGTTGTACCGCATTGCGAAGGCCGCGTTTTGGAAATTGGTATCGGAACGGGCTTAAACCTGCCTTTTTATAATCCAGATAAAATCGAGATGGTTTTTGGTCTCGAGCCAGTGCCAGAAATGGTCGCGCGGGCACGACCTCTTGCCGAGCAAATGCCATTTCCCGTGGAGTTTATTGATTTACCGGGAGAAGAAATTCCGCTTGAAGATAATAGCATTGATACGGTGCTACTGACTTATACATTGTGCACCATTCCTGGCGTTGAAAAGGCGCTGGCGGGCATGCGCCGTGTGCTGAAACCAGGCGGGCAATTGCTTTTTTGTGAGCATGGTAAGGCGCCCGATGCCGCTATCGAGAAATGGCAAAACCGTCTCAATGGGGTGTGGGGGCATATTGCCGGTGGGTGTAATATCAACCGTGACGTCCCAGCGCTGTTGACGGCTGGTGGCTTTAAAATTGACCACATGGAGAGCATGTATTTGCCTTCGACGCCTCGGGTTCTCGGCTTTAATTACTGGGGGAATGCCCAGAAAAGCTAAATTTTTCAAGATGATGTTTGATCACTCTTGACCGTTCTTTTGGCCTTGCTAATATAGAACAAAACGTGAACAAATTATCACGGTTCTACAGTTAAGTTATCTTCAAGGAGCGGGTCCAATGGGGCAGTCGCAAGCATATAGTCGTCGCCTTAATATATTGAAATTAAATAATAAAATAATGGAATTGACGCCTGAAAATGGGCCGCAATTGACCACTGGGTTTGATGATATTGACGCCACCTTAAGCCGCGGGCCAAAGCATGGGCTTGCCACCAATGCGCTCCATATTATCGAGGCGGCGAGCCTGAACGACATGCCGGCCGCATTAGGGTTTTCGCTCTCGTTGGCGCGTCGGTTTGCAACGGGACGTCCTTTATTTTGGGTGCAAAATAGGAGCACGCAAAGCGAGTGGGGGGTTCCTTACGTGCCTGGTTTGCGCCCCTATGGATTGGCGGCGGAGCAATTATGGTATGTTGCGGCGCGCTCGTTTCAGGATTGGGCTTGGGCGCTCGAAGAGATTGTCTCTTGTCCCGATATTGGTTGCGTTTTGGGCGTCACTTTGGAGCGCAAGATCAGTTTTGTGATGAGCCGTCGCTTGACCCGGGCGGCACAGTCCGCCTTACGGCCAGTCTTATTACTAACGCTGCCGCAAGAGCAAAAGCTGACGGCGGACACGCATTGGCGGGTGCGTTCTGGTGCAGCGAAGAGCTGGCACGTTGAATTGCTCCGGCAAAAACAAGTGATGCAAACAGCCGTACCGCATTGGCATATTACACCACAATCGCTGCCGGCTGTTGCAACCGCAGAAAAATGGCGGGCGTGATGGCAGAACGCCGCATTCTCATTATTTGGTTGGACAATTGGCTAGCAGACATTCACTGCCCTGCAGATATGCGCGCGCAAGCCTTCGCTGTGACCGAAAGCCGTCAAGGGGGTGAGTATCTAGCCGATGTTAACTTGCCTGCGTACCAAGCGGGTCTGCGGTCTGATATGCGTCTCACGGATGCGCGGACATTGCTACCTGATTTGAGAACCACGCGCCTTGATCCTGTCTTGAGCCAGCGTCTTTTGAAATTATGCGTACAATGGGCTAACCGCTTTACCCCTTGGGTGGGGCAAATGGAAGATCATGATCTCGTGCTGGATATTACCGGCTGCGCCCACCTATTTGGAGGTGAGCGGCAGTTAACGGCTCGTATTATGGCGGCTTTGACCAAGCGTAAAATTTCGGTGCGGATCGCGATTGCCGGTACGATTGGGGCGGCGTGGGCGCTGGCGCATTATGGGAGCGAGCCGTTAACCCTCTTGCCGTTTGGGCAAGAAAGGGAGGCGTTACGGCACCTGCCGCCAGCAGCTTTGCGTTTGCAGACATCGACTTTGGCGATATGCCATAAGCTTGGCTTGTCGCGTATTGAGCTATTGGCCAAGTTACCGCGCAATGAGATTAGACGCCGGATTCATCCAGATGCCTTATCGCGTCTCGATGAAGCGGTCGGTTATAAAGGGGAGGTGGTCTCACTAGCCCGGCCACTCCCCATCTATCACTGTCGGCAAAGTCTGGCTCAGCCAGTCACCGAGCTGGAGACAGTTCAACATTATCTGGCGCCGCTCATGACTACATTATGTGCGCAATTACAGGCGGCTGGGCGCGGCGCAAAACGCGTTGATTTGCGGTTAACGGCTACGGATGGACGACAGTTGGGCCAGTCGGTTTATCTCTCCAAGCCCGTTGCTTTGGCCAGTCATATCACACGTCTGTTTGAAGACCGCTTAGAACGTCTGAGCCATAGCCTTGTGGTGACATATGGCATTGATGATATTTACCTCTGTGCATCGCAAACAGTTCCGCTAACGGCTCGTCAGTCTGGCTTTGTAGAGGTATTGTTGGCGCAAAGCCCAAGCGAGATTGGGCAAGCGTTCTTTGCCCTTTGCGATCGCCTAGGAGAGCGCTTGGGGCAGACCCAGCTACTGCGAAGCGTGCCGCAAGCCAGCCATATTCCAGAGCGGGCAATTTCTTTTGTGCCATCATTGGCTTTGCAAGCTATGCCGGCTTGCGATCCTGCGACGCCTGATGAGCGCCCAATTATTATGCTGACCCGCGCCGAGCCCGTTGAGGTTATCGCTGATATTCCAGAAGGCCCGCCACGACGTTTCCGTTGGCGGCGACGCTTATACACGGTTGTTTGTGCGCAAGGTCCAGAGCGTTTATCACCAGCGTGGTGGCAAAGCATCGGCCAAAATAAAGCCGAAAATACGCGCGATTATTTTCGTGTGGAAGACGATAATGGCCATCGCTTTTGGGTTTATCGCGACGCGCTTTATAGCGAAGCTGTAACACCACCAGTTTGGTATATGCATGGGTTTTTCGCTTGATGCAGCGCTGGGCGGAACTTTCTGCGATATCTAATTTTAGCTTCTTGCAAGGGGCATCGCACCCGCAAGAAATGGTGACGCAGGCGGCTGCGCTGGGCTATGCCGCGATTGGTCTGGCTGATGTTAATACACTCGCAGGCCAAGTAAGGGCGCACCAAGCCGCCGCGGCTAGCAGTATTCGGTTTTTACCAGGCGCTCGCTTGCGGACCCTTTGCGGCTTTGAGGTTATTGCATATCCCTGTGATCGCGTAGCTTATGCGGCGCTATCGCAGTGTCTGACACAAGCAAACTTAAAAAGTAAAAAAGGCAGTTGCCAGATTGAAACCGCAGATATTATCGAATTGGCGAAAGTGGCGCGCATGGTTTGGGTTATTGTCCCCGGCCCGCAAGCGCCGCCGCAAACAGCACCTGAGATCTGGCGTCGTCTGGTGCATCATGCGGCGGGCCACTGCTATGTGCTTTTAGCACCTTACTACATGGCCGATGATAAATCTTATTGGGCGCAGTTGCGTCACGTAGCACAGCCGTTGGGGTTAAGGTTTTTGGCAGGCAGTGATGCACTTTATCATCATCCCGAGCGCCGCCCTTTGCATGATGCTGTCAGCTGTATTCGCCTGAAGAAAAAAATTTTTGAAGCGGGGTATGATTTGGCACCCAATGCTGAACGCCATATTCGTGCCCGCGATGACTTGGCGCGTTTATTTCGTGATCATCCTGATGCCTTGAGCAATATGGAGGTTGTAATCGGGCAGTGTAATTTTTCTCTAACTGAACTCGCTTATCAGTATCCTGAAGAGGTTTGCCCAGCTGGCGAAACGCCGCAAGAATATTTGCTGCGCCTGACCTATGCTGGTGCCGAACAACGATTTCCCAATGGCATTCCAGCGACATTGCAAAAATTGCTGACGCATGAACTCGCCCTCATAGCGCAACTCGATTATGCGCCATATTTTCTCACCGTATATGACATTGTGCGCTATGCTCGCAGTCGTCGCATTTTATGCCAAGGGCGTGGCTCGGCAGCGAATTCGGCTGTTTGTTATTGCTTGGGCATCACCGCGGTTGACCCAAGCCGGCTCGATCTTTTGTTTGAGCGTTTCGTTTCTGCCGAGCGCAACGAGCCACCAGATATTGATGTTGATTTCGAGCATGAACGCCGCGAAGAAATTATTCAGTATATCTATCAAAAATACGGCCGTTCGCGGGCTGGTATTGCCGCCACTGTGATTACCTATCGAGCCCGATCGGCCATTGGCGAGCTCGCTAAGGTGATGGGGTTGTCGCCGGACATTAGCCGCGCAATCTTGTCGCTTAATTGGGGCGGTGGGAGTAAGCCGCCGCGCGCTGAGCATATCCGATCAGCGGGTCTGGATCCCGATGAGCCGATGATCCAGACCGTTCTTCATTTGGCCGCGCAACTTATCGGTTTCCCGCGTCACTTGTCGCAACATGTCGGGGGGTTTGTGATTACCCGTGACCCCCTTGATACGCTGGTGCCGATTGCAAATGCGGCAATGGCCAACCGGACATTCATTGAATGGGATAAGGATGATCTTGATGCCATGGGCATGCTGAAAGTCGATGTTCTGGCCTTGGGTATGTTGAGCGCCATCCGGCGTAGCTTTGACTTATTAGCGGCGCATTATGGCCTGGATTGCGATTTGGCCTCGATCCCGCCAGAAGATCCCGCGGTTTATGACATGCTATGCCGTGCTGAATCGACGGGTGTGTTTCAAGTTGAAAGTCGAGCTCAAATGAATATGCTGCCGCGTCTAAAACCGCGGGATTTTTATGATCTTGTTATTCAGGTGGCGATTGTGCGTCCCGGGCCAATTCAAGGCGATATGGTGCATCCCTATTTGCGCCGCCGCAATGGCGAGGAGTTGGTTGAGTATCCCTCAACCGCATTAGAGTCGGTTCTAGGTAAAACATTAGGCGTGCCGCTGTTTCAAGAGCAAGCCATGCGGATTGCCGTCGTAGCGGCGGGCTTTAGCGCGGCGGAAGCTGATCAGTTGCGCCGCGCCATGGCGGCCTTTCGTAAAACCGGCATGATTGAGAAATTTTCCAAACGCTTTCTTGAGGGCATGGCGCAACGCGGCTATACGGCGGATTTTGCTCAGCGTTGCTTTCAGCAAATCGAAGGCTTTGGCGAATACGGTTTTCCCGAAAGCCATGCCGCAAGTTTTGCGCTTTTGGTTTATGTCTCAGCTTGGTTGAAGTGCCATTACCCCGCAGTGTTTACAGCGGCTTTGCTTAACAGCCAGCCGATGGGCTTTTATGCGCCCGCCCAATTGGTGCGCGAAGCACAGCGGCAGAATGTGCGGGTTTTACCCGTCTGCATTAATCACTCAAGCGCGGAGGCTGACCTCGAATTGGTTACCGAGAATGGGGAGCAACATATGGCGCTACGGCTCGGCTTTAATCAGATATCGGGTCTGCCCGCGCAGGCGATTGCGCAAATTTTGCAAATACGCGCCCTGCATGCCTTTGACAGCATCGCGGATTGTGTCCGCCGCACCGCGCTTCCGCTCGGGGTGTTTGAGCGCTTAGCTCGTGCTGATGGTTTTGCTGGCTTAGGGTTGCAGCGACGGCAGGCATTGTGGATTTTACGCGGCTTGCCGCATGACCCTGATAAGCCGCCCTTGCCTCTATTCGCAAACTTACCAGATGAGCCCAGCGACGATATTGCCTTACCGCCGCTGTCGATTGGGGCTGAGGTTGTTGAGGACTATGCGAGCCTGCGGCTATCGCTGAAAGCGCACCCAGTGGGGTTGCTCCGCGCATCTCTTGGTGCGGTGCATCCTTTGCGGACGCTCGATCATATTGCTAATGGTAAAAAGCTCGCTATTGCGGGTTTGGTGATTTGCCGCCAGCGCCCGGGCAGTGCACGTGGGGTCGTGTTTCTTACGTTGGAAGATGAAGGTCAAACCGCCAATATTGTTATCTGGCCTGATTGTTTTGAGCGCTATCGGCGCAGTGTGATTGCTGGTCGCTTGCTTGAAATTCACGGTCATGTACAACGCCAAGGGGCGGTGGTGCATTTGGTGGCGCGCCATATTGTTGATCACTCGCCTTTATTGGCAAGGCTTGGCGACGAACCAGAAGCGACCGCCCCCGAAATAAGATCTTCGACAGCGCGCCAAATTGGCCGCCGAACGCCACGCGAATTGCCATGGCGTGGTGCATAAATTTATTCGGCGGCTTTGCTCGAAATAGCGTTTTCGGCCAGAAACCGTTCGGCTTCCAAAGCAGCCATGCAGCCCATGCCAGCGGCGGTTACGGCCTGGCGGTAAATATCATCGGTGACATCGCCAGCGGCAAAAACCCCAGCGATAGATGTCGCTGTGCTATCGGGGGCGGTTTTCAGATAGCCGCCGCTCTTGGTGTCGAGCTGGTCGACGAAGAGAGCGGTTGCTGGAGAATGACCAATCGCGATAAAGACACCATCAGCTTTGACATCGCTTTCAGAGCCATCTTGTGTGTTGCGCAGACGGGCGCCCGTGACACCGAGAGGGTTCTCGTCGCCCAGAATTTCGGCGATTTCACTATTCCACCGCACCTCGATTTTTTCATGTGCTAGGAGGCGTTGCTCCAGAATTTTTTCGCAGCGTAAGCTATCGCGCCGGTGCACGAGTGTCACTTTGCTAGCAAAATTTGTTAAAAAGAGAGCCTCTTCAACCGCCGTATTGCCACCCCCAACGACGAGGACTTCCTTGTTGCGATAGAAAAAGCCATCGCAAGTAGCACAGGCCGAGACGCCAAAGCCTTGGAATTTTTGTTCGCTATCGAGCCCAAGCCATTTTGCCTGCGCACCGGTTGCAATGATCAAGCTTTCCGCACGGTAAATCATGCCGCCATCACCAATGCAAGTGAAGGGGCGCGATGACAGGTCAACTGAGGTGATAATGTCGGAAATAATATCGGTGCCAACATGCAAAGCCTGTTGCTCCATTTGCTCCATTAGCCACGGGCCTTGAATGACATCGGCAAAGCCTGGGTAATTCTCAACATCGGTGGTTATGGTGAGCTGACCACCGGGCTGCAAGCCACGCACCATGACCGGCGACAGCATTGCACGAGCGGCATAAATCGCCGCTGTATAACCAGCCGGCCCCGACCCGATAATCAAAACCTTGCAATGCTTTTCCTCTGCCATGTCGAACCTCTTTTGCTTTGGGTGATTCTGAGCCCACTATAGCCCGCCCCAAGCCTTGCCGTAAGCACCTCGGCTTGATGGTTCACAGCTTTATCCAGATGTTAAGATCGCGGGTGGGTATTATAGCGCTGCAACAAAGCCGCGGCGATGGTAGGCGTATCGTCATAGGGCACGCTGGGAAAGAGATCAACTGCCCCTGTGAAGCGCCGCGTCATGCCGGCATTTTCTAGCTCGGCATGGAATATGTCGAATTTAGATGCCCGCCGCGCTGGTAAATGCAAGACATATACAGGTGCGCCAGCGGCGCAAGCTTCGCCTGTCATATTAACGCTATCGCTGGTAACCAAAATTGCATCGCTGAGTGCCAACATGCCCGGATAGGGATTATCGCCATGGCCATCGAAAAATAAATCCGCGATGGGGGCAATGTTTTGCTTGAGCCGTGCGACGAGGTCGGATGGCGTGCGGCGTGATACGGTGATTAGCAATGCGTAGCGATCGGCTAATTGCGCCAAAGCTTGCATCAAGCTGTCAGCTTCTTTGGCGGTAAAGTCATAGGCCGAATTAGGTCCACCAATGATAACGGCTAAACGCGGCTTGGTGGTGGGGGGTAAACGCGAAGCTAGCTTGGCGCCCGTTTCGGCGAGACGGTCGCGGGTAATTTGATGCGGGCTCAAAGGCGTCGATAAAACATTCTCGCCACTTAATTCATCATGCTGCGGCGCCCAAACAAAATCGAAGTAATTCGGAGAACATATCGGGTCTTGTAAAAAGGCGCAGAAAGTCTCTCCGTGCGAGGCTCTGCGGATATAACGCGCGTAAGGCGCCGCCAGACGCGAGCTGGCAATTACCATATCAGGCCAAGGTGGCGCTATTTGTTTGTCATAGCCTGCCAAATACACTGCTGGCCAATAGGGCGCGAACAGCGCGTTTAAGGGCTTACGGGCGATTGTTATGCGCCTGATCTCGTCGGCATTGAGATGTGCGGCAACCCCATCGCAATTGACCTCATTGCCGCGATTACCATTTGTGATGATCCAGAGAGATCTAATCTTTCGAGACACGGAAAAAATATAACCCTTTTGTGTAATTATATTGCGCGCTAATCGTCATTTCGATAATGTCAGGCCAAAGGCTATAGTGGTTTGAGCCTTAGGTGAAGAAAAATTCTGATGAAGTCTCTCGACCAAACTGACATGAAAATCCTGGCGCTTTTGCAAGAAGAAGGGCGGATCACCAACGCCGAGCTGGCGCAACGTATTGGCATGTCAGCACCGCCGTGTTTGCGGCGGGTCAGAGCGCTGGAGCGCGAGGGCTATATCACTGGCTATCACGCCGACCTTGATGCTGCAAAGCTTGGCTGGGGAGTTACAGTTTTCGCCATGGTGGGTTTGCATAGCCAGGCCGAAGCCGACTTGCAGGCCTTTGAAGATCGCGTTGCGACGTGGCCGGAGGTTCGCGAATGTCATATGCTGAATGGTGAGATTGATTTTATTTTGAAATGTGTGGCGCCTGATTTGGCTAGCTTTCAAAAGTTTCTGACGCGGTATTTGACACCGGCACCAAATGTAGCGCATGTCCGAACGTCGCTAACTATTAGACAATCAAAGCAGGTCTTTGGCGTTCCGCTGAGCGCAGAAGACGCTGATTAAATATACTTAACCGACAGGATCTCGTAGGATTTTCCACCACCGGGTGTATTGACTTCGACGCTATCTCCCAGCTCTTTGCCAATTAAGGCACGAGCGATCGGCGAGGCGATTGATATTTTTCCAGCCTCGACATTGGCCTCATATTCACCAACAATTTGGTAGGTGACTTCGACATCGGTATCTTCATCAACAAGTTTGACCGTGGCGCCGAATTTTACTGAGTTGCCGCTTAAAGCTGTAATGTTGATGACTTCGGCGCGCGAGAGCATGTCCTCGAGTTCGAGAATACGGCCTTCATTATGGCTCTGCTGTTCTTTAGCTGCGTGATATTCGGCATTTTCCGAAAGGTCGCCATGCGCGCGCGCTTCAGAGATCGCTTGGATAATGCGCTGACGCTCAGGCCCTTTCAGGCGCTGAACTTCGTTGCTCAGAGCCTCGTGCCCACCACTTGTCATCGGTACCTTTTCCATTGCTCCCCCGAATCCGAGATAAACTTTAAACGCGCACCATGTTCGACAAAAAAGTCAGGTCTGGCAAGAGTTCTGGTGCTCAATTTCCTATTAGTTTGGCGTAGTTTTGCAACGATAAGACAGAAAAATCGTTTTTTGCGCATGCCGCGATGGCGGCGACGGCTGCCTCTGCACCAGCGGAGGTCGTGTAATAGGGGATTTTCATCATCAAGGCTGTTCTGCGGATGGACTTGCTGTCGGCCAGCGATTGCTCGCCTTCGGTGGTATTGATGACCAAATCGACCTCTTCATTTTTCATAGCGTCGATAATATGTGGGCGGCCTTCGAGGACCTTGTTCACGACTTCTGCATTGATGCCGTGACCCCTCAAGAAATCGGCGGTGCCTTTGGTGGCGATAATCTTAAAGCCGAGGGTCTGCAGCTGCTGCGCGGGTGCGATACACCGTTTCTTATCAGCCTCGCGAACCGAGATAAAAGCGCATCCAGAGTGTGGCAAGCTGGACCCAGCACCAACCTGACTTTTTGCAAAAGCCATGTCGAAACGTTGGTCAAGCCCCATGACCTCGCCAGTCGACCGCATTTCCGGACCCAGAATGGTGTCGACGCCAGGAAAACGGGCAAACGGAAAGACAGCCTCTTTGACAGCGAAATAGGGAAGTTTCACGGGCGTCAGATTAAACTCCGATAGCGGCCGTCCCGCCATTAGCCGCGCCGCAATATTGGCAATCGGTTTGCCCATGACTTTGGCGACAAAGGGAACGGTTCGACTGGCGCGTGGATTTACTTCAAGGACATAAATATCTTCGCCTTGAACGGCAAATTGCACATTCATCAACCCAACAACATTGAGGGCGATCGCCAACTTGCAGGCCTGGTCGTGCAGCGCATCAATTATATTTTGCGGTAGCGAATGCGGTGGCATCGAACAAGCGCTATCACCTGAATGCACGCCCGCTTCTTCGATATGCTCAAGAATACCAGCCACAAAAACATTCTTACCGTCACTTAAAACATCGACATCGAGTTCGGTGGCTTCGCGCAGATAGCCATCGATCAACACGGGGCTCGTGCCTGAAACAATCACCGCCTCGCGCATGTAGCGCTCGAGCTGAGCCTCTGAATTGACAATTTCCATGGCGCGCCCGCCGAGCACATAGGACGGACGAATGACCACCGGAAATCCTATTTTTTCAGCAATCTCGCGGGCTTGCTCGGCGCTGCGGGCAATGCCATTGGGCGGCTGTTTTAAGGCTAGATCATCAAGCAGCGCTTTAAAGCGATCGCGGTCTTCGGCCAAGTCAATGGCGTCGGGGGAAGTGCCCAATATCGGAACATTATTTTCTTCGAGCGCCGCCGCAAGTTTCAATGGCGTTTGACCACCAAATTGCACGATCACGCCTGCAAGCTCGCCGCGAGATTGCTCGAGCGCCATAATCTCTAAAACATCTTCTTCTGTCAGCGGCTCGAAATACAGCCGGTCTGAGGTGTCATAATCGGTCGAGACTGTTTCTGGGTTGCAGTTCACCATAATGCTCTCGACATCAATATCGGCGAGCGCATAAGCGGCGTGGCAACAGCAATAGTCAAATTCGATCCCTTGGCCGATCCGGTTCGGCCCGCCACCCAAAATAACTGCTTTTTTGCGATCACTGGGCTCGGCTTCTTGCTGATGGGCGAACGGCGAGACGCTATCATAGCTCGAATAGAGATAGGGCGTTGTCGCGGCAAATTCAGCGGCGCAGGTATCTATGCGACGATAATTGGGGCGTACACCAAGGGAGCGTCGTGCGGTACGAATCTCTTTTTCGGTTTTGCCGCTTAATTCGCCGATCCGCGCATCGGAAAAGCCCATTTTTTTAATCCGTCGCATGGCCGCCTCGGTATCGGGAGCGCCATGTTCCTCGATCATTTTTTCAATCGCAATAATCTGCCCAATTTGCTCCATGAACCAAGGGTTAAAGTGGGTGAGGGCGCACACTTCCTCTTGCGGCATACCGAGGCGCAGCGCATGCGCCGCCATCAAAAGACGGTTTGGGGTTGCCGAGGTGAGGCTAGCGCGCAACTCGTCCATGGTATCGGGTGATAAAGTCTCTCGAGCATTTGCGGGTGGATTGAGGCCTGTCAAACCTGTCTCCAGCGAGCGTAGGGCTTTTTGCAGCGACTCTTGGAAGTTGCGGCCAACTGCCATTGCCTCGCCCACTGATTTCATGGCTGTATTCAAGTTCGGTTGCGCGCCAGGGAATTTTTCGAAGGCAAAACGCGGAATTTTAGTAACGACATAGTCGATGGTCGGCTCAAAGCTGGCAGGGGTGACCTGCGTGATGTCGTTTTGTAGCTCATCAAGCGTATAACCAACAGCCAGCTTGGCGGCTATTTTGGCTATCGGGAAGCCGGTTGCTTTAGAGGCCAAGGCCGATGAGCGCGAAACCCGCGGATTCATCTCGATAACGATCAGGCGGCCATCTTTTGGATTGACGGCGAACTGAACATTCGAGCCTCCCGTCTCTACACCGATTTCACGCAACACAGCGATCGACGCGTTGCGCATGATTTGGTATTCGCGATCGGTTAGTGTCAAAGCAGGCGCAACCGTTATGCTATCACCCGTATGCACGCCCATCGGATCAACATTCTCAATCGAACAGATAATGATGCAGTTATCATTACGATCACGCACCACTTCCATTTCGTATTCTTTCCAGCCAAGTACGCTTTCTTCGATCAATACTTCGTTCGAGGGTGAGGCATCCAAGCCTTGCTCGACAATATCGATGAACTCCTGGCGGTTATAAGCAATCCCCCCACCCGTGCCACCGAGGGTGAAAGAGGGGCGGATGATGGCCGGCAAGCCAACAAAGTCGAGACCTTCGAGCGCTTGGTCGAGACTGTGGGCAATTTTCGAGCGTGGGCTTTCGAGACCAATTTTATCCATTGCATTGCGGAATAATAGACGGTCTTCAGCTTTTTTAATTGCCGCTAAGTCGGCGCCGATTAGTTGTACGCCGAATTTATCCAGCGTCCCATCTTCGGCGAGCGCGATGGCGGTGTTCAAAGCGGTTTGTCCGCCCATAGTCGGCAATACCGCGTCGGGACGCTCTTGCTCAATAATTTTAGCAACCACAGCCGGGGTAATCGGCTCGATATAGGTGGCATCGGCAAGATCAGGATCGGTCATAATGGTGGCGGGGTTCGAGTTCACCAAAATAACGCGATAGCCTTCCTCGCGCAGGGCCTTACAGGCTTGTGTTCCTGAGTAGTCAAATTCGCAGGCTTGACCGATCACAATCGGCCCCGCGCCGATAATAAGAATGCTGGATAAATCAGTACGTTTCGGCATGGCTATCTTTCCATCGCCGCGAGAAAGCGGTCGAACAGGTAGTGACTATCTTGTGGACCAGGCGAGGCCTCTGGGTGATATTGAACTGAAAATACAGGTCGATCGACGAGTTTGATGCCGCAATTGCTGCCGTCAAACAGGCTGACGTGAGTTTCGGTTACATTTGTGGGTAGGCTGTCGCGATCAACCGCAAAGCCATGGTTCATCGAAGTGATTTCAACTTTACCAGTTTCTATATCTTTTACCGGGTGGTTCGCCCCGTGGTGCCCTTGCGGCATTTTTACCGTGCGGGCGCCGAGCGCTAGTCCCAGCAGCTGATGCCCGAGGCAAATCCCGAAAATTGGTTTATCGCTGGCGAGCATTTTGGTAATTAGGGGTAGGGCATGCGCGGCCGTTGCCGCCGGATCACCGGGGCCGTTTGACAAGAAATAGCCGTCGGCTTCGATTGCCATAATATCGTCATGCGGCATTGTCGCTGGCACCAATGTGACGGCGCAGCCAGCTTGCGCGAGACAACGCAAAATATTGTTTTTGGCACCAAAATCGATGGCGACAACATGGCGCGACGCCGTCGCAGTTGCAAACCCCTCATTCCACTGCCAGCGCCCTTGATCCCACGATAGTTGCTGTGGCCGTGTTACTTTGACGGCTAAATCGGCGCCTTCGAGGCCGGCGAAATCGCGTGCTTGAGCAGCTAGGGCGGGGATATCGAACACACCGTTCGTGTCATGCGCCAAGGCGGCGTTAAACATGCCCGATTGGCGGATAAAAATGGTAATTGCGCGCGTATCGACACCGCTTAATCCGATAAGGCCGTGTTTTCTTAACCAGCTGTCGAGATGCGCCGTTGCGCGGTAATTCGCCGGCGCTGTAATCGCGTCACGAATTATCAAACCCTTGGCGGCGGGCGCCTCTCTATTCGAGGTTTCGCTGTCTTCGTCATTGACGCCAACATTGCCAATATGAGGAAAGGTAAAAGTGACAATCTGTTCGGCATAAGAGGGATCCGTTAGGATTTCCTGATAGCCTGTCATGGCCGTATTAAAACAAACCTCACCGACCACAACACCTTCGGCGCCAACACCATATCCGTAAATCACCGTCTCATCGGCTAGAACCAGCGCGGCCGTCGGTTTTTGTTCTGCCCAGCCGCTCATACGAGTTCCCTCATGCTGCTATAATGGGCCGTCGGTTCAATACATCTGTAGGAGGCTTCAAGAAAGCGGCCAAAAAAAAACGCCCCAGCTTGGTCGGGGCGTATATGTAACAGGGTAGACGGCATGCGTTTCCTCTCAAGATCGTCTCAGTGACGCTTAACTAAGGGCGATCTCTAGCTTCGATCGAATGTGATGCTGAAGATCCCACGGAAACTATCGAAAGCTTGTGCAGGGGTCAAGCTTTCTTCGACGCAAAGTGTTAATAAAATTAAGCATTAAAATCAATGTTTTATGAGCCTTCGAAAGGGGTGCATGGCGTAGCGGCAAAATATTCTTGTTATGATCATAACGAAGGCCTCGAATCGTCGTCGGAAAGTGCCACGAAACCAATTGCGTCTGGCATCTGTATGGAGTAGGTTCCGCGCGCGTGGTCATAAGGGGTGTTTTATGCGAACCGAGTTGAACGAAGCTCTAAAAGAAGCCATCAAGGGGCAGGACAAAATCCGCGCAGCAACGTTGCGTTTGGTGATGGCTGCCGTCAAGGACCGCGATATTGCAGCGCGTACTGATGACAACCGCGAGGGGGTCAGCGACAATGAGATTATCGACATTTTAAGCAAAATGGTTCGCCAAAGGGTCGAGTCGGCAACCACCTATGACGAAGCGGGGCGGACCGATTTAGCGGACCGAGAGCGCGCTGAGATAGAGATTATTCAAAGCTTTTTACCCGCACAGTTATCCGATGCGGAAATTATAGAAGCTGTCACCTCGACAATTGCGTCGCTCGATGCCGCGTCGCTGAAGGATATGGGCCGCGTCATGGCCGCCTTGAAGGAGGCTTACGCTGGACAAATGGATTTTGGCCGCGCTGGGGCTCTGGTCAAGGAAAAGCTTGGCGCTTAGCTGTCCCCAACATATAACAGGGCCTGCTAATTCTGAACTTACCGCTTCGGTATTTTGCCGTATAATGCGACATGGCTTTTCCTCCGCATATTCTTGACGATATTAAAAACCGTGTTTCGGTGTCCTCGATCGTCGGGCGGCGTGTGAAACTGCAACGCCGTGGCCGAGAATATGTTGGCTTGTCGCCCTTTAAGGCTGAAAAAACCCCATCTTTTACGGTCAATGACGATAAGCAATTCTATCATTGTTTTGCGACGGGAAAGCATGGATCGATTTTTGATTTCTTAATGGAAACAGAAGGTGTGAGTTTCCCCGAAGCGGTTGAGCGACTAGCCTCCGAGGCGGGTGTTAGCCTGCCAGCGCATGATCCGCAGGCGGCACAAAAAGCTGAACGTCGCCGCGGCTTGTCGGACTGGATGGCCCTGGCAGGGCAATGGTTTGAGCAGCAGCTCCGTACCCGCCAAGGTGCCGAGGCCCTCGACTATTTGCGGCGGCGCAGTGTGCAGGATGAATTGTGTCAGGCGTTTGGGATCGGCTATGCTCCGAAGGAGCGCAGCGGTTTACGCAATTTCTTAACGCAAAAAGGAGCCACGGAGCAAGATTTGCTGTCTGCAGGCTTGATTATCAAGCCCGATGATGGCAGCCAAGCTTATGATCGGTTCCGCGACCGCATTATGTTTCCTATTCACGATGCGCGTGGGCGGGTGATTGCTTTTGGTGGTCGGGCGCTTGACCCTGAAGCGCCTGCTAAATATCTCAACTCACCGGAAACCGAGTTATTCCATAAGGGCGATAATCTTTATAATTTTCATCGCGCCCGGCAACCTGCCTTCGACAGTAAGCAATTGCTGGTGGTCGAGGGTTATATGGATGTGATTGGCTTAGCCCGGGTTGGCCTCATGGCCTCGGTCGCTCCGCTGGGGACGGCCATCACCGAGCAACAGATTGCCTTATTATGGCGCCTGACTCCGGAGCCCATTCTCTGCCTCGATGGTGATGAAGCCGGTTTGCGTGCCGCCTATCGTGCGATAGATCGAAGCTTGCCGATTTTAAAGCCGGGGTTTTCGCTTCGTTTTGCACTGCTGCCGCGTGGTAAAGACCCCGACGATTTAGCGCGTGACGAGGGGCGCGAAGGTGTGCAACGTGTGGTTGAAAAGGCGATGTCGCTGGTGGACTTGCTATGGGAACGGGAAAAAGAGCGGGTGGCGCTCGATACGCCCGAGCGCATGGCCGATTTCAAGCAAAGACTGCGGCAATTGGTCGGGCAGATCAAAGATCGCGATGTTCGCGAGCTTTATGGCCATGACATCAAGCGCCGTCTCGACGCCTTGTTTGAGCCAGCCAAGCCCGGTTTCCAAACTTATGACCGCCGCCGCGCGCCACGGGCTAAAGCCCGCATGGAAACCAAACGGTCTAGCGTGGCAAGTGCCGCCAGTGGCGTTTCGGCCCGTCCGATGCTGCTCTTGGCAGGCGTTTTAGCCCATCCCCAGATTCTCGAGCGCCATTATGACAGTTTTGAACGCCTCGACATGCCAGAAGGTCATCTTGCAGCCATGCACGCTGCCATTTTAGATGCTGCCAGCACCCATGATGGCCTTGACAGATCGGCTTTAACAGGGCATTTGAATAAGCTCGCGATGGATCGAGACTTGGCGCATATCGAAGCATTGGCTAAAGCGCATGGATTAGCATTCACCCATCCGGAAGCAGAATTTGATACAGCGGAAGCTGCGTGGCTTGAAGTTGCGGAGCTCCACTATAAATTGGTGACACTGGAACGCGAGAAATCTGAAGCGATGAACGATTTAGCCGCCGATGGACAGGCAGATAAATTTGATCGGCTCGTGGCGATTACGCAGCAACAGTTGTCTGATTTATAGACGAATGAAATGATAATCTGGCTGGATGGTCTTCAAAAGATTATCCAAAGCCCGTAACTTTTTTGGGACGATGACAAGTTATGGCTAAGAAGCAGGCAGTAGAAAAGCAGGAAGCAACAGCGGCTAAGCGTAGCCCGACTAAAAAGTCGGCTAAAAATACAAAGGCCGAAGATAAGGACGATGAAGTCGCCGCCGTCGATACGAGCGACAGCCCACTGATTGACCTTAATAATCGCGACGTCAAACGTATGATAAAAGCCGCTAAGCAGGTTGGCTTCGTTACGGTTGATGCGTTGAACAAGGTTTTACCGCCAGAGGAATTCTCGTCGGAACAGATCGAGGACATCATGTCGATGCTGTCGGAGATGGGTATCTCGGTCGTTGAGAATGACGAGGCCGATCAAGAAGAAGATACCGATAGCGATGATGATAGCGCTGACGAGACCGCCGTTGCCGTGAAAACTGCACGCGCCGCGGGCGGTGAGCGAACCGATGATCCGGTGCGCATGTATCTGCGCGAAATGGGTGCTGTCGAATTGTTGTCGCGCGAAGGCGAGATTGCGATCGCGAAGCGGATCGAAGCTGGTCGTGAAACCATGATCGCGGGGCTTTGTGAAAGCCCACTGACCTTCCAAGCCATTATCATTTGGCGCGACGAGCTGAATGAAGGCAAAGTCTTATTGCGCGATATTATTGACCTTGACGCAACTTTCGCTGGCCCGGACGCCAAGAAAACCGATTTGAGCGCCGCCGGCGCTGCGCCGCCGCCATCCGGAGCGCCATCAGGGGAGGCAGAGGGCGAGCCTGACGAGGATGAGGATGATCCAGAGAATAATCTATCTCTCTCGGCGATGGAGATGGAGCTAAAGCCCAAAATCCTCACGACCTTTGACGAGATCGCGTCGACCTATAAGAAATTGCGTCGGATTCAAGATAAATCGGTTGAGCTTCAGTCAACGAGTAAAGCTTTGCCACCGGCGCAGCAGAACAAGATGGAAAAACTGCACAGCGAGGTGATTGATGAGGTCAAAAGCCTATCGCTAAATGCCAGCCGTATTGAGGCCTTGGTCGAGCAGCTTTACACCATCAATAAACGTCTTGTGGTTTTGGAAACGCGTTTGCTGCGCTTAGCTGAAAAAGCTGGCATCGATCGCGAGGAGTTTCTAAAGCAATATCAGGGCAATGAGTATGAGATCAATTGGGCGCGGCGGGTGGCGCGCTTAACGGGTAAGGGGTGGAAGAAATTCATCACCGATAATCGTGCCGACGTGAAAGATATTCGCGATGAGATTATCGAGCTTGCCACCGAAACGGGTCTGAATATTGACGAATTTCGTCGTATCGTGCGCATGGTACAAAAAGGCGAACGCGAAGCGCGGATCGCAAAGAAGGAAATGGTTGAGGCCAATTTGCGGTTGGTGATTTCTATTGCCAAAAAATATACCAATCGCGGTTTGCAATTCTTGGATCTAATTCAAGAGGGAAATATTGGTCTGATGAAGGCGGTTGATAAATTTGAGTATCGCCGCGGTTATAAATTCTCGACCTATGCGACATGGTGGATCCGGCAGGCAATCACTCGCTCGATTGCTGATCAGGCGCGTACCATCCGGATCCCTGTGCATATGATCGAAACCATCAATAAATTAGTGCGGACGTCGCGACAAATGTTGCACGAGTTCGGTCGAGAGCCAACGCCAGAGGAATTGGCTGAGAAGCTCTCCATGCCGCTCGAAAAAGTACGCAAGGTTCTCAAAATTGCCAAAGAGCCGATCAGCCTTGAGACACCAATTGGCGATGAGGAAGACAGCCAGCTTGGCGATTTCATTGAAGATAAGAACGCGATTTTACCAATTGATGCGGCCATCCAGTCGAATTTGCGCGATACCACAACGCGGGTCTTGGCCTCATTAACGCCGCGTGAAGAACGGGTCTTGCGTATGCGCTTCGGTATCGGTATGAATACCGACCACACGCTAGAGGAGGTTGGGCAACAATTCTCGGTTACGCGAGAGCGCATTAGGCAAATCGAAGCCAAAGCGCTCAGAAAGCTGAAGCATCCGAGTCGGTCGCGCAAACTCCGTAGTTTTTTGGATAACTAGAGCAATCGATAGAGCGTAAAACGATGATGCTGACGATGATGAAGGCGAAAATTCACCGCGCTTCGGTAACGCAATGCGACATGCATTATGAGGGGTCGATCTCTGTCGACCAAGAGTGGCTTGATCGCGTTGGTATTTTGCCGCATGAACAGGTCGATGTGTTGAACATCAATACGGGCGCGCGCTTTACGACTGACGCGATCCCGGCTAAACGGGGTTCGCGCACTATCGGCATTAATGGCGCCGCGGCACGGCTTGCACAGCCGCAAGATTTGGTGATTATTATTAGTTATGCGCAAATGGATGAGGCGGCAGCCCGCGCGCATAAGCCAGTTGTCTTTATTCCCGACGGGAATTAGGGGGCCTGTAGCTCAGTTGGTTAGAGCGAACCGCTCATAACGGTTTGGTCGCAGGTTCGAGTCCTGCCGGGCCCACCACTCTCCCTTATCATCTCGTAATAATATGAACTCGATTGGCTTTTTGCGGCGATGCACGCTAAACTCAAGAGAGAACGCCTCGGGAGTAATTTGTTAATGTCAGCTGTGAAACAGTTAATTGGAGTGCTGGTAGGTATCGTGATTGTCGGCGCCATAGTTTTTTATGGCATGCCGGGGATTAGAGATAATTTTAGACCCCCAGAACTGGTTGAAGTTAAAGTCCATCTAACAAATTTATGCGGCGTGCGCGACGATACCTTTATCGTGCGTGAGCCGGTAACTGGCATGTCGGCCCGTTTTTCTGACGGTGTGGCGCATATGCGGCTTCTCGATAATCGCAAAATCCAACTGGCTGTTAGCCCCGCTTATCCAAACTTTGCCTATGATGGGGAGCTTGTTAAGGTGCGCGATGTCGTGAAATTGGTAGCAGACTGCTCGAGCTCGCCGCGCCAGCGCCAATTTTTCGGCACGATGCGCGATCAATTCAATAAATAGACGTATTTACAGCTCTCCAGAATAATTGCACCCTTGAAATCGAACTTTCATAGGGAGGGATATATGAGTTCAACAGCAATTATTCAGCCGGTCGTTGTTCTGGGTTTGTGGACCTCTTTGATTTTTATTTGGATGTATGTGAAACGCATTCCAGCTATGCAAAAAGCTGGCATCGACCCACAAGCAGCCAAGCATGTTAAAGACATTAATTTGCCATCCGGTGTCGCGCAGGTTGCCGATAATTACAATCACCTGTTTGAACAGCCAACATTGTTTTATGCCATTGCCCTAGCGATTGCTGTTATGGGGCATGGTGATGAAACCCATGTGCAATTGGCATGGGCTTTTGTGCTGCTGCGGATTTTGCATTCCTTAGTACAAATCACAGTTAATATTGTGTTGGTTCGTTTTGCAATTTTTGCGCTGTCGTGGGTTGCACTTGGCGCCATGATTGTGCGCGAAGCTCTGATGATTTTTTAAGTGTATAGATTTTTCAAACCAATAGAAATGGCCGGCTTTGCCGGCCATTTTTTATGGATTGAACATTTTATAGAGGCTGGCAGCGATTTCGCTTTCCAGCGGAAACGACAGCATGCCCATGACTGAGTAGCCCAAGAGCCAAGGCATTAGGTAAAACCGTGTTAAGTAAAAAAACCAGGCAACATAAAGGGGGATTAGCGGCGAAATTAAAAAGGTTGGCGTGATCGGACGCCACAGCCGTAACAGTGGATTGGTGGCGCGGACAAAAAATCGCATGAAAAAGAAATTTGAATTTTCAGGCAGAAAAAAGCCCATAGCAGTGCGCCCGATTAAGGTCCACATAATGGCGCCGAGTACATAATCAACAAGAATAACCCAAATTGGAAATGCGGTTGCCATAATCACCTCCCGAGAGATAAACAAAAATAAAAAAGGTGGGGCCGAAGCCCCACCTTTCTAACGCAGGTGGTTTTAATTTTCGTTACCAACAATCGTTGCGCCTGTCGGGATACGAATTTCATCAACCATAGCTTGGATCTCTTCGCTGGGCGGTTCCGTAAGCAGAGAGACAACTATAATTGAGACGAGGCTGACCGCCATACCAACAATTCCAAACCGCAGATCGTCGAGCCCGAGAATGGGCGCGCCGCCAGCAAATTTGACATAGTAGAGGTAATAGGCGCCACTTAAGAAACCCAAGCCCATACCCGCAATGGCGCCGGCGCGATTGGCTCGTTTCCACCAAACGCCCAAAACGAGCGGGAAGAATAGCCCAGAGCACGCGAAGCTAAAGGCCCATGCCACAGCCCCCAAAATATTGGTGAGATTGAGGCTGGCGATAAAGGCGCCTACAGCGCCGATGCCGACCAGCAGAATACGCGCCACAATCAAACGGGTGCGAGTGTCCGCTTTGGGGTCGATGATCTTGTAGTACAGATCATGCGATAAGGCATTGGCGATTGCCAAGAGCAGGCCATCAGCTGTTGACATAGCAGCGGCCATGCCACCAGCGGCGACGAGGCCCGAGATCACATACGGAAGCCCAGCAATTTCCGGCGTGGCAAGTACAACAATGTCGCCTCGCATGGCAAATTCATTGATTTGCAAGATCCCATCCATATTGCTGTCGGCGATAGCGAGGAAGCCGACATTGCCCCATTTTTGGATCCAGTCAATCGCGGCGACCTCAGCAAAAGGTTTTCCAATAATACCGGTCGCCAAATTAGGATCGAGGATCTGAAGTTTGGTCAATGTTGCCAAAGCGGGTGCTGTGAAATAGAGCAGGAAGATGAAGAACAAAGACCAGGCCACTGACCGGCGTGCGTCTTTGACCGATGGGGTCGTGAAATAGCGCATCAGGATATGCGGTAGCGACGCGGTACCGGCCATCAAAACCAATACAAGGGTGACAAACTTCCAGCTTTGCATGGCGTTCGGGGCTACTTCGGCGTGAAGGTTCTTCAAAACCGGAAGCCCGCCCAAAGCGTCACTTGCAGGTATGCCGCCAACATTATGTAGGATTTCGAGTTCGGAGATGCGGTCAACCGCAGGTCCATAAGAAATTTGTGGTATCAGCCCGAAGCCTTGTGTGTTGGACATCCAGAATACCGGGATCAGGTAAGCTATAATCAGAACAATATATTGTGCCACTTGGGTCCATGTGACTGCGCGCATGCCGCCTAGCATGGAGCAGAAAAGGATCCCCAGTAACCCGACCCAAACGCCCAACTGAAAGGGGACTTGCAACACACGTGCCGCAATCGTACCCGTTGCGTTGATCTGTGCCGTCACATAAGTGAAGGACGCGACGACCAAAATGATCACAGCGATCAAGCGGGATAAATTGCCGCCATAGCGCGTGCCAACGAAATCAGGAACGGTATAGCAACCGAATTTCCGCAGATACGGGGCCAGCAAAGAATTCACCAGCACATAGCCACCGGTCCAACCGACGATAAAGGCGAGATAGCTGTAGCCACCAAAATAAACCCCACCCGCCATGGCGACGAAAGAGGCGCCAGACATCCAATCGGCCGCTGTGGCCATGCCATTATAGAGAGCCGGGACTTCGCGCCCGGCGACATAATAGGCGTCGACTTGCATGGTGCGCGATAGCCAGCCGATAGCGGCATAAATCACAACCGTAAAGGCAACAAATAAAATGCCTATCGTCTCGGCTGAAACACCGACTTGTTCAAGTAGTGCCATAAGGGCGATGAAAATAAAAAACCCACCCGTATAAAGGCCATAAACCTTTGGCAGGCTATCAATAAAAGAAGCTCGTTCTTGCATGATCGTATCCCCTTATTCGCTAACGCCACAATCGGCGTCGATCTTCTCTTGACGCCGGACAGACCAAATAATAAGCAACACGAAAATTAAAGGAGACCCTTGGGCGGCCATATAAAAGCCGAATGGGAATCCGAGAAACTTAAACTCATTGAGTTGCGCCCCAAACCAATGGACAACAAAGGAAAAAAAGAACCATATGATCAAGGTAACAATTGTAAGGTTCCGCGTCCGGCTCCAGTGAGCATCGGCATTTTCGATTTTTGACATTATCCCCTCCGTAATATCTTTGTTTTTTTACTCAGCTTCTTACGCATTATTTACAAATACAACCAAAGTACTAGCGCACTTATTGTGATCCAAAAAGAAAACATATAAAAGCCATTTAAAGGAAGACATCATGCGCGTTCGCGATTATTTCCACGCAATTATCGGAAAATTTGCAATCTGGGGTAGGGATAATTCTATCGATACCTATTTAAAGTTGAGTGGTTTTGTCGCTGATAGGGCAGCTTACGTCGCGCAAACGACTCTCTACGGGTACATTCGCACGCGGGCTGGCTTACAACATTTTCAGTTATTCAACGATGAACAATTCAATTCCGCATTGCGCCCGGCGCGCAACCGCGTGTTTATCGCCTGCGCTAGTGATTTGTCGGTCTTCGCGGCGGCGTGCGTGGCGCTGGATGATCAGGCGCTTGGTACGCAACCATCTGACCTTGCATCCACTTTGTTTTTAAACGCTCTCGAGAAGCTGGCCGAAGATCCGCTTCCCGACGCTGAGATGCAGACATTACGCACCGCAGAATTGGCACGCTTTCAGCTGATCGATTGGCGAAATATGGTGTCGGGTGATGCCGCTTTTCAACGCAGTATACGATCGGTCATCGCCGAGGCGCCCTTAATTGACGACTTAAAAGTTTTGGACGAGGAAATTGTTATCAATTCTGTTCGTTTTAAATGGCAAGAAGTGCGCGCAGAGCTGGTGCATCGCCTTAATGCTAGTGCTATATTTGCGCAACTGAATCAGCAGAAATAGAGGAGCAGCGCCAATGGCGTCTTATCAGTATGTGTACGTAATGGATCGATTGTCCAAGACTTATGCCGGCGGCAAACAAGTTCTGAAGGACATAAGGTTGTCATTCTATCCAGGGGCAAAAATTGGTGTTGTCGGGGTCAATGGCTCGGGTAAATCGACACTGTTGAAGATCATGGCTGGCCTGGACAAAGAGTATCAAGGTGAGGCTTGGGCGGCAGAGGGCGCTAAAGTCGGCTACCTCGAGCAGGAGCCGCAGCTGGATGCCGACAAAACCGTCTTTGAAAATGTCATGCTAGGGGTAGCGGAGAAAAAAGCGCTGATGGATCGCTATAACGAATTGGCGATGAACTATTCGGATGAGACGGCCGATGAAATGTCAGCGTTGCAAGACCAAATTGATGCGCAAAATCTTTGGGATCTCGATAGCCAAGTTGAGCAGGCTATGGACGCTTTACGGTGTCCGCCTGCTACCAGCGCGGTGACGCATCTTTCGGGCGGCGAAAAACGTCGCGTCGCACTGTGTCGCTTGCTGCTGGAAAAGCCAGATCTCCTTTTGCTCGACGAGCCGACCAACCACCTTGATGCCGAGACGATTGCTTGGCTGCAGCATCATCTGTCTGATTACGAGGGGACAGTTGTTCTCGTTACTCATGATCGCTATTTTCTGGATCAGATTACTGGTTGGATTTTGGAGTTGGATCGGGGACAAGGCTATCCTTACGAGGGTAATTATTCGAACTGGCTCGAGAAAAAACAAAAACGCCTCGAGCAGGAGGCCCGCGAGGATGTTGCACGGCAGAGAACTTTGTCGCGCGAATTGGACTGGATACGGACTTCACCAAAAGCGCGGCAGGCGAAAAGCAAAGCGCGGATTAATGCCTATGACGATTTATTGCAGCAGGCTGAACATGGCGAGGTCACGCATGCGCAAATCTCAATTCCAGCCGGTCCGCGTTTGGGCGGTGTGGTGATCGAAGCCGATCACCTGTCGAAAGGCTATGATGATCGTCTGCTCATCGACGATCTTAGTTTTAAATTGCCCCCTGGCGGTATCGTCGGCGTTATCGGTCCGAACGGCGCGGGTAAAACCACTTTATTTCGCATGTTGACGGGGCAAGAGTCGCCCGATGGCGGTGCCTTACGGGTTGGTGAAACAGTCGTCATGGGATATGTAGACCAATCACGCGATAATCTGGACGACAAAAAGACGGTCTGGGAAGAAATTTCCGGCGGTCTTGATGTTATCCCGCTTGGTAAACGCGAGGCCAATTCACGCGCCTATGTCGGTGCCTTCAATTTTAAGGGCGGAGACCAGCAGAAAAAGGTGGGGTTATTATCGGGTGGGGAACGCAACCGGGTACATTTGGCAAAAATGCTGAAGTCGGGTGCAAATCTTCTGCTGCTCGACGAGCCGACCAATGATCTCGATGTTGAGACTTTGCGTGCGCTCGAAGATGGCTTGGAAAACTTCGCCGGCTGCGCTGTCGTCATTAGTCACGATCGTTGGTTTTTAGATCGTATCGCCACACATATTTTGGCTTTTGAAGGCGAGAGCCATGTTGAGTGGTTTGAGGGTAATTATGCCGAGTACGAAGAAGACCGTCGCCGGCGCTTAGGCCCCGAGTCGGATATTCCGACACGCATTAAATATAAGCAATTTAGACGTTAATTCGAGGCGAGT